>CAVIKQ010000078.1:0-8408 GCA_963643305.1 Eggerthellaceae bacterium
CATCTTCTGGCTCATTTGTTGATATATCTGCAAGTATTGTAGCAATACTTGCTTGTGCCCCCTGATGCCTGGCATAGGAACGCATAATTCTCTTTGCTCGTTCTGCATCACGTTTTACATTATCAACTCGTGATATATCGCTATTCGTAACAGCTTTATAATATTCTGTTGCTTGCAATAGTGCTGCCTTTTCTGTTTTCTTTTGTAAGGCTTTAGGCCACCCTCCACGGCAAACAACAAATGCCAGCATCGGTAATGTAAGTTTATTCAAGGCTCCTATTTTATCCGGCATAAGAAATAAATCCGATAGGCTTATCTCCCCCGTAGAGTCTCCGGATTCCCATAAACTCATAGGGCGCATAGTAAGCCATCCATATCTTCCGGTACCTGTATGACGAATATCTTTGGCGTCAGCAGGTACCGCAGACCCCGTAAGCATAAATTGTCCATCCTCGTCTCTATGGTCTACCTCAAATCGGATAGCATCCCAAAATTGAGGTACTTCCTGCCATTCATCAATCAAACGGGGAGTGTCCCCCTCAAGCAAAAAGCTAATATTTGTTTGCGCCATCTGTTTGTATTGCTGCTGTTTGGTAGGGTCATCCATATAAATAATGCTTTTAGCCTGTTGCTCTGCTGTAGTTGTTTTGCCACAAGCCTTGGGACCTTCTATCAAGACAGCACCCATCGCCTCTAATTTATCACGTAGCAGTTGATCTGCTATTCGATTTTTATATTCCATAGAATTGTATTTTGGTGCAAAGATAGCACATTGCTTTGTAATTCAAAGCATTGCTGAAGATTATTTGGAAAAATGACGGATTTATATTTGGAAATTTGGCTTTGTTTTGATTGGAAATTTGGCGTATGTGAGCAGCATTGAAGCCACAACACCTCAAAATGGTGATTTTACATAAAGAAATCATCGTATTTAAATACTTGTTTTACCCTAAAAAGTGTAGAGAAGAGAGGATTCTCTCCTTGGCAAGGTAGCTAAAGTAACATCGCTTCCAACCTTTACCCCTATCCGGGCAAGAGCAGAAGCGATTGTTTTATATGCTATATCGGGAGTATTGTTATTCTCACTCAGATGACAAAGGAAAATACTCTCCAGATCATGATTGTAGATTCTTTTTATAGCCGATGCACACTGCTCGTTGCTAAGGTGTCCTGTACCGTTTAAGATTCTATTCTTTAGCAGGGGTGTATATGAGCCGTTCACAAGCATATCCAAATCATAATTGGATTCTATGATAAGTACACGTGCCCGTCTGCAATAATCTATCATCTCATCTGTGACAGCCCCAACATCTGTTATAAATACAAAATGGACTCCGTAAAAATCTATATAATAGCCAACGGTTTGAGTTGCATCATGAGGGACCTCGAACGGAGTAAATCTAACCCCTTTATAAACAGACTCCTCGCCAAGCACTGTCTTACGGACACAGCCGGAAAGCTTTGAACGTGTACAAAAATGAGTATCTAAAGAATGATGCAGCTTTTCCGTAGCATAAACAGGAACTTTAAACCTTTGGGCAACTATACCTAAGCTCTTTATGTGATCTATATGGTCATGAGTAACAAGTATAAACTCAATATCATCAACGGAGAGTCCGTGCTCATGCAGCCTCTTCTTAATGCTTCTTGGGCCTATACCTGCATCAATCAACAACCCGGTATGTTCATTGCCAATATAGTAGCAGTTACCGTTACTGCCACTGGAAAGGCTTAAAAATTTAATCATCCTCCTTTAATTTTATCCGGCACCACTACAATCTCTGCAGAAGTGCGGTAAACAGCATCCCCATCCTATCTGCAGCAGCATCGGCAGCCTTTACAACATCATCCCCGTCATTTACATAATCCTCTGCAAAATCGTCATGAGCCTCATTGGTTATGACAGACATCCCAAAAACAGGAATGCCGGCATGTCTTGCCACTATCACCTCCGGGATTGTAGACATACCAACAGCATCTGCCCCTGCCATTCTGTAGAACCTGTACTCTGCCGGCGTTTCGTATGTGGGGCCACTGCTTCCAAGATAGACCCCCTTGTGCAGTACAATCCCCTTTTCCTCTGCAATACTCTCCATCTGTCTTATAAGGTTAAGGTCGTAAGGACGTGTCATATCCGGGAATCTTGGTCCCAACTCATCTAAGTTTTTACCTATTAGCGGATTAGGGAACAGACT
Organism: Eggerthellaceae bacterium; assembly: GCA_963643305.1. Taxonomy (GTDB): domain Bacteria; phylum Bacteroidota; class Bacteroidia; order Bacteroidales; family UBA932; genus Egerieousia. The sequence continues at coordinate 2,196 of CAVIKQ010000078.1, forward strand.
TATATGATCCCTTATAATCATCAGGTCTCCAACCTTATAATCAAAATTTACGCCACCCGCAGCATTTGAAACAAACATATACTCAACCCCCAAACGTTTCATAACCCTAACAGGAAATGTAACCTGCTCCATGGGATAACCCTCATAGTAATGGAAACGTCCCTGCATGGCACATATGAACTTACCGCCAAGTTCACCGCAAATAAGATTGCCTTTATGCCCCACCGCCGTAGATTTTGCAAAATGAGGTATCGTTGTATAAGGTATAACAACCGCATTTTCAACAGCCTCTGCCAATTTCCCAAGTCCGCTGCCCAAAACCACCAATGCAAAAGGTTTCCTACCGCCAATCTTTTCCCTAATAAAAGCGGCAGATTCATCTATTCTAACCAATCTGTCATCCATAACAATTTATTTTTTATCTTCCCGACAAACTACAGAACAATTCCCATCGGGATACAATTATAATAATCTCTTAAAAACTCTATTTACATTTTCATAAATCTCCTCCTCCCCTTCTACCTTTCTGTCTCTCATTAAAACCCTGCCATTGCAGAGAACAGTGTCTATGCAGGATGAATTTGCCGAGTATATGAGATTTGCAAGAAAGTTGATGTTTGGGGTAAAGGCATAATCATTTACATTCACCAAACAAAAATCTGCCAAATATCCGGGAGCCACTACACCTGTATTTAATCTGAGCGATTTTGCCCCGTTTACTGTTGCACAATCAATAAGCTCATTAAGAGGCATTGCCTTTGGATCCTTTCTCCACGCCTTTTGCAAAATGGCTGAGGTCTTCATAGCCTCCAACATATCTAAATTGTTAGAGGAAGCCGCACCGTCTGTGCCTATGCAGACAGTAACACCGGCATCTCTCATCTCCTTATACTTAAACTTATATCCACTTGCCAGTTTAAGATTCGAATTAACATTGTGAACAGCCTTTACATTATGTTTGGCCATTATCTCTATATCCTGAGGCGATAACCATACACAATGCGCCGCAAGAACCTCAGGCCCCAGAATGCCAAGGCTCTCTAAATATGCCGTTGGGGTCATTCCATATTTGGCAATGCAATCATCATACTCCGTTTGAGTCTCTGCAAGATGTATATGCAAAAGCAGATTATTACGCCTTGCAAAATCAGAGACCCATTTTATTGTGTCTGCATCAACAGTATATATAGCATGAACAGAGACCGTAAACCTGTCCGATTTACCCTCCTTGGCAAACTGTTCGTAGTATTCTAAACACTCCCTTTTCTGCTTCTGTGCCAAATCTTTGTCAAAATGGTTAAGGAACACGTATGAATGCACCCCTCTAAGCCCCATCTCATCAACCGCCCTTTTTGCAACAGCTATTCTCCAATACTGGTCGTTGAACGTTGTGGTACCGGTTTTAAGCATCTCTACACAGGCCAGTTTTGTTCCCCAATAGATAAGTTCATCATCCAATCTCTCCTCAACCTTCCATATTGCATTTATCCATGTCTGCAACATCTCATCCTCACATAACCCTCTCATAAGCGTCATTGCAGAATGTGTATGCATATTTACAAATCCGGGGATTATATACTTTCCGGCAGCATCTATAACCTGCGGCTGCGTAGCAAGAACACTGCTTAGCCACTCCTCTCTGCCCAAGCCACCCTCTTTTATAGTATCAATTATTCCGTTATCTATTAGAATATCACATTTTTTGTCATTTAAGACTGCATTTTTAATCAAAATCCTGCTGTTCTTCATATCCTACCTACTATTAAAATTTAGCAAATATAGCAAACAGTTTAATCAGTTTGAAGATGTTTTTCATTTAATTGAAAATTTCTAACAAGCGACTGCCGTTCACCGTTGCCCCAAATCTCACTTTATAGGTAAATATCAATGGCTTTCATCATCTGTTTTACATTGCAGAGTATAATCAAAACCAATATTTTAAAAAAGAACAGTAATTAAATATAGATTTTAGACACCATTTTATTATATTTGTGTCGAATTTCCTAAACATTAGGAAACACTAAGGAAAATATATTGATATGATGACAAAAGAACTCTTTAATCCTAAAAGCATTGTAGTAGTAGGCGGTTCAAACGATACGACCAAGCCGGGGGGCAATGCCCTTAAAAATCTGATAGACACCGGCTATAAAGGGGAGCTGTATGTAGTCAATCCTAAAAACGACAACATATTGGGGCAAAAGACCTTTAAAAGTGTAGAAGATTTACCGCAAGTAGATTGCGCAATACTGGCTATCCCGGCAAAACTATGCCCCGGAACAGTAAAGGTACTGTGTGAACAGAAAGGATGCAAAGCTGTCATTATCTTCTCTGCCGGATTTCATGAAGACGGGCCGGAGGGGGCAGAATATGAGAGGCAGTTGGTAGAGATAGTAAACAAGAACGGAGCTTCTCTCATAGGACCAAACTGTATTGGAGTGGCAACCCCTCATTACGCAGGAGTATTCACCCATCCTACAGAGAATTTTTCTCCCGATGGGATTGATATCATATCCGGGTCAGGCGCAACAGTTGTATTTATAATGGAGGCTGCAGTTGAAGCCGGAATAAAGTTTGCTCATGTCTTCTCTGTGGGGAACAGTGCGCAGATTGGTGTAGAAGATGCCCTTGCATATTTAGACGAACATTATGAGCCCGGTGTAAGTTCTCCTGTAAAACTGTTGTACATAGAGAGCATCAACGACCCTCAGAAACTGCTCAAGCATGCAAGATCTCTTGTAAATAAAGGTGCAAGGATAGCTGCTGTAAAGGCAGGATGGAGCGAGGCCGGCAGCAGGGCAGCATCATCGCACACAGGAGCATTGGCATCTCCAGACAAGGCCGTTACAGACCTGTTCAAGAAGGCGGGTATAATAAGGGTGTACAGCAGGAATGAGCTTATCACCATGGGAGCTGTACTGTCATATCCAAAGGCAAAAGGGAAGCGTATAGCAATTGTAACACATGCCGGAGGCCCGGCAGTAATGCTTACAGACACGCTCAACAGCAACGGTATAGAGATTCCAAGATTTGAGGGGGAGGCAGCCAAGGAGCTACTGTCTAAATTGTATGTAGGTTCAAGTGTAAACAACCCTATAGACTTCCTCTCAACAGGAACAGCCGAGCAGCTTGGATATATAATTGATGCCTGCGAAAACGATTTTGATGTAGATGCAGTAGCCGTTATCTTTGGGAGCCCCGGACTTACAGATGTATCGGATGTATATGACCTTCTGCTTAAAAAGATAAGAAGCTGCAAAAAGCCTATATACCCTATACTGCCATCGGTAGTCAATGCAGCAGCTGCAATTAAGAAGTTCCAGAATGCAGGAGGAATCTCTTTCTCAGACGAGGTGGCATTTGGCAAAGCATTTGTAAAATCCATTCAGACTAAAGAACCGGAGATGCAGATAGAACTTCCGGCAGTAGACAAGACACTTATCAGAGAGGTTATAGAGGGGGCATCTGACGGCTACATAACACCTTTACAGGTGCAGCAACTGTTAGACGCATCGGGAATAAACAGAGTAAAAGAGGTGGTGGTTTCAGATGTAGAATCTGCAATAGAGGAGGTTAGAGAGATTGGGTATCCTGTTGTAATGAAGGTGGTGGGGCCTGTTCACAAGACAGATGTTGGCGGTGTTGCCCTTAATGTCTCCGACGACAATACATTAAAGATGGAGTTTCACAGAATGATTCAGATTCCCGATACAACAGGGATTCTCATTCAGCCAATGATTACAGGTACAGAGGTATTTATAGGTGCAAAACGAGAGGATAAATTTGGCACAACGGTAATGTGCGGTTTGGGAGGAATCTACATTGAGGCGCTTAAAGATATAAACTCCGCTTTATCCCCTGTTTCTCGCAGAGACGCAGATGAGATGATAAAGAATCTTAAAGCTTACAAGATTATAAAGGGTATCCGAGGAATAGAGGGGGTTAACGAGACAGTCTTCAACGAGATGATAAGACGAGTATCGGCTCTGTGCGAGGCTGCTCCGGAAATAATGGAGATGGACCTCAACCCACTGTTGGGAAACAGCAAGACCGTTACTGCGGTTGACGCAAGAATAAGAATCAAAAAGAGTAAATAGTTCCCTATGATGCAATTTTTTAATAGATTTGTAAAAAGATTTAAAGAGTTGTCGCCCACAGTACAGGGCTTTATTGTAATAGGAATCCTGCTCATTATAGGTATAATCATCCGTTGGGACTATATCATAGAGCAGGTAAAGGGTTCTATAGAGTTCTTGAATGGCAAGTAAACGGAAATTATTAACGTCCTGCAAATAGAAATTATTGAAAACAATATAAAATAACATTAAAAAATTAAGATATGGCAGTAAAAGGAGCTATAGTTGTTGATACCGAAAAATGCAAAGGTTGCGGTGTCTGCATAGAGAATTGCCCTACCAACACGATTGCTTTGGCACGAGAGGTTAACGGCAAGGGGTATAATTATGCCTATATGGCTAATCCCGATAATTGTACAGGGTGTACAAGCTGTGCTACAGTTTGTCCCGATGCAGTAATAACAGTTTACAGAGTTAAGATCTAAAAAGTAATGATATGGCTGAAAAAATTTTAATCAAAGGAAATGAAGCTGTTGCTTACGGAGCAATCAGATATGGTTGCGACGGCTACTTCGGCTACCCTATTACACCTCAGTCAGAGGTTATGGAAACATTAATGAAGGAGAAACCTTGGGAGACCACAGGAATGGTTGTTCTTCAGGCCGAAAGCGAAACAGCTTCCATTAATATGCTTTACGGAGGTGCCTGCACAGGCAAAAAGGTTATGACATCATCCAGCAGCCCCGGAATAAGCCTTATGGCAGAGGGTATCAGTTACCTTGCAGGGGCAGAACTCCCTTGTCTTATAGTAGATGTCATGAGAGGAGGTCCCGGTTTGGGAACCATACAGCCAAGCCAGTCAGACTATTTCCAGTGCGTTAAAGGTGGCGGTCACGGAGACTACAAAGTAATAGTGCTTGCCCCTGCATCTGCACAGGATATGTATGACTTTGTTGACACGGCGTTTGAGCTTGCTTTCAAATACAGAACCCCTGTAATCATCCTTTCAGACGGTGTCATTGGGCAGATGATGGAGAAGGTTGAGTTAAGAGACCCTAAACCAAGATGGACAGATGAAGAGGTGGAGAAGATAAGCGGAAGCTGGAATACAAGCGGTAAGAAACCGAACAGAAAATACCACCTTATTACCTCCCTTGCCCTCGAAGCACCTGTACAGGAGGCTCACAACATTCATCTCCAGAAAAAATATAAAGAGATAGAGGAGAAAGAGGCACGGTGGACTACCTACAAGGCAGAGGATGCAGAGCATCTGATAGTTGCATACGGCAGTATGTCTCGTTTGGCAGAAAACGTTGTAGATATAGCAAGAGAGAATGGGGTTAAGGCCGGGTTGCTTCGCCCTATCACTCTTTTCCCATTCCCTAAGAAACCTATAGAGGAGCTTGTACCTCAACTGAAATCTATAATGTCTGTAGAACTCAGTGCGGGCCAGATGATAGAGGATATAAAACTTACAGTAAACGGTAAAGTTCCGGTTAATTTCTACGGAAGGATGGGAGGAAGCGTTCCTTCTCCGGAGGAGATTTATGAAGCTTTTGAAAAGTCTATCCGCTAACAGATTAAATTGAAAAGATATGGATATAAAAGATATAATTAAACCAGAAAACGTAGTCTACTCCAAGACTCCTATCCTTACAGACAATATTCTGCACTATTGTCCCGGCTGTACACATGGCGTGGTTCACAAAATCATAGCTGAGGTTATAGATGAAATGGGCATTCAGGACAAGACAATAGGTATATCTCCTGTAGGATGTTCCGTATTTGCATATAACTATCTAGATATAGACTGGCAGCAGGCAGCTCACGGACGTGCTCCGGCATTGGCAACTGCAGCCAAGAGACTTAATCCAAACAGATATGTCTTTACATATCAGGGAGACGGTGACCTTGCTTCGATTGGCGCAGCTGAGGTTCTCCATGCCTGCAACAGAGGCGAAAATATTGTTATAGTGTTTATTAACAACGCAATATATGGTATGACAGGTGGACAGATGGCTCCTACCACACTGCTTGGACAGGTAACTGCCACCACCCCGTACGGAAGAAGCGCAGACCTTCACGGTTATCCATTAAAGATTACCGAGCTGCTTGCACAGTTGGAGGGGACCTGCTA
>CAVIKQ010000079.1:0-8393 GCA_963643305.1 Eggerthellaceae bacterium
GTATTCCATTCTTTCTCTAATCTATTAATGGTGTAAATGTAATTGTCTACAGCCATCGCTGTGTCAGATGCTAATTCTGCAGGGCGCATGAAAGGTATTTCGGCTCCATGCTTTTTAGCTACTGCTGCTATCTCCTCATCATCCGTAGAGAGGATAACGTGATTAATGAATCTTGAGTGCAGAGCAGCCTCAATTGTATAGAAAATCAAAGGCTTGCCACACATCTCTTTTATATTTTTACCCGGAAGACCTTTCGAGCCTCCACGAGCCGGAATTATGGCTATCATTTTACGAGATCCTCCCAAAATAAGGTTTTGTTTTCCTTGATATCCCGATTGACGTGATGTCCTATAACCTCCCGGAATTTGTCAGCAGGTATTCCCGTACCTGGACGCTTAAACAATATATCGTTATAGGTTATTTCTTGACCTGCTTGAAGAGCATTGGCTGTTGTAATGCTTCTGCGGAATTTCTTCTGTTTTGCAATTTCATCATCAGAAACGACCTTAATCCCATTACCAAGTGCGTCAATGATGCGCTTAGATTCCGCTGTGATGATACGCATTTCTTCTGGATTTGCAGAAACTTTGTGATCCCAACCAGGAAGATGCTTATCAAGTGTAAAATGTTTCTCAATTACAGTTGCGCCAAGTACAATTGCTGCAAGTGGGATAGAGAAACCCAATGTATGGTCTGAATAACCTACCTTCATCCCAAACGCCCGACGAAGGGTATTGAGAAAGTTGAGATTTACGTATTCATCCTTTGGCGGATAAAGAGAAACACAATGCAAGAGAGTTACATTATGTTTGAATCTCGTAGGGATAAGCTTTACAATAGCCTCAATTTCTGCGAGACTTGCCATGCCAAGGGCAATTTGTGTGGGATAATCTTTGGAAATGACATATTCAATAAGATCGAGATTCGTTACATCACAGGATGCCACTTTAAGATTTGCACACCTCTGATCAATGCAGAAGTCAACATCCTTTTTTGTGAATGCAGACGTGCCATAATCAATACCAAGAGCACGGGCATAATTAAAAAATTCAATGTGTTCTTGTTCTTGAATTGCAAACTTGTCAACCTGATCAAAAATATTGTTAAGACCAAGTTCTTTAGTTGACCAATTGGAAACATTCTCCAATTTTACAACACCGTCATTAAGTTCCCTTAAATGATCCTCAGTCCAAAGGTCTTCCCTTCTATAGAGTTGGAACTTAACAGCATCAGCACCACATTCTTTTGCAGCCTTGATCATTTTCTTTCCTAACTCAATATCTCCGTTATGGTTACCACCAATTTCTGCTACTATGTAAGGATATTCAGCCATAGCTTATATTTTAATATTTTCCCACCAAAGCGGATATGTAATTTTATTATTTTCAAGTAAAATGGCGATTTGCCTTTCGCTCAGATTATCAGCTTTGCTATATTGTCTTGCTAATGCCTTAAATTCAGGCATAGAAAATGAAAGATACTTGTAATGCTTTGCTTTTAAGCCCAACTTGTTTTTGTAATTTTCAAGATATTCATTGTTTATACCAATCATATTAGCGTCATATTGGCGATAATAGGTAATCATTTCATTTGAGAATATGGCTTTGTGACCGGCATGTAAGAGTATTGTATAGAAATACCAATCAACTACAGCAATATCACCGGGGATTGAAAGATGCTTAGGTATAATCTCGGCTCTAAAGGCTGAATTAGAGAAACCAAGTATATTCTTATCCTTAATGGATTCAAAATCTATTATGTCTCCATTCTTTAGTCTGTGAGAAATGTAATGGGTATCAAGTATATCACCATGGATATTAATCAAAGCGAAATCATTGGCCACAATCTCATTATTGTATAGGATATTTATAGTTTTCTGAACTCTGTTGGCAGAGAAGAAGTCATCACTATCTGCAAGGATAATATACTTATACCCTTTCCGCTTTATATAATTCAAACCATAAAGGCGATTCTCGGAGATTGTGCCTTTAAAATCTTTGATTGTAATATTAAGTGTCGGATGCTTTTCTACCATAGAATGTAAGGACGCGAGGCCGTCATTAACAATGACGAGGTCAAATTCTTTATTTGTCTGCTTATCGCAGGATTTTAGAAAATCACCAAAATAAGGCTCTGCAAAAGGATGAGTAAAAGTCAATATGATAGTATCATTCATTTCGCTCTTATTTTGATAATAGCAGGATTGCCTACATAAATACCTGCCTTTGATATTGATTCCCTAACAACAGAACCCGCTCCAATAATAATATCATTGCCTACTGATATGCAATTAGCCAATACGGATTGACTGCCAATGAAAACGCGTCCGCTAATCATGCATCCACCATTAATTATTGCTCCGGTTGATATATGACAATAATCGCCAATGACCGCATCGTGCTCGATGTTAGCAAAGGTGTTGACTATACAGCCCTTGCCAACCTTTGCGTCTGCATTGACACACGCCCGATGCATAACGACCGTTCCTTCTCCTATAGTGGCGTATTTCGACACATGTGCCAGTGGGGAAATGATGGTGGCAAGTCTGCACCCGGCACTTTCAAGCATCTGATGCAGTTTGATGCGCAGGGCGGGAGACTTTATCTGACCGACCGTCACAATAAACTCTGCCTTGTCTGCGTACTTCACCATATCCGCATCCACCCCGATAACCTCATAATCAAGGACTCGCTTGCCAACCTCTTCAGGTCTGTCGAGAATTCCAAGTATGGTGTACCCGGCACATTCGGCCACATCAATGACCGATTTGCAGTGACCACCGCCACCAAGGAGGATAAGAGGTCTGTTCATTGTCTTATAAGTCAGATGGTCTGACTGAACTTGGGATGTTAACCACTCTGTCGGCGAGCCGAATGGTGTTCGTGAGACCATCGTTCTCACATTGTTCGAACATCGGGAGACGATTCATAAGTTCCCAGATTGGGCGTGTCATTACTCCGTTGTCATTGGTCTGCCGGAGGAACTCAAGCTGGGCATCCTTGTCTTTGAGAATGACTGCGTTCAGCCAATAGTTGGAGCGGGTCTCAGGTGAATCAATGAAGAATTCTATATCGGGAACATTCTCAAAGTATGCTTCATATTCGGCTGCTACCTTTCTTTTGCTCTCTACATAACGTTCTATATTCTCCAACTGGGCACAGCCGAGGGCTGCGTTGATATTCGGCATACGGTAGTTGTAGCCTATATGGTCGTGTCTGAACTCCCAACGGTGCGGAATCTTAGCCTGTGTGGTGATATGCTTGGCATAAACTCCAAGTGCCTCATCGTTAAAAAGCAGCATACCTCCCCCTCCTGTTGTGAGGGTCTTGTTGCCGTTGAATGAGAGGACTCCTATCTTCCCGAAAGTGCCTGTGTGCCGGCCTCTGTAAAGAGAGCCTATCGATTCGGCAGCATCTTCTACGAGTTCTATGTGCCATTCGTTACACAGAGCTGCAATCTCTTCTATTCTAACAGGGTGTCCGAACGTGTGCATCGGTACGCATGCCTTGATTCTGTGGCCGGTAGTCTTGTTATAGCAGGCAAGTTCGTCTTCTTCATGCGAGAAATCATAACTCTTTGTGATCTCTCCTATTCGGGTATTCTTGCGGACTTCTGCGTTTTTGAACAGCCACTCTTTCATTGCATCGGGAGACAGGCCCATAGTGGAAAGGTCCACATCAATAAAGACCGGATATGCTCCTATGTAGGAGAGGGCATTACAGGTTGCTATAAAGGTAAGGGATTGTGTCAGAACCTCGTCATCTCTCTTAACCCCTGCTATCAGAAGTGCCATGTGAAGAGCGTTGGTTCCGCTGACACAGACCACAGCCTTTTTAGCTCCTGTATATTTGGCCATATCCTCTTCAAAACGGTCTACGAACGTACCAACAGATGAGACGAAGGTTGTGTCTATGCACTCCTCCAAGTATTTCTTCTCATTGCCGGCAAAGACAGGGACTGCAAGAGGAATGAAATCCTTGTTGCCGTAAATAGATTTGATGAAATCTATAGTTGCTTTATAACTTGCCATAACTGTTTTTCAATAAAGGATTGCCGAGTACTTGTTCAGAATTTACATCTTTTGGTCAAGGTTCTTTCCTTTCTCATCGTGCTCGAAATTGGGGATGAACTCCCTGATGGCTTCAACTACCTGTGCCTTGGTGAAATCCTCTTTGGCAAAGATGGATGCCAGCCTGTCAAAGAAGTCATTCACCTCGTTCATGTTGTGTCTTGCGGTCTGCTCAACCACCCCCAAACTCATGAAGCGGTTCATATCGAGCTTCTCGCCCGGAACATAGAACTCCTCGTATGCTTTCTCTCCGGTGGTGTCGCTCGTGAAGTAGACAACAGGGTAACAGGAGGTATCATCCTGCATCCCTCTTGCATAACTCTTTGCCTCTGCATCATTCCTGCACTCCACTTTTGTAAAGCCTTCCGCTTTTACGAAGTTGTCGCAGATGCTGCTGAAAGTAAGCATCTGTTCCTCTTGGAGTTTAGGGAAGAATACCTCTCCATGTTTACCGAGGATACAGGCAAGCATACATATCTGTCCCGATTCTTCAGGGCTCACGAAGTAGCGTTTAACATCGCTCGGTGCGGCAAGAGGCTGGCGTTTTTGAATGCGGTGCAACCAGCCATCGGGAAGAGAACCGTTGCTGAAAGCTACATTGGCAAATCGGGCGGTGGTGACCTTAAAATATTTATTATACGCCATGACAAGGTCTTCCATTATGCGCTTGCTTGCTCCCATGATGTTTACAGGGTTGGCGGCCTTGTCTGTTGACACGCAGAAGAAGTGCTTGGGAGGATAGAGGGTCAGGAGGTCCATCAGTTTCTTGGCCTTGATGTCGTTGTTCTCTATCAGGGCTTGAACGGAGTATCTGTCTTTCTCGCTGCGCACGTGTTTGTGCGCCGAGAAGTTGGCTACAATGTCAAAGCCTCTCTCTTCTCTAAAGATTCTCTCAAAGATGTGGTCTGCAAAGTTGAGGGGGTAGCAGCGGAATTCATCGGGAACATATAGTCCGTGTGAGCTGCGAACATCTCGTACCAACTCTGCGAGGCCGTTCTCGTTAAGGTCTATAACCACTACGGCCTTGGGCTCAAAGCGCAGCACGGCTTTAATGAAACTTGCCCCTATGGAGCCGGCTCCGCCTATAACACAGACTTTCTTGCCCTTAATCTCAGCTGTCAGCGTTTCCTTGTTTGCCTCTATGTCGGCTGCAAACATACTGACCGGACGCGAAGTCACGAACTCCGAGATGAATCTGTCTAAGTTGAACATTGTTGATAATTAGGTTAGTGGTCAATAGGCCCCAAAAAAGATATCAAAATTAAATGCTTACTATTATCTCAATGATTTCTGGTACCAATCAAACAATTTCTTCACCCCCTCCTCTATTTCAATCTTATGATGCCAGCCCAAAGAATGCAACTTAGTTACATCAATAAGTTTTCTCGGAGTTCCATCCGGCTTTGATGCATCAAATACCACTTCCCCTGTAAAGCCGACAGTCTTAACCATTAATTCTGAAAGCTCACGGATAGTAAGTTCCTTACCGGTGCCTACATTGATATGGCAATTGCGGATTTCTCCCAACGATGGAATCGCTCCACCGCGTCCAACATAGGTATTTCTATCGGTTAAACCTTGTGTTGACTGTCCATAATGAACGGAGGAGTATTTTTCAACACCGATAATGTCACTGAAATTGACATGTAAAAGAATATATACAGAGGCATCGGCCATTTCTTCGCTCCAAAGGAATTCTCGCAGGGGTGTACCTGTTCCCCATAAAGTCACTTTATTGGCTTCAATGCCATACCCGGACAAAACAGCTTTGATAGATTCATTCGAGGCCTGACCATTTATGCCTTCTACAGGACGCGTGTTCATATCCTTGCGGATAGAGTACCAATTACCATCATGAATCTGCTTTGCCAGATAGATCTTTCGCATCATGGCCGGCAATACATGACTGTTCTCCAAATGGAAATTATCATTGGGACCGTAAAGATTGGTGGGCATAACAGCTATATAGTTTGTACCATATTGCAGGTTGTAGCTTTCGCACATCTTCAAACCTGCAATCTTGGCAATGGCATACTCCTCATTGGTATATTCCAAAGGGGATGTCAGTAAACAATCCTCTTTTATAGGTTGCGGTGCATTCTTAGGATAGATACATGTACTGCCTAAGAAAAGCAATTTCGAAACACCATGATTATATGCTTCCCCTATAACATTGCACTGGATCTTCATATTTTCCATGATGAAATCAGCACGGTATAATGAATTAGCCATTATCCCCCCTACATGTGCTGCAGCCAACACTACAGCATCGGGACGCTCGTCATCAAAGAATTTTTTTACAGCATATTGGTCGGTCAGGTCAAGCTCCTTATGACTACGTCCGACCAAGTTGTTATAGCCACGAGCCTTTAGGTTGTTCCAAATAGCGGAACCCACCAGGCCGCAATGCCCACAGACGAATATTTTACTTCGTTTGTCTAACATGCTCTTACTTCACAATTCCTTTTTCAAGGTAAGCAGCCAAATTCGTACGGACACGCTCACCTTCTCTTTCTACAGCCACCTTAGCCATATCACTATCAACCATTAGCTTCACTAATTCCTCAAAACTTGTCTTGCCGGGGTTCCATCCCAATTTGGCCTTAGCCTTAGTTGGATCTCCCCAAAGATTCACGACATCTGTCGGCCGATAGAAATCCGGAGAAACCTCTACCAGGCATCTGCCTGTAGCCTTGTCATATCCCTTTTCGTCAAGTCCTTTGCCCTTGAACTCGAGCTCGATACCGACATAGTGGAATGCGAGCTGCGTAAATTCACGAACAGAGTGTTGTACTCCTGTTGCAATGACAAAATCCTCCGGTTTGTTATTCTGAAGAATAAGCCACATACATTCTACATAGTCCTTGGCATATCCCCAGTCTCGGAGAGAATCTAAATTACCGAGGAAAAGCTTGTCTTGTTTGCCTTGTGCAATACGGGCAGCGGCAAGGGTAATCTTACGGGTTACGAAAGTTTCGCCTCGGCGTTCGGACTCATGATTAAACAGAATACCCGAACAACAGAACATATTGTAGGCTTCGCGATACTCCTTTATAATCCAATAGCCATACAGCTTGGCAACAGCGTATGGAGAATACGGATGGAATGGTGTGTTCTCGTTCTGAGGAACCTCCTCTACCTTGCCATAGAGTTCTGATGTTGATGCCTGATAAACACGGCAGGTCTTTTCCAAACCGCACGCACGAACGGCTTCCAATACCCGCAGTACTCCTGTAGCATCAACATCCGCTGTAAATTCAGGAGAATCGAAGCTTACTTGTACATGACTTTGTGCTGCCAGATTATATATTTCTGTAGGGCGAACTACGCTGACTATCTTTACCAAAGACATTGAATCACCAAGATCTCCGTAATGAAGATGAAACCCTGTTCTCCCTTCCAAATGGGCTATGCGTTCGCGGAAGTCAACAGAAGAACGACGAATGATACCATGTACTTGATAGCCTTTCTCTAATAATAACTCGCTTAGATAAGAACCGTCCTGTCCTGTAACTCCCGTGATTAATGCTATCTTATTCATAACAGAGTTTTTTGTGTGATAGAGGGCTTAATGTTCAGACGCACAAAAGCATAGGCATTTGGAGAATACCACATCCTTAATTTTCCCATTTTTAATTGATTTGTTAGTTGAAGCAAACCTTTTCCGTAAGCCGGATGTGCAGAGTCAAACTTGTTTGAACTTTGCCATGGCGAGGAAAAGCTGCGCGTATGTGAACCTTTTTATTGTGCTGCCACTTATTTCATGATGCAGACCGGTTGTAGACGCTTGGAATCAGTATTCAACATCATAAAGTACAAACAGATGGTCTGAACCATAGTATTCATTTGCCACACCGCTTTCCCAAACACTCATGTCTGTAAACATATAATCCAATATGCTCCCGTTCTGATGTGTTTCTCCTGTACATTCTGGAATATGTGGGTGCATAAAAAAACTATTTTCCCACATTTCCACAGGTACATTCATATCTCCAATCATAATATAATTGCAATTATGATACCTGCATAGAAATCTGAACCAGAGTGCTACATTTTTCGCAAACTTAGGACAGCCCGATGGTAAATGGACATTGTTGATGGATATTGCTCTATTGTTATATTCAATAACAGTCTGCAACATATCACGAAGACCTTTTCGCTCCGATCCGAACGTTACGTCCTCGTCTTCTTCCGTCTGCGAACTGTCTTCGTCATAATGCGTATAACGGCGGTACCAATTATAGGGTTTCAAACTGTAATCTAAAATTTCATATTCACGTCTGACAAATGTTGCCATGGAACATCTGCATCCTCCTCTCCATGG
>CAVIKQ010000080.1:0-432 GCA_963643305.1 Eggerthellaceae bacterium
GTTGTACAGAGGCAGTGTAAATCTTGCCTCTACCCTTGTCTCGGTTGTCTTGTCAAAGTCGTTTTCCCAAATGTAATGATTTGAGTAATAGCTGTTGTAGAAGAAATTAGGCCTTGTCTGTGCAAGATGTATCCTACCATCTAACTTCATCCCTCCCTTTATCTTTTTAGATAATGCTGCAACTCTAATCTTTCCATCTATCATAAAATCATTGGCAAAATAGCCTGCAAAATTGTATTTGCCCAACCCCTCCCAATATAGGTAGTCTTTCAATTTTCCACCGGCGCCAAAGTAGAGATATAGGTTGTTGTATGATGCTCCGTCATTCCCCTTAACAAAATATTCGGGACTGAAGTTGTAGACCCTCATGTACTGGTATGCAGCCCCAATATCCAACCGAGACAGGGCAGCATCCCTCCTCCAAGGCTGTTC
>CAVIKQ010000080.1:541-8238 GCA_963643305.1 Eggerthellaceae bacterium
GGTTTATATAGAAATTGTTGTTGTACAGGTTTCTGCCAACAGTATCAGATAGCTCTATGTTGTCTTTATAGGATTTGGTGTAGGTTGTAAACTCTCCCGAATGCCCAAAAAAGGTAACGGTCCCATTCTCCAAACCAAGGGTATCTATCATTCTTCTCCCAAGCGAATCTTTTCTTCCAAGCGAGTCCCTCTCGGCTTTGCTACCAAAGATATTGAACTGCACGCCGTAGGAATGGGTAATGAAGAGGGTATTTTTCTTTATTGCAGTCTTGGCATCGGACAAAGCCACAGGGATTGTCTTTGGATCAATGATAGTATCAAGTACCATGGAGAGGTCAGACACACCGCCGTTCTCCGTTCTTCCTATCTTCTGATACAGGTATCCCCCCTGTGCAACATATCTCTTTCCCAAATGATTGGCAGTCAGTGCAAAAGTCCTGTCATCTGTAGATTCATAGTTGAGAATACCCTTTCCGCCATATCGCTGATAGAGAACATTAAAGTTAAAGGCCGGGGTAAAATTCTGTGTATGGCTGAATTTAACATTGCTCTCCTCCTTCTGTTTGTTGGCAAATAGCGTTCCCCAATAAGCCAATTCTGTAACAGGGGACTTTGTATTGTAGAACGGGATAGTCTCCGGAGTATAGGAATATGGCTGATACGGGGCAATGAACGGGAACAGGTTGTTCTCCTCCCTCTTAAAATAGTTGTAATACATCATGGCAGAACCACTTACCCCAAGGGAGACGGCATTTACATCGTTACGCTCAGCCGGCATCTCCGTGTAATAGTAGTTAAAAGAGGTATCCGTCTCGTGCGATTTAGGATTATTGAAAAAGTTGTCGGCATTCCATACAATAGTCCTTCTATACCTGTCGCTTGAATCCGGAAACATGTAGGTATTGAGGAAACGCGGAATAGATTTTATCACACTGTCTCTGTACAGCTGCCTTTTCTCCTGCGCCATCCTTTTAAGTTCCCTCTTGCTGTACACCTTTGGAGGAAATGCAAGATTTTGTAAATCAAGGGAATCTAAAGGTAATAATCTGTTTCCCGATAAAGCCTGAAGAGAATCGTACATTCGTACAATAAGAGAATCCTCCCCCTGCATTTTAAGCTCTATCAGTTTGGCCAAAGTCAGAGAATCCACTCTGCCGTTGCTGAATCTCAGACTGTCTGTTCCGTTTTTTACGCTGTCTCTTACAGTAGTAGCTGTTCTGTCTGCAACGTTGTACGGCATAATTATCTTACCACCAGCCTGATAGGTATGTGCCACACCTGCAATCATGAGGGCAACAAGACAGCCAATCCTTATCTTAAAAAATTTCGTAATCCTCATACAGCCACAAAAATAGTAAAAACAGAGAAATCAAAGGCTTTTCTTAAGCTCATTTATCTCCTCAATGAGATTGTTTATAAGCCCCATTTTAAGGTCGAACAAACTATCGGAAATATCTACCTTATAATAATGAGGGTTCATAAGACGTTTCTCAGTCTCGTTAAACATTCCTAAATTACTCTTGTAGTAAGCCTGTTTTTCTAAAAGAGTACCATCCTTGTATATAATCTCACCCCTCTCCATCATTGGAATCTGAAGAGCTTTCCATTGGTAACTATTTGCAGCAAAGGTCTTTGTACGAGTCTCGTCAAACTCGTCCCTTATGGTTATCTCCTCACACCTTTCAATCCTCCCGCTCATCTCATCTCCGCGCAGACAGGTTATATCTGCCTTGAATCTACCGTCGCGGATAATCCTGTAGGTAATCTGGAATCCCGGATTTATAAGTTTAGCCTTATCCTCAGACCTTTTAAGCACAGGAGTATCTCCAATCTGAACAAGCTTGTAAACATTTCCAAAGCATGGATTATGTTTGCTTGTTGCAATTGCATCACCCACACCGTATGCATCTATTTTAGCCCCCTGCTTTTCGAGGTCAGAAATAAGATACTCATCCAATCCGTTTGTAGCAAAAATCTTGCAGTTTGTAAAACCCTCGGCATCAAGCTCCTCTCTACATTTGTTAGACAGATATGTAAGGTCTCCGCTATCTAATCTTATCCCATACCCGTAAGGATAAGAGTTATCTATACCGCACTGCTTGTAAGCACGTATAGCATTCTTCAGCCCACAGTTAAGAGTATCGTATGTATCAACCAAAAGAATAAGAGGCTCCCCTCTGTGAGTCTCTATATATGAAGTAAAAGCTTTCAGTTCACCCTTTATGGTGCAGCCGAAAGAGGTTACATAGCTGTGTGCCATTGTTCCCGATGCCTGAACCCCAAAAATATTGGCAGTTAGTATATTGGAGGTATTGACACATCCCCCTATACATGCAGCCTTGCCACCGTATGTGGCAGCCCACGGCCCGTGGGCACGACGCGAACCAAACTCGCTTACAGGCTTGTCTGTGCTTCTTGTAACACGGCTTGCCTTTGTAGCAATAGCCATCTGGTGGTTCATTATACAGAGCAGCGGAGTTTCCAATACCTGCGCCTCAATTATAGGGGCCTTTATTGTAATGATAGGCTCTCTCGGAAAGGCAATCTCCCCCTCTTTCATGGCATAAACCTCCCCTGTAAACCTCATCCCTGCAAGATATTTTCTAAAATCGGCATACTCCTCTCCGGGGATAAACTTCTCAAAAAAATCCGCACTCTCACTGCCTAATCCCTTAATCATCTGCAACGCCTCCTTAATGCCGCTCACAACAGCCCAGTTGTTTTTATCGGGAGCACTCCTGAAAAACAGATTAAACACAGCAATGTTATCTATCATCCCCTCCTGAAAAAAGGACTTGCCCATTGTGTATTGATATTTATCTGAACAGTAGGATATATTCAATTCATTCATCTCTGATAATTTATCTAAGTGTGGCGCAAAGTTAGAATTTTATTTAACATTTCTAAGACAAAGAGAAACAAACTTGGAACAACATCCTATATGTTATGTTGCATTTTATTGCTAACTTTGCTACCCAACTGCATATATGTAATTAAGTTCTGAATATCGGTTCCACTGTACCGTATTGGTTAATCTTAATCTCTTTGATATGAATAAAATAGAAGAACTGTTTGTACAATATACAAGGCAGAAGCCTGTTAAAATAGAAGAATTGCCGTCGAGCGGGAGCAACCGGAGATATTTTAGGATTTTTGGAGACGGAATAACTCTTATAGGTGCCAAAGGGACATCTGAAAAGGAGAATATAGCGTTTATAGAGATCTCAAAGCATTTTAAGCTCAAAGGACTGCCTGTACCTCAGGTGCTTGCAGTAAGCAAAGACAAACAATACTACTTGCAGGAGGATTTGGGAGACATTACCCTTTTCAATGCCATAGCATCGGGAAGAGAACAGGGAGGAGCATATTCGCCACAAGAGGTGGCTCTCATAAAAAAGACCATCTCATTGCTCCCAAAGATTCAGTTCGAAGGGGGCAAAGGGCTCGACTACTCTGTCTGCTATCCGCAGCCTGAGTTTGATGACCGTATGATCTGGTTTGATCTCAACTATTTCAAATACTGCTTTTTAAAGACTACAGGGCTTGATTTTAGCGAGATAGAGCTGCATGAAGATTTTGCAAAATTGGCGGCAGACCTTTTAAAGACATCAGACGGAGGTACCTTCCTGTACAGAGATTTTCAGGCACGTAATGTAATGCTGGTAGATGATAACCCATATTTTATAGATTTTCAGGGGGGGCGCAAAGGCCCGTTCTACTACGATTTAGCCTCGTTTGTGTGGCAGGCAAAGGCAAACTACTCCCAGGAGCTTAAATGTGAACTTATATCGGCATATAAAGAGAGCCTTGGCAATTATATTACTCTTCCTAACAAGGATTTTAACCAGAATCTCAGGCTTTTTGTGTTGTTTAGAACATTGCAAGTACTTGGAGCATACGGTTTTAGAGGATATTTTGAGAAGAAGCCTCACTTCTTGCAGAGCGTGCCTTTTGCCATAGATAATCTGCGAAAACTTATAGTAGAGCCGTTCAGTCAATACCCGTATCTGCAGAAGATATTGGAGAAACTTACAACCATGAGGCAGTTTTCAGACCTGTTGCAGGAGAGGAGATTGGAGGTTAGGATATTCAGCTTTTCCTATAAGAAGGGGATTCCTACAGATGAAAGCGGCAACGGAGGAGGATATGTATTTGATTGCAGGGCAATAGAGAACCCCGGCAAATATGACCATTTTAAACATTTTACAGGATTGGACCCTGAGGTTATAAAATATCTTGAGGATGATGGTGGCATTACTGTCTTCCTTTCACATATATATCAGTTGGCAGATGCCCATGTAAAACGTTATATGGAGCGTAAGTTCACCAATCTGATGTTTGCATTTGGGTGTACCGGGGGGCAGCACCGTTCTGTTTACTGTGCACAGCATTTGGGAGAATATCTTGCAAAAAAATATAATATTACAGTTAAAGTTATACACAGGGAACAGGGGATAGAACAGGAGATGTAGCAGCTTGCAGATTTTTGATTATGAGAGCAATGATTTTTGCGGCAGGGCTTGGAACAAGACTGAAGCCCATTACAGACACAAGGCCAAAGGCATTGGTTGAGGTGTGCGGAAAAACACTGTTGGAGAGACAGATAGAGGAGCTGCAAGCAGCCGGGTTTAATGAAATAGTTATTAACATTCATCATTTTGCTCAGATGATAAGGGACTATCTTGCTGCAAACAATAATTTTGGAGCAGATATTTACCTTTCAGATGAATCAGATGAATTAAGAGATACAGGCGGAGGAATAAAACATGCCTCTGCGTTGTTAGACAACGGTGAGCCGTTTCTTGTTCACAATGTAGATATTCTGTCTAATGTAGATCTCAACGACCTGTACGATTACCATCTTGCCCATGCCATATCTGATGACACACCTCTTGCAACCCTGCTTGTAAGTTTAAGAAAGACCTCCCGTTATCTCCTTTTTGACAGAGATGATAATTTGGTTGGGTGGATGAATGAACAGACCGGCGAGGTTAAGAGCCCGTTTAAAGAGATTGCCGGGGCAGCCATAAACTATATGAAGCGCCCCGGCAATGTAGAATCGGTATCATGTTTTGATGCTGACAAATTCTTATCTGACAACAGCTTGTCAAAATATGCCTTTGCAGGTATGCATGTAATGAGTCCTTATATCCTTACCCTAATGAAGGGTTGTAAGGAGAAGTTCTCTATAGTGGATTTTTACCTTGAAAACTGTGACAAGTTTAATATACGTGCATACATAAAGGATGACCTGAAACTTGTAGATGTTGGAAAGCTCTCTACGCTGCATGAAGCAGAGGAGTTTATTAACACCTGCCTATAAAGAGGTTCTTACAACTCTGAACCCCACATTGTCATAGCCCTGTGTTCCTGTCCTTACAACATCGGACTTTTCACTGCGGCAATCATCACGTTCAGAGTCCCAGCTTCCCCCCTTGATTACATACATGCCGTTTGCATCTGTAGTTGATGTCCATTCCCAGCAGTTACCCCAGAAGTCAATGCCGCCGCATGCCCCGGTAGTCTTGCTGTAGGCATCCACAGCTGTTAGTCCGTCCTGTACATGTCCGGAGTTCATTGCAACATCCTTAGGCATGTGACCTGCCCCAAGAATCCACTCCTCATCGGTAGGCAGACGATATATATGTGTGTTGTCCTGCTCTGTAAGCCATTTGCAATAGGCAGAGGCTTCATCAACAGTTATATTCACTACCGGATAGTTCCCCTTTCCTGCCTCATAGACAAAATCTTCATTAAAAAGAGCATATTCTGCATTTGTTACAGGAGCATAACCGATATACGCATTAGGAGCAGACGCACCGCGCAGTACCATCCATGAATCATTAGGATTGTCGTCGTTCCTTGGATCTATAAGACGTAGGAATTGTTGTTCAAGTCTTATATCTCTATTTGCAACCATCTCATCTACAATCTCCTGCATCTCCTGTACAACACTATAGGTTAATGCTTCGCGTTCAAGTTCACGTAACTTGGCTTTTTTACGCGCAACTACCTTGTCATAACGAATCCCCATCTGATTCAATAATGCCTGTTTGTTTTCATCTGTAGGATTCTGCTGGTACTGGCGCAGAAGAGCATTTGTGGTGGCATCCAATTCGGGGCGTTCCTCCTCAACAAGGGGAGCGTCAGGATCGTTAAATTCAAGATTGCTCTCTATTAAATCATCGGGACTTATAAAACTACCAATCTCTACAGTCTGATGCACGCCAAAGTAGTGGGCAACTTTCCCATTTTTGTATAGAGAAAGGCGGTATCCTCCATAAAGATTGCAAGGCAAGGTGAGTATATAGTACTCCTTTCCAACAACAAAACCATTCTCATCGGGAGCATTGAGAACCAGTATCGAATTCGCATTGGTCGTTTCTCCGATTACCGATTCTCCAACCCCATCCCTTAGTATTCCAACACTCCCCGACAAAGCATAGCCATCTACGCTTTCCATCTCCAATTTTGTTATTCCCGATGTTTGTATGTGTAGTTTTAAGCCGCTGTAAAAGGTTTTAATTTCTGCCGACTTGGATTCAGAAAAATTATTTACCGTAACAGCTTTTGTGTCATATCCACCATCTTCGGCATTTTGTTCAGAGAGCACAGTAAGGGTAAATTGCCCGTCATTCAAATTAAAGAGCTCCTCGTCTATTGAATCTTTACTGTCACAAGACAAGATAACAGATGTGCAAATCAATGCCAAGCATAATATTTTAAGAGTTTTCATTTTTATTTATTTTATTGATTCTATAGTAAAGACCCTGCAATGGGAAAAAAGTAAAATCAACCCACCACTTTTTTGTCCCTTTTATAAAAAGTAGATAATTTGTTTACACCTTGAGAATAAATTGCTATATTTGTAAACAAAATAAAACTCATGAATAAAGCATTATTCCCTGTCCGACTCAGAGAAGCACGTTTGCAGCAAGGATATAGTCTTGATCAATTGGTGAAAAAGGCCGGACTTAATATTACACGCCAAAGTCTGTATAGATATGAGAAGGGCGAAATGCATCCAAAGGCAGATGTCGTTTCGGCTTTGGCAAAACTGTTTGGAGTAACAGAAGCCTATTTTTTTGGAGATTCGCTATCTATTGATATGCCAATGCTCCGTTCTACTAAAGGATACAGCTGTTCATTAGAGGAAGAGTCACGTTTGGAAGCAAGACTTTGCTTTTGGGCAGAACGTTATATAAGAATGGAGCGGAATGCTAATTTTAATATTTTGTTTACCAACCCATTAAAGGGAATTGCCGTTGCCACGCTAAATGATGTTATAAATGTGGCAGACAAATTAAGATTAGAATGGAACTGTGGAGACGGACCTATTGCAAGTATATTGCGCCTTATTGAACGTAAAGGGATAAAGATCTTTAATACACCGCTTCCAAGCGGCATCTATGGATTAAGTACATGGGCAGATTGTACACATCCGCTAATAATCCTCGATATGCGGCCGGAAAAAACAACTGTAGAACGTTTGCGCTTTACTGCTGCACACGAGCTTGCGCATTTGTTGCTAACATTCTCCAAGGTTTCTGAATTAACTGTTGAAAAACGATGTGACAAATTTGCCGGATTTTTCCTCTTCCCAAGGAATACGTTTATAGAGGAGATGGGGGCAAAAACAAGAGACTCCATAACATTAGAGGAGATGATAGATCTCAGACAGATATATGGAGTGTCAA
>CAVIKQ010000081.1:0-2335 GCA_963643305.1 Eggerthellaceae bacterium
AACCAATATAAGGAAGAGGCAGCTTATAGCAAGGCCGGCAATAGCCAGACCTCTTGGCTTTCTGCATACTCCGATTATTGAGAAGACAAGACCAAGAATCCACAAAATCCAGTCTAATACAGGAACCCAACATAGAATAAGGCCAAGGAGTGCCAAGACAAATCCGGCAGTTCCCATGCCATTCTTCTTACTGTTTTCTACATAATTATTAACAACAATGTTCTGAGGATTAGGAGTTCCCGAACCATTTTCAACATTTGTTTCCATAAATTATAAGTTAAAAGGTTAATAATAGTTTCTCAAATGACAAATTTAACAAAAAAATTATAAACAGGCAGCTTAAATATGGTTCACTCCGCAGCAATAGATTAATACAAACAGAATTTATTTGTTGCCGTTAAGCTTCTGAAGAATAAATTTGAGAATTGTAACGGCATAGTAGTCTCTTGTAGCAAGGAGATAAAGGCCGTAAACAATAATGCCGCAAGGGACAGAGAGAGCTATTTTTACAAGATTGGAACAATTGGCGTTGCCTAAAAAACAGACAACAGCTGTCATAAGCAGCGTTCCAACAATATAATTGAGCTGACGCAGTTTAAAAAGGGAAAATTTAAGATATTTCCCCGCAATAAATATAACTACCACCATTCCGCACATCTCTGAAACAGATGAAGCAATGGCCGCACCAACCTGAGCATATTTTGGAATAAGAATCAGATTACAGAGAATATTCACAGCTGTAGTACAGCTTGCAACAATAATCACAAGATTTTCCTTACCCATGGGATAAAGAATCTGCATACTTAAAAACCCGCTTATTCCAACAAAAAGTATAATTGGAGCTATAGCACGCAATGTTGGTACAGAGGGGGCATATCCGGGACCGCTGAATACCCCTATTATAGGCCCTGCAAGGAGGATAAGACCGGCCACCATTGGCAAAGCGATAGAGACAAGATAGCTGAACGACTTTCCGGCAAGCTCGTTGAACTCATCTAACCTTCCCGTACTTACATAGTTAGAAAAGCGAGGCAATAAAACAGCCCCAAGAGATGTAAGCACGGCAAGAGCCATTCGGGTAAGTTTGGAGGCCGCTGTGTAATAACCTACGGCAGCATCAGACTTCATAAAGCCCAGCATAACGGTATCTAACTGTAGGGAGATGCTCACTATCATGTTAAGTGTAAAAATTTTCAGGGCCGGTTTAAGATGCCTTGCAATATTCAGCTCCCCAAACGAAAATAGCCTTACATCTATTTTACGTCTCAGACGGATAAAGTTAAATATATTGTTACCTACACTTGCACAGGTATTTATGGCAGCGTACCATAGAATATCATCCCTGTTTTTTACCAAAGTAAAGAGGGCTATTGCGGCAATCACCTTTATAGAGACTGAACGTATGGTTATATAGACAAAATCTTCGGTAGCCTGATAGAACCAGAAAGCCCCAATAGCTGTAAATAACAGAGAACAGCTTAAAAGAAAGAAAAGCGGCATATCTGCATGTATCTTATCTACCGTAAAAGCAATTACAAATACAAGCAGGTAGGCAAAAAAGGTAAGGAGGCAGTGAAGCAGCAGAATCTCAACAGTAACCTTACTCTTCTCCCTGTAATCATTTCTTACCTTTGCAACCTCCCTTATGGCATAGAGAGGAATGCCAAGCGAACTTATTAAAAGTATATAGCCAATGATGCTGTCAAAGAACTGCACCTTCCCGATACCATCTGCCAACAATACTCTCGATGCGTACGGAAAAGTTATAAGCGGGAATAACAGCCCGCTTATGGTATTAATGAGGTTTAATACATAGTTCTTTTTAACAGACGTTCCCATTAATCATCTATATTCAGACACTAATCTAATAGCAAATCACTGACTTATAAAGATTAGAAACCTAAATTATCATTATCTACAATCTTTCTGAAATGGCTCAGATGCACCCTTAAAGCATAGTTCCAATATTTCCATGAATGTTTGCCCGGACTTAGGAGAAGCAGGTGCGGAATATTCCTCTCCCTGCAGAACTTAGAAAACTTGTCTGAGCACTTTACATAAAAATCGTGGTAGCCGCAAGTGATAATAAGGGGAGATTTGATTTTATCCTTAACAGACTCTATTCTGTTTAAAGCGCTCTCCCTTTCTACCCTCAAAGAATCATTACCGGTAACCTTATAAAGCCAATCCTCCTTTAAGGTTGTATCGCCAAGGTCAAGCACACCGCTCATACTGCCGGCACTTCTAAACAGATGAGGATTATCTATAAACAGGTTTACAGCGCCATGGCCTCCCATACTCAACCCGGTAATGAATGTTTCATCCGGATTAAGAT
>CAVIKQ010000081.1:2345-4040 GCA_963643305.1 Eggerthellaceae bacterium
ATTATATCTCTTTATAATATCGGGCATAAACTCCTCATTAAAGAAATCACGCCACTGCATCTTCTCTTTATCCGAGTCATTAATATACCAGCTATTGTAAAAACCATCGGGACAAATAATTCTGAATCTAAACTCATTTGCAATATCCTGAAGCGGAGCCAACCTGTTCCAGTCGTTGTAACAGCCGCTCCAGCCATGCAATAAAATTAATGTAGGCGGGTTTGCTACAATATTTTGCGGAGTAAAGACCAATACCGTATCGTTACACTTGAGCGCAGGTGAATTATAAATAAGCCTCTCCTGTGCTATGGAACAGATAGAAAAGAGGGAAACAAACAATAAAAAAAACAGATACTTCCTCATAAGAATAGATTAAAAAGTGTTATTTTCACAAAAATACTCTAATTTTGCCAAATGGAGAGTTTAAATACACAAAAAACAAAAAATATTCTTAAAGAGAAGAGCATCTACATTACAATGTCCATAGCTCTTGTAATTATGGTTTTGCTCTATCCGAGTGAGGGCCGGTTCAAATATGAATATCACAAAGGCAGACCGTGGATGTACGAAACCTTGGTAGCCCCCATAGATTTCCCTATACTAAAATCGCAAGGAGAACTTTTAAAGGAGAAGAATGCCGCAGCAGAGCAGTTTGTCCCATACTACGTGTATAACAATGACATTCTGCCAAATGCAATGCAGATAGCAGAGGGGATGCACAGGGACAGCCTCATATCAGATAAAGATTTAGTTACATTAAAGAGCATACTAAGTGAGATTTATACTGCCGGAATCATAAAAAGAGATGAACAACTTTCGAGCAATGACCAGAACGGATATATAATTGTACAAAAGGATAAAAGGGCAGAGGAGATTCCAAGAGCATCTGTGTACAACACATTACAGGCAATAGAAAAACTGCAGTCAAAGATTGCCCTGCTTGCCACAGATTCCATTACGGTAGCAGGTATATCCAATATCAAGCCCGAATCTCTGATACAGGCAAACCTCATCTACGACCAGCAGTCTACAGAGCTTGTACACAAGAAAGCCATTGACTACATCTCTCCCACTAAAGGGATAATATACACAGGGCAGCTCATAGTATCTGAAGGGGAGATAATAACAGCCTATATAGAGCAGGTGTTGGATTCATATAAAGCCGAATATGAGCTTAGTATGGGATATTCAGGCAGTAATCTCTCCCTTGTTTCGGGACATGTATTAATGATACTTGTAATTCTGTTCTTGGTATTTGCATCAATATATACAGTTAACATACAGATTCTTAGAGAGAAGAGACGTTTTAACTTCATTATCTTCCTCCTGCTGCTTGCATATATAATTACAGTTGTTGTAAGAGGCGTAGGGCCGGAATATCTGTTTATGGTTCCATTTGCCGTATTTGCCCTCTACATGATGGCGTTTTTTCAGGCAAAGGTCGTATTCCCTATATACATGATTTCACTCCTGCCGCTTCTGATTTTTGCAGAAAACGGCATAGAGCTGTATATACTGAATCTTTTTGCAGGGGTGGCTACACTCTTGTCATTTGTCTACCTGTACAGAGGATGGCTTCAGTTCCTTAACTCGCTCCTTCTGTTTGGTGCCATGTTTATTGTCTTCATAGCATTCAGGCTTATGGAGAGCGGAAAACCTGTATATGACTATATTTACATTGTTTACCTCTTCTTA
>CAVIKQ010000081.1:4094-8096 GCA_963643305.1 Eggerthellaceae bacterium
CTCTCTGTTCATAGTAGCGGCCTACCCACTTGTCTTTTTATTGGAAAAGATATTCGGATTGGTTTCTGTATCTACCTTAAAAGATCTGTCAGACACAAACAATACCCTTCTGCAGGAGCTTGCAAGAAAAGCCCCCGGAACATTCCAGCATTGTCTGCAGGTGGCCAACCTTGCCGAACGGGCAGTAACAGCAATACATGGTAATGCCCGGCTTGTAAAGGTTGGAGCAATGTACCACGATGTAGGAAAGCTTGTAAATCCGCAATGCTTTATAGAGAATCAGGCTCCCGGTATAGACTATCATAAAAACCTTTCGCCTCAGGAGAGTGCCCAACTGATAATAAAACATGTTCCCGATGGTGTTGAACTTGCAAAAAAATTCAAGTTGCCTAAAATAATAACAGCATTCATAACATCTCATCACGGACGCAGCGTTACAGGATACTTCTATTCTAAATACTGCATAGATGGAGGGGATCCGAACAACAGAGAGCCATTTACATACAACGGTACGCTCCCAACAACAAAAGAGCAGGTGGTAGTCATGATGGCAGATGCCATAGAGGCAGCATCACGTTCGTTAAAGGACTATTCAGAAGAGAGCATCTCAAATCTTGTAGACAAGATTACAGCCGCAAGGATTTCAGAATCGCAACTTATAGATGCAGATATAACGCTTAAAGAGATAAATACAGTGAAAGAGGTGTTCAAAA
Organism: Eggerthellaceae bacterium; assembly: GCA_963643305.1. Lineage (GTDB taxonomy): Bacteria > Bacteroidota > Bacteroidia > Bacteroidales > UBA932 > Egerieousia. Next base: position 4,808 of record CAVIKQ010000081.1, read on the forward strand.
AGCATCTGCAGGAGATCTATCACTCACGCATAGAATATCCGGCAGTAAATAAAACGGCAGAATAAGCCTATCTGCCTCCAAATTAGAGAAGAAAGAGAGATAAAAGAGTTACAGGAACAGAATGAGACAGGTTTTTATCAAATACAGGTTTACATATATTCTGCTTGCAATGGTACTGTTAAGCAGTTGCAACAAATACAAGGTAGTTTCACATAATGATGCCGTGCTCTATATAAGACCGGGAGCCACCTACTCGCAGGTGGAGGATAGTCTTAGAACAGTATTAGACAACCCTAAACCGTTTATCAAATATGCCCGGCAGATAGAACTTAAAGAGAGATTCAAGCCTGGCAGATATAAAATTCCTGCCCAAACCAAAAGCAACTACCTTGGCAACATGCTCTCTCACGGATGGCAGCAACCTGTAAATCTTGTACTTGCAGGAAACATTAGAGGAATGAAGAGATTGGCAGGTAAACTTGGCGGCAGATTGGGATATGATTCTGCGGCATTTGCAAAAGAGTTTCTTGTTCCGGGCAAAGCCGCTGACTACGGTTTTACAGAGGAGACATTCCCATGTATGATAATACCTAACACATACCAGGTGTACTGGAATATTTCTCCCGATGAATTCCTGCAAAGGATGAGGAGCGAATATGATAAATTCTGGAACAATGACAGGCTCAACAAGGCAAAGGAGATTGGCCTTACACCTGTAGAGGTATCTATCCTTGCATCAATAATCTGTGAAGAGACCAATTACAAGCCGGAGATGCCCACGATTGCAGGGGTGTACATTAACAGATTAAAAAAAGGGCTTAAACTTGAAGCATGTCCAACTGTAAAATATGCTCTGAATGATTTTACATTAAGACGTGTACTCTATGCTCACCTTGAGGTAGATTCACCATATAACACATACAAGAACGCCGGCCTGCCACCGGGACCAATAACCATTCCATCTATAGCATCTATAGATGCAGTACTGAACTATCAGAAGCACAACTATATGTTTTTCTGTGCAAACAGCAGGTTAGACGGAACCCATCTGTTTGCCAAGACCGGTGCAGAGCATGGCAGGAACGCACGGGCATATCAGGCCGCCATATCAAAGAGTATGAAATAAAGCCATTATTGTGTATCTGTTTGTATCAATAGATACTGTTTCTCCCCTTATTTACAGCTTTACGTTGCATTTTGCGCTTTAGCCTCTCTTGCCGTTTCTGCTCTTTAAACTGTCTCTTTAGCTCACGCTTTTCTATCTTTGTCAAAGCTTTGGAGGTATTGTAAGAAGCCTTGGATGTACTGTAAGAGGTATTGTCAGAAGTATTGGATACACTGTAATGATTAGAACTGTGAGAATGATTATCATTAAGATCCAATCTGTGCAGATTGTTCTCATCTATAATCTTGATAAGAAGCTCGGCATATTTAGGATTGGTTGCATAGCCGGCCTGTTTTAGACCGCGTGCCCATGAAACATAATCTGTTTTACTATATGAGAAGAGGAAAGCATACCTCTTGCCGTTCTTTAGAAATTCCGAATGGTCTTTAAAAGAATCCTCTGCCGAACCATACCGTCTGAAACATTCATTTTTTTCATCATCATCATAAAGGTACCCCTCCCCTGTCCAGCCATTATTACACTTTATCCCAAAATGATTGTTTGCCTTTTTAGCCAATTCTGAATTACCGTTATTCGATTCAAGACAGGCTTGTGCCATAATTATACTGGCAGGGATACCATACAGATTCATCTGTCTTATTGCAATCTCCTTATATCTGCTGATATACTGTTCTCTCGATATTCTTTGGGGGTAAACTGTATTTGTAAAGAACAGAAACAACAGGCACCCCAAAATATATTTTAATAAAAAAGATTTTCTGCACATAAAATGAATGTTAACTATGTCGGCAAAGTTACGGAATATTCGGTAACAAGCATGTATAAGATAAGAAGTTGTATAAATGGGCTACCTAATTGAAGCGAGGATGACTAAAAGAGTCACCCTCGCTTCGTTATTAAGTATTCTTTTTATATTTTATAGAGCTATAAAGCTACTCCGAAAGGCAGATTACAACCCTGTTCTCAGACTGAACACTAAATGGCTGCTCAACATCTCCCTTTGCAACAACATTTATTCTGTCGCGAGCGATTCCTCTGTCTGTCAATGCTTTTGCAACACTATCTGCTCTACGCTGAGAAAGTGTCTTGTTATATCTTGGATTACCTGTCTGAGCATCTGCATATCCGGTAAGAGTAATCTTGGCATTTTCATATTTGTTCATATAGGCAACAAGAGCCTCAATCTTGGCAACTTCGCTCTCACGAACTACAGAAGAGTTAAGTTTAAAGAAGATATTCTCCTTTGCAGGCTCAACAACCTCCTGTGCTACAGGCTGTTCAACAACCTCTTCAACAACTGGAGCAGGAGCCGGTTCCTCTTTTGGTGCTACAGGTTCCTCCTTTGGTGCTACATATTCAGATTTCTGAACAACCTCAACAGGTTTTGACTTGGTTGTTTTGCCAAGGGCAAACTTGAAACCTGCCAGCATATTATACTGGAAGTCCACATAAGAACCCTTCTTTGAGTTAAATTTGTCTGAAATGCCATTTATATTTCCCTCAAGATTAAAGATAACACCCTGAGTTAAACGGAAATCAAGACCTACACCGGCACGGGCAGCAACAAACACTTTGTCGTTTCTCCAAAGTTTTCTTAGAGTGTGCCCTGCATCATTAATCTCAACTGCCTCATCGTTATTGAATGAATAGTTTCCCCCCAAACCTGCAAACAGGTAAAGGTCGAACCATCTGTTCTGGTTGTAGCCGGCTATACTGTTTATAAGATTAAATGTAGCATCTGCATTCAACTGTAAATAGTTGTATTTATAAACAAGGGGATTGTGTTTAACATTTACCCATGCACCCTTAGCCTGCCATCCGCTGAAACCGGCACGAACACCCCAGACAGGAGTAAAGCGATAACCGGCATAGATTGCAGCCGCAGGTGAAACAAGATCATCGAACTTAGCCTCACCAACAGTGTAGGCAGCACCGCCTTGTACCTGTAAATACCAGTGAGGATTAAATTCTACATTCTCCTTTTTATTCTCTGTTTGTGCAAACAAAGTACTAGTGCATAAAAGAAGTAGTACCGTAAGTAAACTAAATTTTGTCTTCATACCTTTTATTTTTTTAAACTTCATTGTGTTACATGCAGCTTTTCCCCGCCATGGCACAGCTCAGACAAGTTTGGCTCTGCTCATTTGGCTTACGGAAAAGGAT
>CAVIKQ010000082.1:0-3970 GCA_963643305.1 Eggerthellaceae bacterium
GTGCTGAGCATATCAAACCAAAAAGCAATAATGCAATACATAAAGGAGAATTTCAGTTTCTCCAACTTTGGAATATACATTTGTCTTGTATCGGGCATGAGAATAGGCGAAGTCTGTGCCCTTAAATGGAAAGATTTAGATATGGAAAACGGGGTTATAACGGTAACAAAGACCATCCAGAGGATTTACACTTCTGACATATCTAACCATACAGAACTTATCATAGACACCCCTAAGTCTAAAAACTCAATAAGGGAGATACCCATGACCAAAGAGCTGCTCTCTATCCTAAAGCCTCTAAAGAGGATTGTAAATGAGGATTACTATATTATTTCCAATAATTCAAAACCAATGGAACCAAGAACTTACAGAAACTATTACTATAGATTCATGAACAGGCTTCAGATGCCGGTACTAAAGTTCCACGGGCTTAGACACAGTTTTGCAACAAGATGTATAGAGAGCAAGTGCGACTACAAAACGGTAAGCGTACTGCTTGGGCACTCAAACATAAGCACAACACTAAATCTGTACGTACACCCCAATATAGAGCATAAAAAAAGATGTATAGAGCAGATGTTCAAAACCATTAAGTAAGCGTTAAACACCGCCGCAGAAGCTGTTTTGATTTTATAAGTTCAGACAGCTTCTTACGCTACCCTATGCAGTAACCTCCTCAACCTTTACAATTCCGTTTCTATTAAAGGCAATCCTGAAATGCCTTAGTTCCAAAAGCTCTAAATGTCTCAACTGCATTATGATATGAATATAATATATACGTTGCACGGCAATTGTGGCAATATGCCCGTTACTATCGAGCGAATCAATGAAAACCTCCGGATTATCTATCTTCTGCATAAACCTGTTTACATGCAGTCTCATAATCTCATTTATCCCCTTAAAAGGATAAAAATTGCCGCAAGTAAAATCATTCTTTCCAATAATTACCAGCTTTCTATACAGCAAAACCTTCTCCTCCAACACTTTAGACTCATCATCAATAAAAGATAGGTCATCTCTCATCTTGGCAACAGAGGAATCTATTTTGCTTCCCGACAAAAAATCCACAGCCTCTTTTATCTCTCCAACCTTATTGTTACCAATGTTTATCTCGGCCTTTTTGTCAAAATATTTGTTTCCAAGCCTGTGGGCAAAATAGAAACGCATAAGATCTTTAATCCTGTCTTTTAGCATATAGCTTATAACCAACACTATAAAGAGAGGGAAAGTGATATTCCCAAACTTTACCTGAAAAATCCACCCCACAGCCGTAGCAAAAATCATGGCAACCCCGGCAGCAATACTGTAGTAAAGCTGCTCAACTGCAACCCCGTCTCGCTTTTTAGAGAGCCTGATATAAAGATCGCTCTCTATATACTTCTTTAGCAGTCCGCGCCTGTACACAAGGTCTCTGTTACGAACAGGGTCTTCATTAATCAGTCCATACCCATGAGAAACAGAGTACTCCCTAAGTCTGCATACAAGAGCAAAAATTTTTTGTCGGGAAGCATAAAGCTCACTGTTATCTAAAGAATCATAAAGTTTTACTACTCTGAACAGGTAACGTTGCAGAATATAACTGATATACTCATCTGCAGCAAGAAAGCGTTTTTGTTCACGATTGGGCATATCGTGGAGCAGTTTAAAGAACTCCCTGAACCTTAGAATAATACGCTCAATATCTGCAACACATTCAGTAACATTGGCATTTGCCGCATCTGAATCTTTGCAGAACATTATCCTTATCGTTTCGTTTCGTATTGCGCTCTTTATTATTGCAGCGTACATCCTTATATGATACTCAAAGCTGTCATAAGAGCCGCCCCCACTCGCTGCTTCTGTAATAGACTCTTTAAGAAAGATATACGGAAGAGAGCTGTCTAAAGAGAGTTCATGCAACGAATACACAGGGGTAATAAGCCTTACATTAGACTTTATATCTCTGTAAAACTGCTCCTTACCGTATGTCTCAGGGTTTATTCCCATGCTGTTGGGAACAAACATCCATGTATTTACAGCAAAACTGTTAAGCTCTGTTCCGCTGTCTACAATAAAACCAAATTTAAACTCAACAGAAAAACTGTCATGCTTCTTAACCTGTATATCAATCATATCTGTCTACCCTCTCTTTACCCATAAATATACTACAAATCAAAATAACTAAAAATTTTTCTAACAGCCTATTAAAAAATATCTACCTTTGATGCAATTCAATTATCTTTTTAAAGCTTCTAAAGATGGACAAGGTTATTCTAATAGTCGACGATGATATAAATCTATGCGTTATGCTACAGAAATGGCTTGCAAAAAACGGCTATGACGCAATCTGTGCATCATCTGTAGAAGAGGCAAAAAAAAGGATAGAAAGCATACATCCCAATCTTGTTATATCTGATTTAAGGCTTCCCGATGGTGACGGAATAATGCTTCTTCACTGGCTGAACGACAATAAATATCCATTCCCCGTAATACTTATGACAGGATACGGAGATGTCTCCATTGCCGTATCTGCCATGAAACTTGGAGCAAAGGACTTTTTGGAGAAACCTGTTGTACCGGCTCTGCTAAAGGAGAAGATAGACAATCTCTTTATTGCACAAAAAGAGACTCCAAAAACAAGCAGCGAGCCTAACAGCATGATAATGGGCAAAAGCCCTGCTTTCTGCTCTATGTTAGATGCTATAAAGACCGTTGCCCCAACCAACTTTACCGTTTTGATATTAGGAGAAAGCGGAACAGGAAAGGAGTATGCCGCAAAGCTCATTCACCAATACAGCAAACGCAGCGGAAAGCCCTTTATTGCACTTGATTGCGGCAGCCTGTCTAAAAACCTTGCCCCAAGCGAACTGTTTGGACATCTAAAAGGCTCCTTTACATCGGCGGTAAACGACAAAAAGGGGGTATTTGAGCAGGCAGACGGCGGTACAGTCTTTTTAGATGAGATTGGCAACCTCTCTTACGATGTACAGATACAACTGCTGAGAGCCTTGCAGGAGCAGAAGATAAGGCCGGTGGGATCTGTAAAGGATATAAAGGTAGATGTTAGGATAATTGCAGCTACAAATGACAATCCTGAGGCAGCCATTGAGCTGGGCAGGTTTAGGGAGGACCTTTACCACAGGCTCAATGAGTTTACACTTGTTGTACCTCCGCTTAGAGAGCGCAAAGAGGATATAGAGGTCTTTGCCTACGGATTCCTGCAATCTGCAAATATAGAGTTGGAGAAGAGTGTATCATCTATAAATCCCAATGCCCTTGAACTGTTAAAACAGTACAGATGGGGAGGCAACCTAAGAGAGTTACGCAATGTGATAAGGAGGGCTGTGCTCTTTTCAACAGGCAACGAGATTACTGTTAACGACCTCCCCGGTATAAAGCCGGCCACTGCAGCAACAAAAGATTATGCACTAAGGCCGGGAGACGAAAAGGCCCAGATAGAGGAGGTCTTGTATAAGACACGGGGCAACAAGACTTTAGCCGCCCAACTCCTTAAGATAGACAGAAAGACCCTGTATAACAAGATGCATCAGTACGGCATAGAATTAAGAGGTTGAATAAAAAGCACCTCTTTTATTCAACCTCTTTATGTCTGGTAATTATACCGTCTGTCCCTTTTTTCTCTAATTTCTTACAACCAAATAGTTGCTAACACCCCAGAACCTGTTGGGAGAGGTAATATTTATTGTTATTGTCTGGTCATCCTCCTTTACCAATGTATAACTGTCTGACGGATGTGTAGAGAGAATCTTTATACTTTTCCTACCTGTTGGAATTGAACTAAGCTCCCTCTTGTCTGCCCTAACAAACAACTCCGAATCAAAATCGCTGTCCATAAGCTTTTTCTTGCCAAACAGACCGTTTTTGGTTATAACACCTGCATCTTTAAGATCTTTCTGACTTGCTATACAGTACCACACCCTGTTAAGGTCTGCATCCTGAGCCTGTATTGTCTCCATCTGTTTCTTAGAGG
>CAVIKQ010000082.1:3980-8075 GCA_963643305.1 Eggerthellaceae bacterium
GTCTCGCTCATCTGTGAAAGGTCTGTATTAAGTTTGTCAACAGTACCGGTAAGCTCGGCAATCTTTATGTTCTTCCTGCCCAATTCCTCTGTAAGAGTAGCAACAAGCTCAGATTTTTCGTCAAGCTCCTTCTGAAGTCTCTCTATTGTAGCCCTCAATGTCTTGTTCTCTTTTCCATTCTTGCTAAGACGTGCCTCCAATTGTGCAATCTTCTCTTTATTCTGCTCTATAAGCTCCTTAATCTGAGCTACATCTCCTGCAACCTGCTGCTTTTTGGATGCAGACTGACCCTCAACATTATAGAGGCCATTTCTCACCAGTCCCTCTTTCTCTCTTATAGATGCAAAACTATCCTCCACTTCGTTAAGAATATCCATTGTCTCATTATAGTCTGCCTCTAATCTTGCAGATTCACTCAGCAGCGAATCTCTTTGGGCAACAAGAGCCTTGTACTTACCGGAACTTTCAACACAAGAGACAGTTACAACAGATAATAAAGCAACTGCCATAATTAAAAGTAAATTTCGTTTCATAATATCAATTTTAACGTTAATCTATCTTGCAAATATTTAAGCATCCTGTTTTTTAAAAGAGGAGAATGTCTCAAAGGCAAAAGTCATCCTCCTCTTTTACCATCAAATGCATCATTACTTCACATAAGAATGTATCAAACCATAAGCCAACATCTCATAAAAACAGCAATTTATTAATTTATAACAATTTAACAGATAATTTACATTTGGCACAGGTGTAGAAAACTGTGGAATTCTGTAGATTTATGTGTAACATTAAACAGCTTTTCCACACCAATGTCCAAAGAGACACAACTGCTTTGATATAAAAAAATAAATTTCTATAATTGTGGCTCAAATCCAATGTTCAACAGCCTATGAGGACAGAGACCAAAGCGAGTATAAAGACTGTATTGCTGCTTGCAATCACCCTGCTGTCTGCAATACTTATCCTTGCCTACTTCCACACCTCCAACAGCCGCCTAAAAGTAAACAGAGCTGTTATAGAGAGGGAGCAGAATTCTCTCATACTCATAGACAGTCTTATAAAGGAGACAGACAGAATACAATGTTCCCTACAGGTTCTACCTACAGACAGAGGAGAACTGCAGGCAAAATCCATTGTACAGAATATAAAAAGGGTAGAGAGCATTGCACACAGATTAAGCAATATCTACAAAGAGGAGGCCTCAAATCTAAAAGAACTGCCGGCTCTGTTATATGCACAATATGAGAACATAAAGATACTTAACGGGGAGTTTAAAGAGAACAGCCTGTTAGAGGAGCTAAGTGCAAAGCTAAAATCTGCAAAGGAGTACAAAGATACATCTGTGTATATAACGCAGATTAACGATACCGTTGTCTCATTGCCTCCCCGGAGTGGTTTTTTTAGGAGAGTTGCAGACCTTTTTAAACCTAACAGAGATACTGTGGTATCTGTAAATACCAGATTAGACACAATAAGAAGGGTTAGTAAAGACACTCTTAACCTGTTTAATGAAGCAGACAATCTGGCAATGGAGGCATTGACAGACTATAACAGAAACATAGAGAGCATAGTTAAGAGAATAAATGTGGTAATAACTGCAAACAGCCAACTCTCCTCAAAGATATACGGTATACTGTATAAACTGAACGGCAGGATGCTCAACTCCGTTGCCGAATCTGTCTCTATAACGGAGAGGGAATCGGGACGTAATTATGCTCTGTCACTTGCAGGAGGGATATTGGCGCTTTTGGTTATAATCTATTTTGCAATAACAATTATAAATGATATAAAGGCTGCACAGAGAGCATCTCGCGCAATTGAGGATGCAAACAGAAAGATTATGGAGGTAATGGAGAGCAGACACAAACTTATGCTGGCAACATCTCACGACATTAAAAGCCCTCTTAACTCAATCATAGGGTATTTAGATTTTATAGATGAAGATGAGCATAAGGCAGAGGTCAGCTCAATGAAGAACTCCGCAAAGTACATTCTTGCCCTGTTAGAGAATATGCTTAATTTTTCGAGCATAGAACAGGGAACCCTTTCTGTTACAACATCTGAGTTTAATATAAATGAGGTTCTTACAGAAATCTGCGAGATGTTCAAACCGCTTGCAGAGGCCAAACAACTGCAATTTGGCTGCAACAGATTGGAGACAGATATTGTAGTGTCAGATGAGATGAAACTGCGCCAGGTGCTCATTAACCTTGTATCCAATGCAATAAAGTACACTGCAAAAGGGGGCGTATCTGTATCTGTCTGTGTGGAGAATGAAAAAGAGAATGCTTCTTGCAACAGCAATGCTTCTCTTAAAATAAGGGTAAGCGACACAGGAGCAGGTATAGATGAAAAGGATATGGACAAACTCTTTAAGCCGTTTGTGAGGGTAGAGAGAAACAACAGCATGGCAAAGGGCTCCGGTTACGGTATGTTTGTGGTAAAGGGGCTTGTAGAGTTGCTTGGCGGTACAGTAAATGTTGTTTCAAAGGTAAATGAGGGGACAACATTCATTCTCTCTGTGCCGGTGCATCTTCCTTCTGAAAGTGCTTGCAAGGAGAGACAGAACCTTATCAGCTGCAAGCGGATAGTTGTGTTTGACGATGAGCCCAATGTGGTTGAGGTTGTATCTAACATGTTAGTATCCATTGGAATAGAGGTTGTAGAAGAAGATTATGACTGCATCCTTACAGATATGGACATGTGCCGGATAACCGGTTTGGATGTGCTCGCCTCCGCTAACGGAATACCTGTGGTGCTTATGTCGGGAAGGGGAGATATAACCGAGGAGAGTGCCAAGAATGATGGGTTTGCTGCCTTTATCCCAAAACCTGTAACCATTGAGGGATTAAAGAGGGTTTTTAACTGTAATATATAATTTAAAAGATAATTAAATTAAACATTTTATGCTTAAACATATTGTAATGTGGAAATTTAAAGAGGGGGCAAATGGCAAAAGCGCACATGAGCATGCCGTTTGGATGAAAGAGCATCTTGAGGCTCTTGTTGGAGTTGTTCCCCGGATTAGATCTTTGGAGGTTGGGGTAAATGAGATTCCTACCGAGAACTCTTTTGATGCTGTCCTTACCGTCTGTTTTGACAATGCAGAGGACCTTAAAAGGTATAAGGTTCATAAAGAGCACAAAGTGGTGTCTGAATATTGCAAGGAGGTTAGAACTGCAAGATATGCCGTAGATTATTTTACAGAGTAGCTTTTGGTTAGTATAGCTTGTGTATCAGGCTTATACCATCTCTCAACGGAATAATGACATTCTCTAACTGAGGGTCTTCATCTACCATTCTGTTAAACTCTAAAATGCCCTGCGTCTGCGCATCACCGCTTATCTTGTCTGCGTACACTTTGCCATCCCACAGCACATTGTCCCCTATTATCCAGCCGCCCGGCAAGAGAAGCTCCTTTACAGCCGGCAGATATTGGGGATATTCCCTTTTGTTGGCATCTATAAAGACAAGGTCATACCTCCTGCCCTCCTCCTTAAACCGCTCCATAATCTGCAGCGCATCTCCTATATGAAGCTCTATCTTTTCTCTTACCCCGGCCTTTTCGTATGCCTGCAGAATAAGATCCTCAAGTTCATCATTTATCTCAAGTGAATCCATTTTTCCCCCTTCTGATAATCCCGATGCAAGACATATTGAGGAGTACCCTGTAAACACTCCCAACTCTAAAATGCGTTTTGGCCGTATCATCTTTGATATAAGCTCAAGCAACTTTCCCTCTATGCTTCCGCACAGCATACGAGCGTGGTTTGTACGCAGATGTGTCTGTTTTACCACCCACCTGAGCGCATCCTGCGGCTTTGAGCTGTGCTCATAGCTGTAATCAAACATTTTTTCGTCATTTAACATATTGAGCAAATATTATTTAAACTATTAAGGAGCCGGCCTCAAATGGAGTCACATTCGTGCAACTTTTCCTCGCCATGGCATAGCTCAAACAAGTTTGGCTCTGCTCATTTGGCTTACGGAAAAGGTTCACATTACTAACGGTATATCAGGCGGGCGAATCTTTTTTTGTCAAATATCTCTTTGGCAATATCAAACAGATAATCTGCCGTAAGTTTCTCCACAGAG
>CAVIKQ010000083.1:0-1263 GCA_963643305.1 Eggerthellaceae bacterium
GAATATTAAAATTTTTGATTATGAGCAGCAAGGCAAATTATCTGTATTCGCCAAAGAACAAGATGTCCCACATGATACTCAACGACAGTACATTATTGGATATTCTAAGAAGGTTTAACATACCGCTCGGATTTGGAGACAGAAATGTAGAGGAGGTATGCAGATTACACTCCGTTAACCCACGGTTTTTTCTTATAATTGCAAACATCAACTCCTTTTCTGCCTATCTGCCAACTGTAAAAGAGCTCAATCTTATTACGGCAGAGGAGCTAATAAACTATCTCAAACGCTCTCATCACAACTATATCAACAGACGAATCAAGGTTATAGAGGAGAAGCTGCTCAATATAAGCGAATCGGCTCACGGCTGCGATTTCAAGCTGATACTAAAGTTTTTTAGAAACTATAAGGCCGAGGTCATAAAACATTTTGATTATGAAGAGAATGTGGTTTTCCCGTATATAAATTCACTTCTTGGCAAACAGACACAGGCAGAGCCATACTCAATAGAGCAGTACGAAGACAATCACAGCAACATAGATGACAAGCTAAGCGACCTTAAGAACATTATAATAAAATATCTGCCATACGGAGAGATGACTCCCGATGATCTCTCTGCCGTTAATGATCTCCTAAAGGATATTTTCACATTTGAAGAGGATCTTGCAAAACACACAAGAATAGAGAATAAGGTACTTATTCCAATGGTGCATAGAATGGAGGTGTAGAATGGCAGAAAAAGTTAATTCAAAAAGAAGAGTATTTATTATAGACCCCTCTCATATTGTGGTCTTGGGGCTGCAATCCATTATTGCAGATTCTGCCAGACTTACTGTATGCGAAACAGGTACAGATATATACAAATCTATGGAAAGGCTCTTTGTAGTAAAGCCCGATATTGTTCTCATAAATCCGCTTTTCATGGATCTGAACAAGAAATTATATTCAAAAGGCTTGTATGAGGGGGCATTATACTGTTCAATAGGGTACAGTTCCAATCCGTTCTACAATGGAAATTTTGAGCTTACAGATACCCCCTCAAAGATTCTAAGGATAGTTGAATCGTTGAATCTGTCGGAAGAACAGAGCGAAACCGCAGGAAAAGGGGAGGAGTTGTCTCAACGCGAAAAAGAGATACTTGTTGCCGTAGCAAAGGGGATGCACAATAAAGAGATAGCCTCTGAGTTCAACATATCTATACACACCGTTATCTCTCACAGAAAAAATATATCAAAAAAGACCGGAATCAAATCTGTATCAGGC
>CAVIKQ010000083.1:1273-2088 GCA_963643305.1 Eggerthellaceae bacterium
GTATCAGGCTTTGTAGTCTACGCTCTGCTCAATAATCTTGTTGATGAGAGCGAGATACAGGAGTAATGTTACATATTTGCTAAAAAAGTGCTACTTTTGCCGCTTGAAACAGATAAAAGAGAACAGAGATGGCTAAAATCATACTTACAGGAGACAGGCCAACCGGCCGTCTGCATTTGGGACATTATGTAGGCTCATTAAAGAGAAGGGTAGAGTTGCAGAACTCCGGCCTATATGACAAGATTTTCATAATGATAGCAGATGCACAAGCCCTTACAGACAATGCCGATAATCCCGATAAGGTACGCCAGAATATCATAGAGGTTGCATTGGACTATCTTTCTGTTGGATTAGACCCCACAAAGAGCACCATGTTCATTCAGTCTCAGATTGCCGAGCTGTGCGAGCTTACATTCTACTATATGAACCTTGTAACGGTTTCGAGGCTTCAGAGGAATCCAACGGTAAAGGCAGAGATTCAGATGAGAAATTTTGAGGCAAGCATTCCTGTAGGATTCTTTACCTATCCCATAAGCCAGGCATCAGACATAACCGCTTTTAAGGCCACCACGGTACCGGTAGGAGAGGACCAGGAGCCTATGATTGAGCAGACCAGAGAGATAGTAAGAAAATTTAACTCTGTATATGGCAATGTCCTGGTAGAGCCGGAGATTCTGCTTCCCGATAATTCTGCATGTCTGAGACTTCCCGGTACAGACGGAAAAGCAAAGATGAGCAAATCTTTGGGCAACTGTATATATCTGTCAGACAGTTCAGAAGAGCTTAGGAAAAAGGTTATGAGCATGTTTACAGAC
>CAVIKQ010000083.1:2098-6332 GCA_963643305.1 Eggerthellaceae bacterium
GGTAGAAGACCCCGGCAAAGTGGAGGGGAATACCGTTTTCACCTATTTGGATGCTTTCTGCAAGGATGAGCATTTTGCCAAATACTGGCCCGATTATGCCAACCTTACCGAGGTAAAAGAGCATTATATGCGCGGAGGACTTGGCGATGTAAAGGTTAAAAAATTCCTGTATGCAATATTAGAGGAGCTTCTTACACCAATAAGGGCACGCAGAAAAGAGTATGAACAGGATATACCGGGAGTTTATCAGATGCTAAAGGCCGGGAGCAATACTGCACGTGAGGTTGCAGCTGCAACCTTGGCAGAGGTTAAAGAGGCAATGAGAATCAACTACTTTGATGACAAGGAGATGATAGAAGCTCAGGCAAAGAGCTTTCATTCAAAATAAAAAAAGCGGTGCAACACCGCTTTTTTTATTTATATACTCCACTTTGCAAGGTTAATGTCTCAGCCCTCACCACAGTGAATGTCCCTATGTCAGCCGAGGTATGTTTTGTCTCCCCAATATAAAACTCAAGGTTATATTCTCCTGCGGGCAGACATGCCTCATAAAACTCCCCCTTAGTATATACACTTCCCGATTCATCCTTATAAATTTTAGTACTGTCTTGAGCATTTATAAAGCTGATATTTGTCATATATGAATCGGAGATACTGTTATATAATTTTACAAAACCACCCGGAACCCTGTTTGGCCGAGGCAGATTAAACTGTACATTCTTGCTAAAGAGATGCTCATTCTTCATACCGTTCTTCTCAACACTCCCTTTTGAGGCATAGTTCAGTTTCTCAACCGTAACTTTTATCCTATAGGATGTTGTTTCATCATTATTGTTGGCACTCTCTACATACCAGACCCATCCGCAGTGAAAATCTAACGTATTTCTTGCAACCAACGGCGGTTCTGCCGTAGACTCCTTAGGCAGGTTCTTTATATCAACAGTATAATCAACCTTGCCGTTTTGGGCAGCGCTTGCAATCATTACATCTCTAACCGTATGGCTCTTTACAGAGTTATAAGAGACCCCTCCCGATAACGTAAGATTTCCTCCCGACAGACCGCCGCTTAAAGTAGCATCTGCCGACCATTTTATTCCCGATGAGTAAGAGGTGCTGCCCGACATTGTAACAGGTTGCGGCACATTATAGAATTTGGTAGCAACAGCACTCCCCTTACTGTCTATCAGCTCTATCTTTACAGAAAAACCTTTAAGGAAAAATGCCGAGGCATAATAATTGGTTTTATTTGTAGGTCTTATATGCGTAATACCATGATACATATTTTTAGATGCAATAGAAAAAGTAGCATCTATCAGGTAAAAATCCCCCTTGTTATTATCAAACGAATGTAACGGAATAACAGAGTAAAACTGCTCAAACAGAGCATTCCCAGACATTTTATACTCAAACTTGTTATCATTTTTAATCACAAGCTCATTGTTAATTGACAGATTCCAGCAGTCATAGAGATGTGTAGCCTGCAACAGCGAGTTGATATCTGTAGCATTGGTAAAGCTATGTGGCCTTACGTATGTTGTCCATTTTGCCAAACTATTTACCGCAACACCAAACTCACTATCTGTTTGGGTATGATTAGAGGTAAAAAGATTCCCCGCTTTATTAAATGCAACAATGGCAAGAGTTTCAGATATATCGTTTGGCATCAGCTCAATACCCCTCTCCTTAAACACTCCGTTCAATATCTCTATATTGGGCAATGCAACGGCAATTGTCTTGCCATTCTCATAAGCCTCCCATACATTATCATAACAGAGTTCCTCCTGCCCAACAAACAGTATATCGGCATTTTGAGAATCGGCAACACCCCCTTTGAACCTTGTTGCCACCTCGGCAGCAAAACCTCCGTTAAGAGATGGAGAGAGAATGCAGAAAGAGTAGTCAGTGGTGTTGACCTCACTCTGCTGTTTTGTATCTATTATATCATACACATCATTACTCTCTGTAGAACCGCCCCCTTTATTGCAAGACACAGCAATTAGAAGGGCAAACACTGCAACGGCAGATTTAAGAATGTAAATATATTTTCTCATAGCAGTAGTCTCCATTTATTTTTTTACAAAACCGTATCCGGAAGCCAATTTTACAGTACCACCTGTGAGCACCTTAAAACTTTTTGTGTACTTGTAGGTTGTAAAAGCCTTCTCGCCGTTTTTCATAATATCACATTCAAGCGTGTACTCACCGGATGGGACATACTTGGTAAAAGAGCCTCCAAAAGCATATTGATCCTTTATAAGTATCTCCGGATATTCCGGATGAGTTTTGCTCTTTAACCTTATATTGGATATATGAGAATTGTTCTCGGTATTGATTAATACAAACTGTCCTGTAGTGTATCTGCTTGGTTTACTGATAAGTATTGTAGCATTATAATTAGGGATTTCAAACTCCAAATCGTGGTAATCGGCCTTTGAAGAGTAGAAGTAGGATGCCCCATATACAAAATCAGATAGAGACAGTTTAAGATAATACTCCTTGCTATTATCGTTATCTGATGTGGGAACAGCCCAGATCCATGTACTGTAGAATGTTGCAGTCTTTACCGATATAGCCTGAGGCGGATTAATACGTAAATTGGCGTTATATGATGGCAGGTTATTCACAATATAATCGTATGAAGCCGTAGAGCCTGTATGATTGCTTATAATATCACAGTCATTAACCGACCTCGATGTTGATGATGTATGAGATACCGAGCCTAATGTTGTAGAGAGAGAGGTTCCACCCGTAATTGCCCCTCCATAAGAAAAGTTCCATTCCGAATTATAAGTAGTTGCACCAACAACGGTTGCAGGAGACGGGGTTTGCACAAACTGCCCCACAGATGCCCCCTGTGCATCAACAATACTTACCTCAGAATGCAGCTTTTTCCAATAAAAACCGCAGATTCTTGCATGCACACCGCCATGCTTCTTTGTAAAGTTTCCGCTATACATCTTGTCTGAAACAACGGATATTGTAGATTCTACAATATAGTAGTCCATTCCGTTGGTACCGTTGCCTCCAAACCCATGAAGAGGGTAGATGACAAAACCCAATTCTACCACTCCGCTTCCCGACAGTTTATCTGCTTTAGAAAAGATTACATGAGTTATCTCCTTGTCTTTAAGCTGATAGTTGTAGTTGTGCGTTATAAAGCATTTCTCAAATATAGATTTAGGATCTAACCCAAACAGATCGTTATGAGTAGCGTTATTAATCCATTTAACCAGTCCGTTAATAGATTCTGAATATGTAATGTGTCCTACCGGCATTGGAACAAGGCAGTGCTCTCCATCTGCATTATATGCCGCAAAAAGCATTTTGTTCCCTATTGTATTATCAGATGCAATCTGCTTTACCTCTTCTGCCGACGGATTAAAGATTACTAAAATCTTGTTTGAGTCTACATAGTTTTTAGACAGAGCGGATGTAAGCTCATTGCCTGTTATAAAGGCAATTCTTGCAAGATCTGTAGAACTTACCCTGTTTGCCGTGCGCTTTGCAATTGCAGCAGCAATTTGGGTATCGATATTAGAGGAGATATAGACAGGGTAATTGATTATTGTCTCCTCCTCTATAGAACTTTCCTCAATATACTCCCCCTCTATAATAACATCGCTCTCTTCTTTGTTACAGCCGTATATAAACAGGAGAGGTATAAGCAAAGTTATGCAGCATAGAAACCTGTACATTTTTTTCATAAGCAGCTTTTATTTATGGTGGTTAATTGGGTACACTCATGCGCAATGTAAGAATTTTTTTGAAAATACAGAAATCCTCTATTCTCCGGCAGAAGTTTTTAATAAAATTAAAAGCTTTTTACAAAAAGAAGAGGTGGCAGCAACTTTTGTGCGTTACTGCCACCCCTCTGCATACCTCTTTACATAAGAGGCTTATTCCAATATTAATTAATCTGTTTAGTACTCCATCCGGAAGGTATGCCGCTTGTAGAATTTTCGGTCATATTGAATGTATCTATTTTGTAGATAGTTCCTTCGTTAGAGACATTATCAAGCCAATAGTACAAAGCGTCCCCAATAGTATCAGCTCCGGCGTCTTCTGCTCTGGTGGTGGCTTTGATAGTTACACTGTTCAATGTCGTACAACCTTTGAACATATGACAGTAACATTTGTTTGTAAGAATCTTTGCAGGAAGTTCAGGCGCTGTAGTTAAAGATGTGCAACTTTTGAACATACCATTGTAACAGTGATTTGCAAGATCCGTTGCCGG
>CAVIKQ010000083.1:6440-8005 GCA_963643305.1 Eggerthellaceae bacterium
GTAGTTTAGGTGCAGAGGTCAAACCATAGCAGCCATAGAACAGGTTGACGAACCTTGCATTGCTTGTGTTCACAGTTTTGTAGTTCTCGTAGTCAATCAGAGTCCTTATATCACCGAACGCTGCTACAGGAGTATTACTGTACTCAAAGGAGATTCTGCTATAATTACTAGTACTGGTAGCTGTACCGATTGGATTGTCTTTTCCACGAAGACGGAGATTGCCTAATGATCCGCCGAAAGCTACTTTTTCCTTGTTTACAACAGTTTTCCACTCCCCTCCTCCAACAGAATATTCTAAATAGTTTCCGCCATAATTTGTTGGATTGAAGAATAGCTGCATACTGAATTTTACATTGGAAGCAGATGAGAATGTAAGATAATCCGGGAAGTTCAAATCGGGATTATGTTTGCAGTAAACATCACCATTGAGTGTAACGCCACTATCTGCTATATTCACGCTTACATTTCCGGTTTCGTTCTGTAGGTCATTCTCATATAGAGCATATATACCTTTGAACGTACCGCCGGTAATGTTTACATTAATATCCTTATCTGTAACATGCTGAGAGATAGCCAATGCAGCACCAATAACAGTGGTACCGTTACCGTTTGGTTTGGCAGAAAAGTCTGTTGCTGTAGCGGAGAATGTGCCACCTGAGATATTGAGTGTTCCTGAGCGCAGCTCAATGGCAGTACTATACCCGGAGAACTCCCCTCCTGCTACATTGAATGTACCATTCTGGGGGTGATATATTGCCGAATTATCGTTTTCACATACGGCACTGAATTTTCCACCATTAATGGTGAGTTCAGTATTATGACGAGTTCCATTACCTGCTATAGCATAGTAATATCCTATGAAAGTACCGTTTTCGATGGTTAGTTTCGCTACATCGCCCTCTAAGTCCTCCCCTTTCTCGGTGAGCTTGACAGCCACATAGATCTTGCTATTGTTGTTTACATTAATGGTACCATCACCATTGATGGTTAGATTACCCTTACGATTTACAACAATAAGTGCATCGCTTCCACTCCAAGAGGAAGCCGGAGTAACAGTCTTACCTGCAAGGTCAAGAGTAAGTTCACGGGCAACTTTAACGGTTGTAGACAAGGTTATATTATCATTAAGCCTAATCTCCTTAATGTTTGTATCGTTAATTGCAGCATTAAGAGAGGCCTCGTTTGCAACGTAAGCGACTATGGTACCATTGTCATTTACAGGGGTCAGATCTATACCTGTGCCTACACTGAGAGTACCGGTATTGTTAACGATATTCTTGCCTGATACAGGGGTGTATGTACCGCCTTTATGAATGTTAAGAGTACCTGTGTTTGCGTTGTTGATGAGGTCTGCAGTTCCACTGTATGTACCGCCGTTGATGTTAAGAGTACCGTTGTTGTCAATGACATATTTGCCATCGGCGCTGTGTGTTATCTCTCCTGTACCGTTAATGGTAAGAGTTGCACCGCTTTTCACTGTGATTACAGCATCATCATCAGTCTTATTGGCAATCTTCTTGCCGTTAAGGTTTATTACAGCGTTTCCACTCTCAATGGTAAAGTTT
>CAVIKQ010000084.1:0-7980 GCA_963643305.1 Eggerthellaceae bacterium
GGGGGGAAACGGTCTTTTTTGTAGATAAGAGTATTACAGGCAAGATTATAATAATAACAAGGCCAACAAGAGGGATACTCTCTTATTTTATCTCTTTCTCATATTTAATGCTCTTTTTTGGGGGACTTATTTTCATATTCTTGAGAATAAGAAGGATGAACAAGAATGTGTTAAGGATAAGGATGCCCAGGAAATCCTTTAAACGGAAAATTACATATTTAGTAACGGCATCTCTTGTCTTTGCCCTTATATGTATGGGAGCAGGAAGTATTTGGTTCAGCGTTATATCCTATAATGAGAACAACAGGCTGCAGATGGAGGAGAAGTTGCAGACGGTACAATCTACATTAGAGGAGTACTGTAAATATTTTGAAGGGTATAATCAGCTGAATACCCAAGATCTTATCTCCTCTATAGACAGACTGTCATCCGGTATTCAGGCAGATATAAATCTTTATGACCCTCACGGCAGACTCATAAGGTCTACCCGTCCGGAACTGTTTGACAAGTCGTTGATATCATCGAGAATTAATTCGGAGGCGTATGATAAGTTGGTACATGAAAGGAAACGACAGGTACAGAATGTTGAGAAACTGGGAGATTTGGAATATTACTCCCTCTATTCTCCTATTCTGAATAACAGCGGTAGTCTTGTGGCAATAGCCAATATCCCTTATTTTGTAAAACCTTCGGATTTTAGAGGAGATCTCTCTGCTGTTATAGCTACTATAATAAATATCTACCTGCTGCTCTTGATTGCGGCAATTGTTGGAGGGGGGATGTTGTCAAAGCAGCTTGCAAAGCCGTTGGCAGAGATTAGCAGCAAAATGAAACGTATGGATGTGTCAAAAAAGGCCGAGCATATAGATTATAGGAATAAGGATGAGTTCGGATTGCTTGTGGGGGCATATAATAAGATGGTAGATGATTTGGAGGAGAGTACTCAGGCGCTTGCCAAAAAGGAACGTGAGCATGCCTGGAGCGAGATGGCAAGGCAGATTGCACATGAGATAAAGAATCCTCTTACCCCAATGAGGCTTAGCATACAGCACCTGATAAGCATGAAACAGAGGAATATCCCCGGATGGGAGAGCAAATTTGAGGATGTTGCAAACTCTATACTGGAGCAGATATCCATATTGTCTAACACGGCATCTGAGTTCTCCAGCTTTGCCAAGTTCTATTTTGAAGAATCTGTTGAGGTAAATCTGTACACTTTGCTTGAGGAGCAGAAGATACTGTTTGACACTCACGATAATATTAGAATCTCATTTGTTCATGAGACAGAGGAGGCTATAGTCTTTGCCAGAAAAGGTCAGATAATAAGGGTTATAGTGAATCTTCTGTCAAATGCGGTGCAGGCGGTTGAGGCAAATGGAGGGGGATATATAAAAATCTCGCTTAGGCAGGAGCGGGGCGGCTACAGCGTATCTTTTGAGGATAACGGATCCGGCGTAAAGCCGGAAGATATTGGCAAACTGTTTAAGCCTAACTTTACAACAAAGAGCAGCGGAACAGGATTGGGGCTTGCCATAAGCCAGAATATCATAGACCAAAGCGGGGGCAAAATCTCCTATTGCCGTAGCGAATTCGGTGGGGCAAACTTTAGTTTCTTCCTGCCGGTAGCAGTTCTGAGAATGCGGCAAGAACAGAGTTAAAGCTCTGTTACATACAGCTTTTCCTTGCCATACCACAGCACAAACAGGTTTAGCTCTTTTGGCTCTGTCATCTTCTCTTACAGGATAATAATCTATTGTTATTTCTGTCTCAGATATATCTGTATAGGGCACCCGTTAAAGTTGAAATGCTCTCTTAACCTATTCTCCAAGAACCTTTTATAAGGGTCTTTTACATATTGCGGCAGGTTGCAGAAGAATGCAAATGACGGGCTGGCGGTTGGCAGCTGGGTAATATATTTAATCTTAATGTATTTGCCTTTGGTTGCGGGTGGAGGATAGTTCTCTATCTCTTCTCTCATAATCTCATTAAGCTGTGAGGTAGGTATCTTTCTCGAATAGTTCTCATACACGAGAGATGCAGCTTTAAGCACATCGAGAATTCGCAGTTTTTCTGTTACAGAGGTAAAGATAATAGGGACATCTGTAAAGGGGGCTATTCTCTTTAAGATGGCCTCTTTGAACTCTTTCATTGTATTGGAGCTTTTTGTAACAGTATCCCACTTGTTTACAACAATAACACAGCCCTTTTTGTTACGCTGTATAAGGTTGTAGATGGCCATATCCTGAGCCTCAATGCCATTTTGTGCATCTATCATAAGGATGCAGATATCGGAGTTCTCAATGCTTTTTACAGCTCTCATTACGGAGTAGAACTCAAGGTCATCCGTTACCTTTGTCTTCTTTCTTAATCCGGCTGTATCTACAAGCATGAACTCATAGCCGAACTTGTTGTAGAGTGTTGCAATTGAGTCTCTTGTGGTTCCGGCAATATTTGTTACAATATTGCGCTCCTCTCCCAAAAGGGCATTGGTAAGAGACGATTTGCCAACATTGGGACGCCCTACAATGGTTATGTGGGGTATATGCTTCTCTTCATCTTCCGGTTGTGTGTTGTTGGGAAGGAGAGAACAGACTTTGTCTAAGAGGTCTCCTGTACCGCTTCCGTTGGCTGCGGCTATTGAGTATGGCTCTCCAAGGCCAAGGGAATTGAATTCATATACGCCAAATATCTTGTCTCCGGTATCTACCTTGTTAACCACCGGAATAACAGGTTTTTTGCATCTTCTTAGTATATGGGCAATCTCCATGTCGTAGTCTGTAATGCCTGTCCCTACCTCGCACATGAAGAGAATAACATCTGCCTCGTCAATGGCAAGTTGAACCTGTTTTCTTATCTCCCCCTCAAAAATATCATCTGAATTTGAGGTGTAGCCGCCTGTGTCTATAACAGAAAACTCCTTTCCGCACCACTCGCCAAGCCCGTAGTGCCTGTCTCGTGTAACTCCTGCTGTCTCATCTACAATGGCTTTCCGTTGCCCGACAAGTCTGTTGAAAAGGGTTGATTTACCCACATTAGGCCTTCCTACAATTGCAATTATTCCCATATCTGTCTCTATTCTCTATTTTTATATCTGTCTTCCCTATGATTATTGTTTTAAGGGCTTTTGTCTTTTGCTTCTTTCTTGTTAACTCTTACCGAAACAGTCACTTACACAACTGCTACAGGGGTTGTCTGTCTCCTCTGTTGTGCTACATGAGGCTCTGTCTCGCTTGGTTCCGGCTCTCTTTTTAGACCAGAGTATCCTCTCTTCTGCCTGAGCGCACATGATTCCCCTCTTTTTCAGCTCTTTGTTATGAGAGATTTCACCATCGGGAAACTTGCCGTCTTTTTTAAAAATTATATTAACGCACAGCCCTAAGAGGCATAGCCCAACCAATATTACGGTAATAAGAAAAACTTTCATCTTTTACTGTTTTAACGCCCATTTCTCTTTGTAGCCAAGGGGATGTTTTGATACGTTGAATATAGGGGGCAGCTGACACATCTTAAAGGAGGAGGCTTGCATGAGCTTGAATACTCTGTCTAACACAGCTTTATCTATTCCTTTAGAGAGGAGTTGCCCGTAGCTCATCTGCTCTTCGTTAATGCCGTAGAGGATGCTGTCTAAAAGGGGGTAGTCCGGCAGTGAATCGCTGTCTTTCTGCCCCTCTCTTAATTCAGCAGAGGGAGCTTTGGTAAGGGTGGAATCCGGAATTACGCGTTTCAGAGAGTTTACAAAGTGAGCCATCTCGTAAACTTCAACCTTATACAGGTCTGCAATAATCATAGCTGCTCCTGCAAGATCTCCGTACAGCGTTCCATATCCGCAACAAACCTCGCTTTTGTTAGAGGTGTTAAGTGCCAATGCTCCAAATTTATTTGCATAGGCCATAAGCAAAGAGCCTCTGATTCTGGCTTGAAGATTCTCCTCTGCAACATTCCACTTGTTAGATGGCCCAAAGACAGGAGCCAGCTCTTTCATGAATCTGTTGTAGATAGATGCTATTGGCACAATATGGTACTTTATGCCAAGATTTTCTGCCAAATCAACAGCATCCTGTACAGAATGGACCGTTGAAAACTCGCTCGGCATTATGAATCCCATAACATTGTCACCGCCAAGAGCCTCTGTTGCAAGTGCGGCTACAAGGGCAGAGTCTATGCCTCCCGACAGCCCAAGTACAACAGACCGTGCACCTGCGGCACAGACAAACTCCTTTATGCCGTTTACAATCTTGTCATGTACATCTTCTATGTTTTGCTTAGGGTCTAACATGGTTCAATTAAATTAGAAAACGAATGAGGTACTTATAGACTGATAGTTATAAACCTTGTTAATTACATCTCCAAACAGTTCTGCAATGGATATAACTCTGATTTTTGAGGTATCTGCCCCATCGGGAACTCTTAATGGAATGGTGTCTGTAACAATAAGTTCTGTAAGTTTTGAATTGGCAATATTATCGTATGCAGCACCGCTCAATACTGCATGTGTGGCAAGTGCCCTAACACTTAGGGCTCCCTTCTCCATGAGCATGTTAGATGCCTTGCAAAGTGTGCCGGCGGTGTCTACCATATCATCTATGATTACAATGTTTCTCCCCTCAACCTCTCCAATGGCAGTCATTGAACCAACTACGTTTGCCCTCTCTCTCGATTTATGACAGACAATTAGAGGGCAGCTTAATATGCGGGAATATGCGTTTGCTCTCTTGGCACCTCCCATATCAGGCGCTGCAATGGATAAGTTCTCTATGTTAAGGCTCCTTAGGTAGTTAAGGAACAGGGAGCTGGCGTAGATATGGTCTACAGGGAAATCAAAGAAGCCCTGTATCTGGTCTGCGTGCAGATCTGCTGTCATTACTCTGTCACAGCCGGAAGCTGCTAAAAGGTTGGCAACCAATTTTGCCCCTATAGATACTCTTGGCCTGTCCTTTCTGTCTTGTCTTGCCCAGCCAAAGTATGGCATTACTGCAATGACTTTGTAAGCAGAGGCTCTTTTGGCAGCATCTATCATAAGAAGCAGCTCAAAAAGGTTTTCAACAGGCGGATATGTAGACTGTACAATAAATACAGTTGCGCCTCTTACGCTCTCGTTAAAAGCGGGTTGAAATTCACCGTCTGAGAAGACGGTTACAATAGATTCTCCCAAATTCAAATTCATTGATTTGGCAATCCTTTCTGCCATGTCTCTTGATCCCCGGCAGGCAAAAATCTTTATGGTGTGAGTGTGTTCCATGTATTTTAAGTGTGTTTGTATCTAACTTCAATTGTTCTGTTCTGCTGCAATTTTTAATGATTCATCTATATGTTCCAAAATCTCCTCCTTGCCCAATTTTGTTTCGGATGAACTTACAAAAACAGGAGGGAGTTCCTCCCAATACTCCAACAGCTCCTGCTTGTTGCTCTCTACCTGCCTTGCTATTGCTGTTTTGGTGAGTTTGTCTGCCTTTGTAAAGATTATGGAGAAGGGTACTCCTGCCTCTCCGAGACTTATAAGGAACTCAAGATCTATCTTCTGAATTTTATGTCTTGAGTCTAAAAGCACAAACAGCTCTACAAGTTCCGGTGAGCTGTTGATGTAGTTGTTGTTCATCTCTGCCAAAGAGAGTCTTGCTTTCTGGGATATTTTGGCATATCCGTACCCCGGCAAATCTACCAAATACCATCCGTTATTTATTTTAAAATGGTTTATCAACAATGTCTTGCCCGGTGTAGAGGATGTTTTTGCCAACTCCTTTGCATTGCACAACATATTTATCAGGGAGGATTTGCCAACATTGGATCTCCCTATAAAGGCAAATTCCGGCAACCTCTCTTTGGGCCTGTCGGTTAATTTGCGGCTGCTGCCTGCAAAAACTGCACTCTTTATCTCCATTTTATTGCAATGCTGTTTAAAAGCTGTATTTATAAAGATACAAAAGTACTTAACAGAGTCCAATTCCGCAAAAAATATATTTGGGTAGTATAAATTTGGATTCTCCTGCTATCTGAACAGGGATATAAAGGCTTCTCCGTAATGGTAGTATAGCAGAGACCATGCAGCAAATCTTACTGCTTTGCCAAGGAGCATCCAAAAGGCGCATTTCCAAAAGGGGATTCTGTAAAAGCCTAACCCAACGGAGAGTACATCTCCTACTATAGGAGCCCAACTGAAAAATGCTATGAACGATCTATACTTGTCTATATGTTTTTTCTGTTTTTCAAGTGTCTCCTGCCTTATCTTAAACCATTTTTCTAACCAGTCCCATTTGCCAAGCCACCCTAACCAATATGATGAGAGACTGCCAAGCCAATTGCCAATGGTTGCTACAGTTGCAGAGATGACAGGATTGTATCCTGCTGCCAAAATTGCTATTATGAGAATCTCTGAACTGAACGGCAGTATGGTTGCTGCTAAAAAGGTTCCTAAAAAAAGACCAATATATCCGTAATTGCCTAAAAGCTCCATCATAGACTGCTTCTACCTTTTCTCTTTAAAAAACTTGGAGATGATTTCTGCGCACTCTGTTTCCAAAACGCCTCCTCTTATAACGGTTTTGGGGTGCAGTAATGATGGCGAAAAGAGTGAGTAACCGCGTTTTTTATCGGGAGTGCCATAGATAAGTTCTCCAATCTGCGCCCACGCAAGTGCTGCTGCGCACATGGGGCATGGTTCTACCGTTACATATATAGAGCATTTGTCTAAATATTTTCCGCCAAGATAGTTGGTTGCCATTGTCACAGCCTGCATCTCTGCATGTGCGGTGACATCGTTGAGCGTCTCTGTAAGGTTATGCGCCCTTGCTATGACCTTGCCGTTACATACAATAACTGCTCCTACCGGAACTTCATCCTCCTCTGCCGCTGCCTCTGCCTCCTGTAAGGCCATCTTCATATATGTTTCATCATTCTTTTCCATTCTGCAAAGATGATAAAACTACTTTGAAATAGCGGTGCTCTGATGAAAAATTTTGGGAAAATCTCAAAAAGGTGTATGTGTACCATCTTCCAAAAGTTAATACAACAGTTGTAAAGAGTTTTATCATATGTTCAGACGGGTTTTTGTTGGAAATATATAATCATCCATGTTTAGCCATATGTACATACAAGCCATTAGATGAACCATACGAGGCTGTTATTAAAAACGGCCACCGTACAATCCCATTTGAAGATTACGGATTTATATTCTACAAATGAAATGAGGTTTGGTAAAACATCTCCATAAATATTTGTAAATTAGCATAATATTTCATATACTTGCAAAAGAGAAATGCAATGCTCCATTGCTTGAGTGTCCCGGGCATAGTGATGATAAATAAGCCAAACGATTAAGCCTCGGCAGAGGCAACATTCATTTTGATTATGCCGAGGAGCAGTGATTACAGATGCAATCTAAAATACATTTACGAGTATGAAAAACATATTAATATTTTCAATAGCCGCGTTATGTCTATTCTGTGTAAGCACTGTGCATGGACAGTCTGTCGCAGAAGAAACGTATAGTAAAAACAGTTATTACTGTGGTAATTTAGTGGGGAAATATAATGACAGCCTGTACTATATGAATCTTGGTGGTTCATGGACCCCGGATATTATGAGATACATAGGCGAGTTGTATACATCAGAAGATGGCAATGTAGAAACAATTAAAGAAGGATGGGGTGTTGAGCGATTGCAGTCACACCCTCATTTCTCGTATGGTGGTGGGAAAATTATTCCAACAAATAAATATTTCGAATATTACATAGGTAATTGGAAGGATAATGTTAGGGATGGAAAAGGCTTTATGATAAGATATAATGGCAAAATCATAGCCGGTGAATGGAAGAATGGTTACATAAAGAAGAAAACAATCAGAAAGCCTACCGCAGAGGAGATAGAATATGTGAACAGAATGAAAGAGATGATAGATAATATCCGGATTCAAGACAACATAGTTGTGAAATAGAGTCATACCCATACTGCCTAATTATGCGGAATCAAAGCAGAAGAAACAGT
>CAVIKQ010000085.1:0-7742 GCA_963643305.1 Eggerthellaceae bacterium
GGCGACCCACCAGTGTTGCACTTGCTTTTTGACTCTACCCCTTTGACAAACTCCTGGATGGCTTTGTTTCTTTTGATAGAAAATGTTACCTTTGCGAGTTATAAAATTAGCATACAATGAGTGAAATAGAGAATGAAAAAGTAGCCGCAAACAGCAGTTATTCGGCAGATAGTATTCAGGTATTGGAGGGGTTGGAGGCAGTTAGGAAACGTCCGTCAATGTATATTGGAGACGTAGGGAGCAGAGGTCTGCACCACCTTGTATATGAGGTTGTAGACAACTCTATTGATGAAGCGCTTGCAGGTTATTGTACAGATATTGAAGTTACCATAAACAAGGACAATTCTATTACGGTAAGAGATAACGGACGAGGTATTCCAACAGGAATGCATGAGAAGGAGGGGAAAAGCGCCCTTGAGGTTGTGCTTACTGTTCTTCATGCCGGTGGTAAATTCAGCAAGGACAGCTATAAGGTATCGGGAGGATTGCACGGTGTAGGAGTATCCTGCGTAAATGCCCTATCCACACACCTTACAGCAGAGATTCACAGAGAGGGAAAGATATTCAAGCAGGAGTATGAAAGAGGTATTCCGCTCTACCCCGTAAAGGAGGTGGGCCAGACTTCCGATACCGGAACTATAATCACCTTTAAGCCTGATCCCGAAATCTTTATACAAGGAACCGAGTACTCATACGATATACTTGCCACAAGGCTTAGGGAGTTGGCATACCTTAACAAGAATGTAAAGCTGATAATAAGAGATACCCGTGAGGTAGAGACCAACGAGGATGGCAAGACTGTAGAGGTTGTAAAGGAGGAGACATTCCACTCTGAACTTGGTTTAAGGGAGTTTGTAGATTATTTAGACGGCACAAGGGAGAAGCTTACAGAGAAACCTATCTACCTTGAGACAGACAAGGGGGGCATTCCGGTTGAGATTGCAATGCAGTACAACACCGGCTTTAACGAGAATATCCACTCATACGTAAACAATATAAACACTATTGAGGGGGGCACCCATCTAAGCGGATTCAGAAGAGGTCTTACAACCACTCTAAAGAACTATGCGGAGAAGAACGGCATGCTTGCAAAGCTGAAGTTTGACATAGATGCATCGGACTTTAGGGAGGGTCTTACAGCCGTTATATCTGTAAAGGTTGCCGAACCTCAGTTTGAGGGGCAGACCAAGACCAAACTTGGAAACAGCGAAGTGATGGCTGCGGTAAGCCAGGCCACATCCTCAGCTCTTGAAAACTACTTGGAGGAGAATCCGAAGGATGCCAAAGCCATCATTGATAAAGTTATTCTGGCAGCAACTGCACGTCATGCAGCAAGAAAGGCAAGGGAACTGGTACAGAGAAAAACAGTTATGTCGGGAAGCGGATTACCAGGCAAATTGGCCGACTGCTCAGACCGTGACCCTGAGAAGTGCGAAATTTTCCTTGTGGAGGGAGATTCGGCAGGTGGAACAGCCAAAACAGGCCGGGACAGGGCATTTCAGGCCATCCTTCCGCTAAGGGGTAAGATTCTCAATGTGGAGAAAGCTATGGAGCACAAGATATTCGAGAGCGAGCAGATTAGAAATATATACACCGCGCTTGGCGTTACAGTTGGAACAGAAGAAGACAGCAAGGCTCTAAACCTTAGCAAGTTAAGATACCACAAGGTTATTATAATGACCGATGCCGATGTAGACGGAAGCCATATTACAACCCTTATCCTCACCTTCTTCTTTAGGCACATGATAGATCTTATAAAGGAGGGGCATGTCTACTGCGCAACACCACCTTTGTACCTTATAAAGAAGGGGAAGAGCGAGCAGTATTGCTGGACAGACGAGGAGCGCAGACAGATTGTTGAACAGCTTGGCGGAGGCAGCGACAAGGGGATACATATACAGCGTTACAAAGGTCTTGGAGAGATGAACGCAGAGCAGCTTTGGGAAACAACCATGTCTCCGCAGCACAGGCTGCTAAGACAGGTAACAATTGAAAACGCTGCAGAGGCAGACAGAATCTTCTCAATGCTTATGGGAGATGATGTTCCCCCAAGGAGGGAGTTCATTGAGACTCATGCAAAATATGCCAATATAGATGCGTAATCCTCTCTGCAAAGCTAACTTAAAAGCCAAATTAGAAACCAATTAAACAGTTATTATACAATGGATATATTTGAAAGAATCAAATTGGATGAGGGCGGTCCTCTTGGACAATACAGAAAAAAAGCTCACGGCTATTTCATGTTCCCTAAGCTTGAGGGAGAGATTGCCCCATACATGACATTTAACGGACAGAAGGTTCTTGCCTGGACCTTTAACAACTACCTTGGCCTTGCCAATGACCCCGAAGTGAGAAAGGTTGATGCGGAAGCTGCTGCAAAATGGGGGCTTGCATACCCTATGGGGGCGCGTATGATGAGCGGACACACCTCATTGCACGAGCAGTTGGAGAGAGAACTGGCAGAGTTTGAGAAGAAGGAGGATGCATATCTGTTCAACTTTGGCTATCAGGGAATGATCTCTACCATAGATGCACTTGTAACAAGACACGATGTGATTGTGTACGATTCCGAGGCTCACGCCTGTATTATGGATGGTGTACGTCTGCACATGGGCAGAAGAATAGTCTACCCTCACAACGACCTTGAACGTTGCGAAAAGGCATTGCAGAGAGCAACCAAGATTACAGAGGAGACAGGAGGCGGTATTCTTCTGATTACAGAGGGGGTTTACGGCATGACAGGCGGCCTTGGACGCTTAGATCTTATTGTCAAGCTGAAAGAGAAATATAACTTTAGAATACTTATAGATGATGCCCACGGTTTTGGCGTTATGGGTCCTAACGGAAGAGGTACATCTGAGCATTACAATGTGATGGATAAGGTAGACCTCTACTTTGGCGCATTTGCAAAATCTATGGCTGCCATTGGAGGATTTATATCTGGTCCTAAGGAGATTATCAACTACCTAAGATACAATCTTCGTTCTCAGATATATGCAAAATCTCTCCCGATGCCTCTTGTTGAGGGTTGTCTAAAGAGATTAGACATGATAAGAAAGGGGGATGCAAGACGTAAGAAACTGTTTACCATTACAAGAGCGCTTCAAGACGGGCTTAGAAAGAGAGGGTTTGATATTGGCGTTGCTGAGGCATGTATCACCCCTGTATTCCTAAAAGGGAACCTTGCAGAGGCTACCAACATTCTTGTAGACCTAAGGGAAACATACAAGATTTTCTGCTCTGTTGTAGTGTATCCTGTTGTTCCAAAGGGTGTCATCATGTACAGGCTTATCCCTACCGCCATGCATGAGATGGAGCATGTTGAGTACACTCTTAATGCTTTTGAGGAGATTAGGAAGAAACTTGAGAATGGGGTTTATGCGGGGGCGACTGAGATACAGGATAAAGCAATCTATTAATGATGAAGCGAGGATGACTAAAAAGAGTCATCCTCGTATTTTATCTTAAATCTGTAACCTCTATGCCGGGATAATCTTTCTTGTTGAAAACAAAATCAGCTCTGCTTAGATTGGCCTTGGAGAACTTCCTAATCTTTAGCACTATCTCCTTGGGCTGTCCTGCTCTAAAACCGGTAATCCTAATCTCTGCAGGAATATTTGAATTGCCTCCCGATGCAACCCCTTTAAAGGAGAATTTCAGATTGCCCTGAGGATTGGAGAGAAGGGCAAACGGGTTGGTCAAATCTCCATAATCATCACTATCATCTAAAGAGGAGATAACAGCCTCTTGGGTATCGTTGTTTATCATCCATATAGACTTGCCGTCTGATATGAGCACAAGCCCATCATCTGTTACAATTTTATAACATGAGCCAAGCAGCTTTGCCCTCCCCGACACATCAAAAGAAAAGCTCCTGCTCTCACTCCCCACAATAGAACAGAAAAACTCTGTCTCCGAACCGGCCATAAGCTCATCTGCCACACTCTTTACACTCTGTGCATATACCCTTACAACAGATGCAGCCGCAATAAAAATGCAAAGAAGAATAAACCGTCTCATATCATTACCCTCCGTAAATATCTCTTATAGATGATAATCTTAAATCCAATTCAGACAGATCTCCAACCAATACCTGTCTTGCCTTGCTCCCCTCAAACGGCCCTACAATACCGGCAACCTCCAACTGATCCATTATCCTGCCCGACCTGTTATAGCCAAGATTCATCTTACGCTGTATAAGCGATGTTGAACCCTGTTGGTGCATTACAACCAACTTGGCAGCATCTTCAAAGAGGGGATCCCTCCTGTTAAGGTCTACCTCTCCTACTCCACCACCCTCCTCTTTCTCCTCGCCTGTGTACTCAGGCAGATAGAATGGTGTTGAGTAGCCTCGCTGAGAAGCTATAGAATCCACTACCCTTTCAACCTCCTTGGTATCTATAAAGGCACACTGTACCCGAGTAAGGTCTCCTCCGGTTGAGATTAGCATATCTCCGCGCCCTATTAGCTGGTTGGCTCCTGTTTCATCGAGAATTGTTCTCGAATCTATACTTGAACGCACCATAAATGCCATACGAGCCGGGAAGTTGGCTTTAATGTTACCTGTAATTACCGTTGTGGTAGGTCTCTGCGTTGCTATAACCAAATGAATGCCAATGGCTCTGGCAAGCTGAGCAAGACGTGCAATAGGCTCCTCTATCTCCTTTCCTGCTGTCATGAGCAGATCTGCAAACTCATCTATTACAACCACAATGTACGGCATGAACTTATGCCCCTTTAGCGGATTAAGCCTCCTCTGCAAAAACTTCTCATTATACTCCTTAACATTCCTAACATGAGCCATCTTAAGCAGGTCGTATCGAGAATCCATCTCTATACAGAGAGATTTTAGGGTATATATAACCTTCTGAGTATCTGTTATAACCGGCTCATCCGCATCGGGAAGCTGAGCCAGAAAATGTTTCTCTAACTTAGAATAGAGAGACAGCTCTACCTTCTTTGGGTCTACAAGCACTAATTTAAGTTCGCTTGGGTGTTTCCTGTAGAGCAGTGAGGCAAGGATAGCATTTAGCCCAACAGATTTACCCTGCCCTGTTGCTCCGGCCACAAGCAGATGGGGCATTTTGGCTAAGTCGAAGTGCATTACCTCATTGGTGATTGTCTTGCCCAATGCCACAGGCAGATCATACTCTGCAGCCTTAAACTTGGGATCATCCAAAACGGAGAGCATAGAAACAGTGCTCGGCTTCTCATTGGCAACCTCTATGCCAATGGCGTTAGTGCCTTTAAGTGTTACAACACGCACACCCTTTGCCGCAAGAGATAACTGAATATCCTCCTCTAACCGCTTAATCTGCGCAACCCTTACTCCCGGTGCAGGTACAATCTCGTAAAGTGTTACCGTAGGCCCTATCCGAGCCGATATCTTAGAGACACCTATCTTATAGTTAGAGAGTGTCTTTACTATCTGCCTGTTATTTTTCTCCAACTCCTCCGGTGAGACCTCATACCATTTATCCCTGTATGTCTCCAATAGAGAGAGAGACGGAGCCTGGTAATTCGGAAGTTCTAACCTTGGATCAAAAAGTGTTTGAAGCTGCTCCGGTGTATAGGCATCCTCAAAATTCTCCTCTTCATCGGCAGCATTACAGTCTGTTGTACCCTCCTCCGTAATATTTTCTGAGGTCTGCTCGCCCTCAACCTCTTCACTGCCTGACTCATCTGCCGGCATAGGCTCTGGAGCTGAAAGCACCTCTAATTTTGGGATATTCTCCCCCTCTGAATCCTCTTCTCCGGCCCCCTCTCCACTACCTATGCCGGTCTCACCCTGCTCTGCATAAATCTCCTCCCCACTGATGCCGGATACCATATCCTCATCCTCTGCCGTTGTCTCTGTCTCTGTATCTGTATCTGTATCTGTATCTGTATCTGCGTCTGCATTTGTAAAATCTGCCACTATACCCCCCTCCTCTACAGCCTCCTCCATGGCAACCTGTTTTCTTCTCCTCTTTTTCTCACTCTTTGGCCTTGGCGCCGTTATACGTTCTATCCAATTGTTAAAGCGTGTTACCACTCTGTTATCTACAAAAATAAGCCATATCACTATCAAAAGCAGCAACAGCCCTCCTGTTCCAAATACCCCGAACATAGAATTTGCCCATTTGATAACATAGTATCCGTACGATCCGCCTGCACCTCCGTAAAACAGGGTATGATGAAAAAGCAGGAATATATATGAACAGGTGAGAGAGAGTATTATACAGCCAAAAAGCGACAAGAATGTAAATCTCACCAATCTTATCTTTTTAATTTTAAGGCAGAATGCAGACAGCCCAAAGAAAAAGAACGGGATGATGAATGCACCAAGTCCAAATACCCTGTCTACCAGGAAATGGGCAAGCGCAAGGCCCAGTTTTCCCCCTTTGTTGGCAATCTCTGCATCTGAGGCAAGATAGTTCTTGGATACTATTACGCTTTGGTCCGAAATCCATGAATGCAGATATGAGATAAGCGATATTAGCGTAACAGAAGCAATGATAAAGGATAAAAGCCCGCACACAAGGTAGATACTGTCTTTCCTCTTTGGGGCTGAAATCTCTGCCTTCTCTACCAATCGCCTCTGCTTTGCATTCTCTATGTTAGATTTTTCTCCGGATTTATCCTTTTTGGCCATTTTTGTACTCTTATAGATTATTTACCGCCGTTCCTCTGTTTCCACCGTTTCTGGTTATTGTTCCCTTTTCCCTTATTTGAGCGGAAATTGCTGCTTCTTATCTGAGTGCCTGTACTTTGCGCAACATTTCTCTTGTATGTGCTGCCCTCGTTCATTCCCATTCCAATATGTATCTCCTCTGGAACAGTGATTCTTTTGTCGGAGAGTCTGTATATATCGTTAAAGATGGTCTCCTCAGATACAGAGTCTTTGTTCCATATAAGGTATTGCTGCTTCATATAAGAGGCCAATGTCTTTATCATTGCTGTTTTAAGTTCATCATCCTCTCTCTCCGCAATGACATTTATCATATTCTGAATATTCCGGCCATAGCATACCATCTTTATAGGCTCCTTCTCAAGGGGGATAGGGTTAGGCCTTGTATTTAGTGTCTCCCTTGTTGGGGTAGGATATGGAGAATCTATATCAATCTCAAAATCAGATATAATCTGAACATGATCCCAGAGTTTGTGTTTAAAATCGTTAAGATCCCTGAGCTGCGGATTGAGCGTTCCCATTACCTGCACTACGGTCTGAATCTGCTCGTTGCGTTTCTCTCTATCGGGAATATTCTTCACATAATTAATCATGTCCTGAACATGTCTGCCATACTCCGGCATCAACAGCTTCTCTCTTTGTGTATTATAATCCATTGTACTTTAATTTTCAGTTTATTGCAGATTTGTATCACCGGTTGCAAAATTACAAAAAAACTGTAATAAATTACCATACGGATATAAAAAGAGGAGGACAGATTTTTTCTATCATCCTCCTCTATGATTATTATTTGCAAAACTGTATCAGTCAATTACAAATTAATATCTCTTGCAGCTTGCAAAACGCTTAATTGTTCTTTTTGCGAAGCTCCTCTATTGAGATCTCCTTACTCTTTACGGTAACATTCTCCTTAATGAAAGCAATTACCTTATCCTCCTCTGCCTTCTCAATTATTCTTTTGTTCTGTTTATCATCTGCAAGCAGCTTTTCTGCATACTTTGAAAGGTGCTCATCGGGAACATTATTTATACCATACATTGCAAACTGGTATCTTGCAATATTGGTTGCAACC
>CAVIKQ010000086.1:0-7592 GCA_963643305.1 Eggerthellaceae bacterium
ATGAGCACACAGTATGGGATGAAGGAGGTAAATGCGCTCAAATGGGAGAATGCAGCCAAGAAGATAAAGGCTGTCTATGAATCGGCTGTTGGTGCGTAGCGTAATGTGTAAGAGCTTTAAGGCGTTATTTATCGGGAAGAAAAAATTATTACTATGGATAAATCATTATGTTTATATTTTCAGGTGCATCAGCCTGACAGATTGAGACTTTACAGGTTTTTTGATATTGGTAACGATTCTCATTACTATGACGATTTTGCCAATAAGGCAATAATGAACAGAATTGCGCAGAGGTGCTACTTGCCTATGAATGCGCTGCTGTTAGAGCTTATAAAGAGGTACAAAGGGGAGTTCAAGGTCTCTTTTTCTATAACAGGCGGTGCTATTGAGCAGTTTAAGGCGTATGCTCCGGAGGTGTTGGAGAGTTTTAAGAAACTTGCCAAAACAGGCTCTGTTGAGTTTCTGGCAGAGACATTCTCTCACTCATTGGCATCGCTTAAATCGGAGTCAGAGTTTGTGCGTCAGGTAAAGGAGCATGAGAAACTTATTGTAAAATATTTTGGCAAGAAGCCAACCGCATTCAGAAATACAGAGCTTATCTATTCAGACAAGATAGGGGAGACTGTAGCATCTTTGGGGTATAATGTAATGCTAACAGAGGGGGCAAGGCATATACTCGGATGGAAAAGCCCCAACTACATCTATACAAACTGTATAAATCCAAGGCTCAGGCTTTTGCTAAGGAACTTTGAGCTGAGCGATGATATTTCGTTCAGGTTTTCTGACAGGACATCGCCGCTATGGCCGTTGACAGCAGAAAAGTTTGCAGATATTCTTATGGAGAACTGCAAGAATGATGATGTAGTAAATATCTTTATGGATTATGAGACCTTTGGAGAGCACCAGAGTGCTGCATCGGGAATTTTTGATTTTATGCGTGCGCTTCCGGGTATAATACTTGCCAAACATGGAATAAAGTTCAGAACACCGTCAGAAGCGGCCGAGTATCATCAGCCTGTAGCACCGTTGTACGTGCCTTTCCCAATATCGTGGGCAGACGAGGAGAGGGATACTACTGCATGGTTGGGTAACGAACTGCAGAATGAGGCATTTACAAAGCTGTATCAGGCAGAATCCGATGTTTACAAGATAGCAGACAAGAATATTATATCTGATTTTAGGAATCTTCAGGAGAGTGACCACTTCTATTACATGTGTACCAAGTTCTTTTCAGACGGGGCGGTACACAAATATTTTAATCCGTACGACACTCCATACGAAGCATTTATAAATTACATGAATGTCTTGAGCGATTTCTTGCTCAGAGTTAAGAAAAAGAGGGAAAAATTGAATAAAAACGTTAAAGAGAAATGAGTTTGGTAAAGAGACCGGATTACCTTTTTGAGGTGAGCTGGGAGGTTTGTAACAAGATTGGCGGAATACATACGGTAGTAGCCACAAAAGCATACAAGTTAAGTAGCGAATATAATAATCATCACATACTTATAGGTCCCGATGTAAGGAGAGATACCGATAATAACCCGGAGTTTGAGGAGGATGAGCTTCTGTACAAGAGCTGGAAGATGCAGGCAGCGGAGGATGGTCTTAGGGTAAGGGTAGGACACTGGAAAATCAATAGCAACCCAATAGCCATATTGGTAGATTTTACACAGTTTATAGAGAAGAAGAATGAGATATTTACCGAGCTGTGGAAAAGATTTTCGCTCGATTCCCTTAGCGGCGGATGGGATTATGCAGAGCCTGCGCTGTTCGGATATGTCTCCGGAAAAGTAATAGAGAGCTTTGTTAAGTTTAACCTGCACCCTCATTACAAGGTTGTTGCACAGTTCCATGAGTGGATGACAGGAGCAGGCATTCTGTACATAAAACAGCAGAATCTCTCTATAGCAACAGTCTTTACAACTCACGCCACGGTTGTAGGGCGTTGTCTGGCATGCAACAACCAGCCGTTGTATGACAATATCTCTTCATATAATGGAGATGAAAAGGCCGCCCAGTTTAATGTTGCAGCCAAGCACTCGTTGGAGAAAGTCTCTGCCGTAAACGCAGATATATTTACCACTGTGAGCAATATAACGGCAAAAGAGTGCCGTCAGCTGCTCGGCAAGGGGATAAATATCATAACCCCTAACGGGTTTGATACAACATTCCTCCCAAATGATAATGAATGGAACGGCAAACGTGCTGCAGCAAGAGCAAAGATATTGGAGGTAGCATCTGCCATGCATGGCAAGAGATATAACGATGATACATGTATAGTGGGTATAAGCGGGCGTTACGAGTTTAAAAACAAGGGGATAGATATATTTATAGATGCGCTTGGCAAACTTAAAGAGAACGGTTACAACGGCAAGCAAATATTGGCTTGCATAATGATTCCGGCAGGGATTAATGGACCCGATAAAGAGCTGGTACTTAGGTTAAAAGGTGAAAGTAAAGGGGTAAGCGGCATAAATACAACACATATACTTCAAGACCCAGAATATGACAGCATATTGGCATATACAAAGAGATATAACCTTTCTGAGAACAGCGCAGTAGATGTTATGTATGTTCCGTCTTACCTAAAAGGGGATGACGGCATATTCAACATGGCATACTACGATCTGCTTATAGGGATGGATCTTACAGCCTTCCCATCTTACTATGAACCATGGGGATACACCCCTTTGGAGAGCCTTGCATTCAAAGTGCCTACAATAACAACATCGTTGGCAGGATTTGGTCAGTGGGTAATGGAGAACTACAAAGGAGAGCTTAAAGCCATAGAGATAATAGAGAGGAACGATGCCAACTACAATGCTGTGGTAGACAGCGTTACCGGCAAGATAATAGAGGTGTCGGAGCTTTCTGACAAAGAGAAGGAGGAGTATGCCGCAAATGCTGCGGACATATCAAAGATAGCTCTGTGGGACAACAATATAAAGTACTATAACACAGCTTACGAGCGTGCAATAGATAAGATAGGGACATTAAAAGGGTTGAGCCTTGTTGGAAAAGAGGAACCTGTACAGACCTTTTCAAGGTACAGGTCCAACAATCCGGAGTGGAGGTCATTTATTGTAAACAAGCATCTTCCCGATAAACTAAAGCGGTTAGATACCCTCTCAAAGAATCTTTGGTGGTGTTGGAACCAGGGGGCGTTGGATCTGTTCAAGATGGCAGACCCCGATCTTTGGACCAAATGTGGCTTTAATCCCATTGCCCTTTTGGATTCTATAAGCCTTAAACATTATAAGATACTGTCTGAGGATAAAGAGTTTACAGATAAGTTAGATAAGGTCTGTGCCGATTTTACAGAATATATGTCAATGCCAAAGGACAGCAAGACACCAAACATATCATACTTCTGTATGGAGTACGGTTTGGATACATCGCTAAAGATCTATTCTGGAGGTCTTGGTATCTTGGCCGGAGACTACCTGAAAGAGGCAAGTGACATGAACGTGAACATGACCGCAGTAGGCTTTCTCTATAAGTACGGCTATTTTACGCAGAAGTTATCGGGAAGAGGGGAACAGGAGTCATATTATGAGCCACAGGACTTCTCCAAGACACCGGCTGTGCCATGTATGGACGATGACGGCAACTGGGTAACGGTATCGGTTGCTTTTCCGGGCAGAAATGTATATGCAAGGGTATGGATGGTAGCGGTTGGGCGTGTTAACCTTTATCTGTTGGATACAGATTTTGAGGATAACCTGCCGGAGGACAGATCTATTTCGCACCAGTTGTATGGAGGCGACTGGGAGAACAGGCTCAAACAGGAGCTGATTCTTGGTATTGGAGGTATAAGGGCGTTGAGGGCCTTGGGAATCAATTCAGAGGTGTATCATTGCAACGAGGGGCATGCCGCATTTATAGGAATGGAGAGGCTGAGAGAGTATGTTCAGAACGATAATCTCTCATTCAACGAGGCTGTTGAGGTTGTAAGGAGCACATCCCTGTTTACAACACACACACCTGTACCTGCAGGGCATGATGCCTTTAGTACAGATATGTTAAGAAAATATATCCCTCATTATGCCGGCAGGTTAAAGATAGATTGGGAAACGCTTATGGGGCTTGGGATGATTAATCCTTACGATACAAATGAGAAGTTCTCTATGAGCCATCTTGCAGCAAATCTCTCACAGGAGGTAAATGGTGTGAGCTGGTTGCATGGTAAGGTGAGTCAGGATATATTTGCCAATATGTGGCCGGGGTATCTTCCTGAGGAGCTGAATGTCGGTTATGTTACCAACGGTGTCCATTATCAGACATGGACAGCAAAAGAGTGGAAAGAGGTACATGCACGTGTGTTTGGAAAGGAGTTTAGCTCTCATCACTACGACAAGAGCTGCTTTCAGGGGATAAGAACAGTGGAGGAGGCAGAGATATGGTCTATAAGAAAATATCTGAAGACAAAGCTGATTAACAGGGTAAAGGATATTCTCTCTAACCCTGTAGCTACAAATCATTACTCTCCAAAGGATATTGTAAAGATAAAGGAGACGCTTAGAGATGATATCCTAACCATTGGCTTTGCAAGGCGTTTTGCAACATACAAGCGGGCATATCTGCTTTTCAGAGATTTGGACAGACTTAACGAGATAGTCAACAACCCAACTCATCCGGTGCAGTTCCTGTTTGCAGGCAAGGCGCATCCGGCAGACAAGGCAGGACAGGATCTTATAAAAAATATAGTTGAGGTATCAAAGATGCCTCAGTTTATAGGCAAGATTGTCTTTATTCCAAACTATGATATTACCATAGCCAAGATGCTTGTTCAGGGGGTGGATATCTGGATGAATACCCCTACACGGCCGCTGGAAGCATCTGGAACAAGTGGAGAAAAGGCTACAATGAACGGTGTAATGCACTTCTCTGTCTTGGATGGCTGGTGGGTTGAGGGCTATAAGGAGGGTGCCGGGTGGGCTCTTCCTATGGAACGCACCTATACAGATCAGAATTTCCAAGACGAGTTGGATGCTGCAACAATATATAACATTATTGAGGATGAGATTGCTCCGCGTTATTACAAAGTAGACAGAAGGGGCATCTCTCATGAATGGATTGAGACCATAAAGAACTGCGTAGCGGAGGTTGCATGCAACTTTACAACCAACAGAATGATGGAGGATTACATAAGGCAGTATTATCTTCCGCTTGCAGCACGTGGCAAGAAGATACAGGCAAACGATTTTGAGATGGCACGAGAGATTGCCCAATGGAAGAGGAGGATGAGAAGAGCCTGGAACGGAATAGAGGTTATAGGGTATTCAAAGATAAGCAACCTCAACGGGTCTCTGTTAATAGGTAAGGACT
Organism: Eggerthellaceae bacterium; assembly: GCA_963643305.1. Lineage (GTDB taxonomy): Bacteria > Bacteroidota > Bacteroidia > Bacteroidales > UBA932 > Egerieousia. The sequence continues at coordinate 5,329 of CAVIKQ010000086.1, forward strand.
ATCAGTCTGAAGTTACCCTCAATTTAGGAGACGTTGAACCAGAAAACATTGGCCTTGAGATAGTTCTTGTACAGAATGAAAAAGAGAGGCTTAGTGTTAAACAACGTGCGGCATTTACTTTAAAAGAGTGTAACAGAGGTGTTGCTACCTACATCTGTACATTAACTCCGGAGGTTACGGGAACATATATGGGATGTTGCAGAATGTACGCAAAGAATCCTCTCATGGCTCACAGACAAGATTTTGAATTGGTAAGATGGTTGTAGCAGCTACCGGTTTCTTTGACGGAGTGCATAAGGGGCACAGAAAGGTTCTGGGCACATTATGCCACATAGCTCACAGGGAGGGGAAAAAGAGTGCAGTTGTCACCTTTTGGCCCCACCCAAGGAGCGTTTTGCAGCAGAATGCAGATAATCTCAGGTTACTTAACTCTTTGGAGGAGAAAAAAGAGCTTATCAGGCAGGCAGGTGTTGACGAGTTCTTTGTATTGCCGTTCAGCAGGGAGTTCAGTATGTTGTCAAGCAGGGAGTTTGTTGCAGAGTATCTGCGAGACAAGTTGGGAGTCTCTACGCTTATTGTAGGATATGACCACCGTATTGGTCATAGCAGCGGTGAAACACAGGAGGAGTTCATAAATATGGCGGCAGAGGAGGAGGTAAAGGTTGTAAGGGTATCTGAATTCATAGAGGACAATCTTACTGTAAGTTCAACCAAGATTAGAAACTATCTTTTAGCCGGTGAATTAGACAGGGCCAATGATTTTCTTGGGTATAACTACTCCCTGAAAGGGGTGGTTGTCTCAGGGAAAAAGATTGGTAGAAAGATAGGCTTCCCAACGGCCAATATGGCACTTTACGAGCCTTTGAAGGTTATCCCCGGAGGGGGAGTGTACGGAGTTAAGACAGAGCTGTGGGGCAGAGTGTACAAGGGGGTATGCAACATTGGCACAAGACCAACGGTAAATACAACAGAGGAGAGAACTATAGAGACACACATATTAGACTTTGACGAGGATATATACGGGTTGGATATGAGAGTTGAATTTTTCTTTAAGATACGGGATGAGGTTAAGTTTGCCTCTTTGGAAGAGCTTGCCTTTCAGATAGAAAAAGATAAAAGAGAGGTAAAGGAGAGAGATTTTTAAATTTAAATAGAATTTATTACCTTTGTACCAAGAGTCCCGAACAACAGACGGGATTCTTTCTTTTTTAATTTAACAAGTAGTATGGCTAATAACAATATTCACTATGTAACAGCCGAAGGATTAGAGAAAATGAAGGCTGAGCTTGCTCACATGATTTCTGTAGAGAGACCTGCCATTTCCAAGGCCATTGCAGAAGCGCGTGACAAGGGAGATTTATCTGAGAACGCAGAATATGACGCTGCGCGTGAGGCGCAGGGTATGTTGGAGATGAAGATAGCACAGTTGCAGGAGTTGGTTGCAAATGCCCGTGTTATAGATGAGAGCCGTTTGGGAACATCACACGTGCAGATGCTTAACAAGGTAAAGATAAAGAACCTTGCAACAAAGGCGGTTATGGAGTTCACCATAGTAGGGGAGTCTGAGGCTAATCTCAGAGAGGGGAAACTTGCATCAACAACACCTATAGGTAAGGCCCTTATGGGAAAACAGAAAGGAGATGTTGTAGATGTGGTAACACCGGGCGGTACAGTTAAATTTGAGATTCTCAACATAACATTATAGTTTGGATTTAAGAAGATGGCAACAATTTTTACAAAAATAGCAAACGGAGAGATACCCTCTTACAAGGTAGCGGAGTCTAATGATTATTATGCATTTTTAGATATTAATCCATTAGTCAAAGGGCATGTTCTTGTAATCCCCAAGAGGGTGGAGGATGATTATATTTTTAATCTGCCGGGCAATGTGTACAGCGGGCTTTGGGATTTTGCCCGTAAGGTTGCAATTGCCGTAAAAGCTGCAATTCCGTGCAAAAGGGTAGGAGTTGCCGTTCTTGGTATGGAGGTGCCGCATACGCACATTCATCTTGTTCCTCTGAATGCAGAGTCAGATTTGGATTTCAGAAAAGAGAAACTGCATCTTTCGGAGGCCGAATTTGAGCAGATAGCAAAATCCATAGCCAATGAATTTGTCAAGCTATAGCCTACAACAATATATTAATATATTATATTAAGCAGATTATAAATTTTATAAAAATAACAGATGAAAAAAGTCCTATTTTTCCTTGCAGTTTTGTTCTTGGCAGTTTCTTGCGGAAAGCACAGTGCAAACATATCGGCAA
>CAVIKQ010000087.1:0-7467 GCA_963643305.1 Eggerthellaceae bacterium
AGCCAAATGAGCAGAACCAAACTTGTTTGAGCTATGCCATGGCGAGGAAAAGCTGCGCGAAAGCGAACAGCAATTCCCTGCCAAGATATGGACGGGAATTTTTTGTTTATATTCATCTATATTATCTTCCCGATTCATAAATCCGTAGTCACAATTACAAGTCTGTAATCCCGCTATTTTCATTGGGAAAAATGTAAGTAATAAGAGAAAAACAGTGTTTTATGTGCATCATAAAGGATTCTATTTTAAGGTGCAAGAGGAGGCTGCTATAAAGAGAAATCCATTTATTAACTTATTATTAACTAATTAAAGTAACTGATGAAAAACATGCGACTATTACTTACAGGACTGTTCTGTTTTATAGCTGTGGGATTTGCATCTGCACAGACTATAACTGTAACAGGCACTGTAAAGGATGCGGCCAACGGTGAGCCGATTGGTTTCGCTTATGTGCAGCTTAAAGGCACAACAACAGGAACTACCACAAATGAAGACGGAGCCTTTTCATTAAAGGCGCCAAAGGATGGGGTTCTTATCTTCTCATTTGTAGGCTACACAACCAAAGAGGTTGCCATTAACGGCAAGACACATCTGAATGTGGTATTGGAGAATGAAGCCATTGACCTTGATGAGACTATCGTTGTGGCGTATGGTACAGCTAAAAAAGGATCATTTACAGGATCCGCTGCAACCGTAAAGAGCACCGATATTGTAAAACGTGCTGTTTCTAACGTAACAAAAGCTTTGGAGGGGCTTGCTCCCGGAGTTATCACCACATCCGGTGGTGGACAGCCTGGAGACGCAGCTTCTGTACAGATTCGTGGTTATGGCTCTATCAACGCATCATCTTCTCCATTGTATGTAGTTGACGGTATCCCTTACGATGGCTCAATAAGCGCCATTAACCCTGCGGATATTGAATCTATGTCTGTACTGAAAGATGCTTCTGCCGGAGCGTTGTACGGAGCACGTGGTGCAAATGGTGTAATTATGATTACAACCAAGAAAGGTTCTAAAGACAGGCCCAGAGTAACCTATAAAGGTTCTGTTGGTGTAAGTTCAAGATCTATCAAACGTTATGATATGGTTTCCCAGTCTGAGTTTGTTGAACTTACATACGAAGCTCTTAAGAACGAGTTCCAATATGAAAGCGGTTACTCAGAGGCCGAGGCAAAACAGTATGCGGCATATTATTTAGGTTCACAACTTGGTGGAGAGATTTACAACCCATACAAGAATTACACTTGGGGTACCGTAATAGACTCTTCTACAGGTAAGCTTCAGTCAGATGCAGTTTCTGCATGGGATGAGAACTGGATGGATGCCATTACCGATAATAATGCCATAAGAACAGAACACCAGTTGTCTATAAACGGTGGTAATGACAGAACTCAATATATGCTCTCTTTTGGGTATCTGTATGATGAGGGAGTCCTAAAGGGAACCAAATTTGACCGTTTCTCAGGTAGAGTTGGTGTTAGCCATCAGGCAAAATATTGGCTCAATACAGGGTTGAATGTTAACCTTGCAAGTACAGAATCTAATTCCCAGCAGTTAAGTTCCGGTTCATATACCGGTAACGCATGGTACACTGCTCAGTTCATGGCTCCTATCTATCCTGTTTACCTAAAGGATGAAAACGGTAAGGATATTTTAGACGAGAACGGAAAGAGGCAGTATGACTACGGTAACGAGGGAAGAAGCCGTCCTAAAGCAGCCGGCTTTAATATCGCAGGCAACCTTGAGGATAACAAGTATGAGAATGTGCGCGATAATGTCTCATACAGAGCAAACATAGATTTGGGAGGAGATGACGAGAAGATGGGAGTTCTTAAAGGACTTAAGTTATCTGTAAACCTCGGAGGAGATTACATTAACAGAAACTTAATGAGCTACTATAATATGTATCATGGAGATGGCGCAGGTTCTAACGGAGATATTACAAAATATAACACAAGAGATTTCTCCTACACCTTTAACCAGCTGATTACATATAACAAGTCGTTTGACAAACATAAATTTGATGTTCTTGCAGGTCATGAGTTCTATTCATACAAATATAATTATCTAATGGCCAACAGAACCGGTTTGGTAGATGGTATCTATGAGCTTGCTCCGGGTACAACTGTGGCAGACGGTACTTCATATTCAGACAGATACAGGGTAGAGTCTTATCTTGCTCGTGTCAATTACAGTTATGATGATAAATACTATCTTTCCGGGAGCTGGAGAACTGACGGCTCATCAAGATTCCATGAGGATAACAGATGGGGTAACTTCTGGTCTGTAGGTGCATCTTGGAGAGCATCACAGGAGGAGTGGCTGAAAGATGTAAGCTGGTTGAGTAATTTGTCTTTAAGAGCCAGCTACGGCTCACAGGGTAACGATAACCTGCTCGATGCAAATGGTTATACACTCTATTATGCATGGCAGTCTTTCTATGATTTGTCTTATGCTAATGGATCTGCAAATGGCGGCAGATTGTCAACTTTAGAGAACAGGGATGTTACTTGGGAGAAAAAACATACTCTTAATGTAGGGTTAGACGCATCATTCTTTAAGTCAAGATTACAACTAATGGCCGAGTTCTATCATTCAAAGACCACAGATTTGCTGTTAAACTATCCTATGGCAATGTCTACCGGATTTAGCGGTTACAGTTCAAACGTTGGTAGTATGAGAAACACAGGCTTTGAGTTTACTTTAAAGGGAGTTGTTATAGATAAACCAAACTTTGTTTGGGATGCATCTGTTATGGGCTCGCTAAATAGAAACAAAGTCTTAAAACTCACACAAGAGAGTAATCAGATACTTTCTGATACAAGAATCATAAAAGAGGGGATGCCTATTTATACATTCTTCATGGCTAAAAATGCAGGTGTAGACCCTGAAACAGGTAAACAGCTTTATTATGCATACGAGAAGATGGAGGATGACGGAACAATTGTAGGTGAGTATATTACAGATGACTACAGCAAAGCTGAAACATCCAAATATTATTTAGGTTCAAGAGAGCCTAAACTAAGTGGTTCTGTCTCTATGAACTTTAAGATATTCAAGAATTTTGACCTGTCTGTATTAGGAACATATTCACTCGGTGGAAAGGTATATGAGAGCAACTATCAAAGTTCAATGAATACTACTTATGTTGGTGATACATGGAACAGTGCCGCTCTAAAGAGATGGCAGAAACCTGGAGATGTAACAGACGTTCCAAGGGTGATTATTGGTGGCTCGTACACTGCTACTGACAAATACCTCATAAATGCATCTTACTTTGCATTAAAGAACATCACCTTTGGATATAATCTTCCTCAGAATGTTGTAAAGAGCATGAATATAGACAATGTTAGGGTATTTGCAACATTTGACAATATTGTAATGTTCAATCACCTTAATGGTATGGATCCACAGTACAACTTCTCCGGAGGAATTGGTTATACTTATGCCCCTGTTAAAACTATTGCTTTTGGGCTTGAAATAAACTTTTAACTATAAACAAGACACAAAATGAAAAAAATATTTATACTATTGGCAGTTGTGGCGACTCTCTTTGCTTCGTGCAGCAAAGAGCAGCTGAATACCAAGCCTACCCAACAGATATCAGGTGATGGTATGATGCAGTCGTCTAAATCAGCTATCGTTGCACTTAACGGTACATATAGGTTGATGTACGAGTGGGGACAGACCACCGCCGGTAACTATCATCAGGAGATAGGTCCTATGGGATATGCACTTATGGCAGATTTGATGGGTGAGGATATGGTTATGGCGGCCATGGGTAGCGGATGGTTCTGGTTTGACTATATCTATAATGTAAAATCGAGATTCGCCCTTGCTAGGTGGAGACCATACGGAATGTGGAACTTCTACTACCAGCTTATTGGCAATGTAAACAGTATTATAGCCGCAGAGGAGACCATGCAGGGCGCAAGCGAGGATGTTGCATATATAATTGGGCAGGCATACGCCATAAGGGCATACTGTTACCACGGTCTTGCTGTAATGTACTCAAGAACGTACGTTGGGCACGAGTCTGAGAAGTGTGTTCCTATCTACACAGAGCCTACTGTTGCCGGAACTCAGGGTAATCCAAGAAGTTCGGTTAAAGAGGTCTACACACTTATTAACAGTGACCTTGACAAAGCTATCTCTTTGTTGGAGACAACAAGAAATGCAGACAATCCTTCTCATATTGACAAATATGTAGCGTACGCATTTAAAGCAAGAGTTCTATCATGTATGGCAACTACTGCTGCAGAGTGGAAGACAGTTGCAGACTATGCACAAAAAGCACAGGGTAAAGGCAGTATATGTAAGTTTGACAACGTATTCAACGGCTTTAACAGTGCAGATCCGAGCTATGTTATGTGGGGATTCAAAGTGCAATTGGATCAGTCAACAACCAACCCTCAGTTCATGACTCACATGGATGCCTATACCAATGGCGGAAATGCATACGGAGGTAGAGCGCCTAAATGTATAAGCAAATGGCTGCATGACAAGATTGGTGAGAATGATGCAAGACAGGCATGGTGGAATATAAACAATCCTATAAAGGCCGCCGAAGGGTTGTATCTGCAGGAGAAATTCTTGTACGATGTAAGCAAGAACAACAGCAGTAGCAGCTATTCTAACTGGCTATGTGACAGAATCTATATGAGGGTTGAAGAGATGGTGCTTACAGAGGCCGAAGCTCTTTGTCGTGCAGGTGACGATGCCGGTGCACGTACCGCTCTTAACAAACTCATGAGTGAGAGGGATAAGTCTTATGACTGCTCATCTAAGACAGGTACAGCTCTTGGTGCTCTAACCACAGATGAAACAGGCTCTCTTTTAGAGGAGATTCTTATTCAAAGAAGAATTGAGCTTTGGGGCGAATATGGCCGTGTTTATGATATAAAGAGGCTAAAACAGGGCTTTGTGCGTACAAAAGAGATGGGACACCCTCAGCAAGCCATCAATGCTGTTAATAACCTAAAGGTAAACAATCCTGAGACATACGACTGGGTACTTACTATTCCTCAGTCTGAGTTTGATGCTAACAAGAATATGGATGCAACTACCGATCAGAACCCTGTAGGCAGCGGTATCTAACAGATAGTGTACTGGTTATTGTCACAACTTCTTATAAATGGGATACTTAATAAAAGTGAGGATGACTCTTTAGTCATCCTCATTTTTTATCTTACAAAAAATTGTCTTAGTATGTTTGCAGCCTCTATTTATGAGCCATTTGTACATAAAAGTACCCAAATGAACCGGCACTGCAAATGGCACCCCAAGTACTTGTATTTAGGAATCCACCTTTAGCTGTAAATCTACATGTAACAGCTGTTGTATTAGCAGAAATGGCATCATTTACTGCAACCATAGCTACCTTACCATAAGCTGGATGCACATAAATCACCTGATTGGTAGGGATTGTAACAACTCCGGTAGTTTTATCATAAACACCTGAGACTGTCATTCCTGCGTCCCAAAAGTTTGTAAGCTCCACCTCTGTCTCGCTTCCATTAACAAAAGATACGGTTACGTCATAACTGCCGGTAACCTCGCCTGTCTCTGCATCATATTCAGTTGCCGAATATACACCGGCCAATTCGTAAACAGGTGCAGTTGGGGTGGTAAAAGAGCGAGCATCACTGTACAACATTTGACCGTCAGCCAAATAGGCATAAGCCTTTACATTATACGTGGTAGCTTCTGTCAAGCCACTTAATGAAACGGTAAAAGAGGCACCAACCTCTTTAGCAGCATAAGCTGTAGCCGCTGAGAAATCAGAGGAAGAAGAAACCATAATTCCAGTTTCAAGCACCCCTTCTGTACTGTTTACAGTTCCCGATATGGATGCCGAAGAGAAATTATTAGCCTCCACACTTGATACGGATACTGTTATATTGGCATTTGATGCAAATTTACGATCCACGCTATCCTTGCTATCCATGAGGTCATAACAGCTTGACACTCCCATAACAAGTATTAAACAAGGAATCAGTATCTTAATATATTTTTTCATATAATTCTGTCATTTAAGATTATTATTCATTCTGTTCATCTTCACTAATCATAGTGTTTTCCTGAATTTCAGTCAATGGAATCTGATATACCCATCTCTTATCCTGAGCCGGAACTACTAATTTATAACCTTCTAAGTGGTTACTACCCTCATAGTTACGGTTTATTCCCTTGTTTAGTCGTTTTAAATCGTAATACGCAAATCCTTCACCCCACAACTCAATACGACGTTGCAGATAAACATCCTCCACATCTACAGTTGATTTGTTCCATTCAGGATAACGTTTGCTCATTAGCACCTTTAAGGTCTCAGCTGCTTTTGCATTCTGATTCATGTGAGCATAAGCTTCTGCCTCTATCAATACCATCTCTGCAGCACGCATATACATGTAATTTTCTGTCCAGTCGCTCAAATGCCCGAATTTAACATTTGCGTATGGCAGTCTGGCTGCTGCTGTAGACTGGCTGGCATCTCCTTTCTCTCCATTAAACCACTTCTTACGGGCATCCCCCTCCGGAATCTGACTGTAAAGTTTGGCATCTATCAGGCGTGGTGCATATCCCGACCCTGCATAACCGGGAGCTAAATTAGAAATCATAGAAAAGAACGAAGCGTAAGTGGTCTGTGTTTCGGTAGTATGAGCAAATCCCCACATCCACTCAACATTGTTCACTGTTACAAATCCGTCATACAAGCCACTGGCATTAGATTCCATTATACTGTATTTACTGCGGGCTTTGTTTGCAGAAGAGGCTGCTTTATCCCACTGTTGAGTCAACAGATAATAGCGGGCCAATATTCCGTTTGCCACACTCGCATCAATATAGTTTTTGCTTGGTCTCTCGTAACCGGCCTCTAAATTTTCAACGGCTTTTAACAAATCGCTTTCAACTTGAGCCAATACATCTCCTACAGTATTACGTCCTTTTGCATTTGCAATCTCCTCTTCACTCTTTCCGTCTGCTGCAGTGTACATTAAAGGAACACCGGGAGCACTGCTATTTATATTTCCTGAAGCATCAGTTGTAAACTGGAACAGCTGAATAAGATGAAGATAAGCCAGACCACGTATGGCAAATGCTTGTCCAAGAAGGCCCTTGGTATCAACTGTCTCTCCTCCATTAGGATAAAGACTGATAATTTCATTTGCTTTGGAAATCATAGTGTAATAGTTTAGCCAATGTGCCCTTACACGACGATAGCTTTCGAGACGATTATCCAATTGATAATCATAATTAAACCAATGTGCAGCCCCCATACAGATGTCCTGCCCCATCATATCTGTTGCATGTAAAGATGCCATATAACCAAAACAATCATGAGCAGTAGAGACCCCCTGAGTCGAAGAGACCAGCCATGACCACATACCATTCAAGAACACATCAGGATTCTTTCCTGCGGCTTCACCTGCCGCATCCTCATCCAGATATTGTGTATATTCCGTATCA
>CAVIKQ010000088.1:0-7466 GCA_963643305.1 Eggerthellaceae bacterium
CTGTATATAGTGTTGTTCCATTCGCTAAAGGACTCCGCATAGAGAAACGTACCGGGGTCTATCTGATAATGGGTATTCCTCCCTATGCTGGTCTTTTTCTCTTTAATGTACTTCTCCTCAAAAGCAAGCCTCCCCTTGTTGGCATGAGGGATTACAAAGAGATTTAACGACAAACTGAACAGAAATATAAAAAAGGCCGAGAGCATATACGGATACATGAGCCGCTTAAAACTTATCCCCCCGGCTAAAATAGCCGTTATCTCTGTATTGGCAGCCATCTTGGATGTAAAGAATATAACCGTAATGAACACAAACAGAGCGCTGAACATATTTACAAAATATGGAACAAAGTTGGCGTAATAGTTAAATATTATAGCCTGCAGAGGAGCCTTCTTGTCTACAAAATCATCTATCTTTTCACTTATATCAAATATTATGACAATTGCAATTATGAGCAGCAATGCCATAAGATAAGTACCTATAAACTTCCTTATAATGTAGCGGTCTATTATTGTTATCTTAAAGTTATAATTCATCCCGATATACTAAATCTTGGTCTCCAATCTCTTAACCGTTTCATTCTTCCATTTTAGAAAATCCCCGGCCTTTATATGAACTCTTGCCTCCTTTACAAGGCTCAGATAGAATGCTAAATTATGCTCACTTGCAATCTGGGCTGCCAACATCTCCCCTGCAATAAACAGATGCCTCAAATAGGCTTTGGTGTATGTTCTGTCTACAAAAGACTCCCCCTTTGGGTCTAAAAGCGAGTAGTCGTCTGCCCATTTTCTGTTGCGGATATTTATCATCCCCTCCCATGTAAAGAGCATGCCGTTTCTGCCATTCCTTGTTGGCATAACACAATCGAACATATCAACACCTCTGGCTATCCCCTCAAGGATATTGGCAGGAGTTCCCACCCCCATAAGATAGACCGGCTTGTCTTTGGGAATCAGAGGGGTTACAACCTCTATCATCTCATACATCTTCTCTGTAGGCTCCCCAACAGAGAGCCCTCCTATTGCATAACCGTCCCGGTCTAACCCCACAACATGCTCGGTTGCCATGCGTCTTAAATCGGGATATACACATCCCTGGATTATCGGGAAGAAAAACTGCTTATAGCCATATAGAGGTTCTGTTTCATCAAATCTCTTTACACATCTCTCTACCCATTTCTGGGTCAGTTTAAGAGACTCCAAGGCGTATGAGCGGGTAGCATCTCCGGGCGTACATTCATCTAACGCCATAATTATATCTGCCCCAATTATCCGCTGGGTATCTACATTGTTCTCAGGTGTAAATGTATGCTTTGAGCCATCTATATGCGAGCGGAATGTACACCCCTCCGGGGTGAGTTTTCTGTTGTCTGCCAAGGAGAAGACCTGAAAACCGCCACTGTCTGTAAGCATAGGCTTGTCCCACGATATGAACTTGTGCAACCCTCCGGCCCTGTTTATTATGTCCAAGCCGGGGCGTAAATAAAGATGATAGGTATTGCCTAAGATAATCTGGGCTTTTATATCATCCGAAAGGTCTCTGTGGTAAACCCCCTTTACAGAGCCCACAGTACCTACCGGCATGAATATGGGGGTCTCTATTACCCCGTGGTCTGTGTATATAAGACCACACTCTGCCCTTGACTCTCTATCTTGCGCTATCTTTTCAAATCTCATAACACCCTGTTAAGGCTACAAAAATAATAAAAATAGTGTATATTTGTGTGCTATTACTATTTGCCTGTTTATTGCGGGCTGTTGGCAGAATATATCTCTATTACAATGGAAAAAAGGGTTCGTCTAACCGTTGGTGCACTTACAGCCACCCCCCGGGATGGAGGGAAATTTACCTTCTTTTTGTGTCAGGAGGGGGAGGACAGGTGTATAGTCCTGCCGTTAGACCCACCACAGATGCACACAATGCTCCTGAATTTTAAGGAGAGTGAGCGCGGAGAGGGGGTTACAATTCATTCGGTTTTTGAAAAACTCCTAAAATCATATAACATAGAGCTGTTAGAGATAGATGTCGCTCACGACGACAGCATAAACGAGTTCTATGCAGACCTTCTCTTCTTTAACGGTAAAGAGGAGGTTAAGGAGAGACTGCCGGTTACAGACGGTATTATTCTGGCTAAAAAATTTGCAGCGCCTTTGTATATCTCCGAGCATCTTATGGACAAATGGGGTGTAAAGGTAGACCTCCCGGAGATGGAGATAATGAAAAAGTGCATGTCAGATAAAACCGGCTCCTTACAAGAGAGCCTCAGGCAGGCTATAGATGAGGAGGATTATGAAAAAGCCGCTATAATCAACAAGGAGATAGAGAAGCTCCGCAAATCCAAAAAAAAGAGAAACAAATAATCAATAATAATTTTTTTAATGAGAAAGTACATTTTCATCCTGTTGGGAACACTGCTTGCCTTTTCATTGCCATACGGCAAACTGGCAGCGCAAGACCGGGATACCATGCCTGTTCCTGCTGTAAATCAGATTGCAGAGGAGAGATTGGCAAACGCAGACAGCTCTGTCATTCAACAGTCAGACACCTTACAGCAAAGCGCCTTAACAGCAGCAGCGCAAGAGAAGGGTAACCCGTTTGAGGCCCTATTGACACAGAAAACATTCACCTTTAATATCTGGTCTATAGTAAAGGGCATCTTTGGAATGGCCGTAATCCTCTTCATAGTATGGCTCTTTAGCTATAACAGAAAGAACATCAATTGGGGAACTGTATTCAAAGCCTTGGCCTTGCAGCTTGTAATTGCACTCTCCGTGCTGCTTTTCCCTGCAGTGCAGTCTGCTTTTGAGCTCTTTGGAAAATGTTTTGTAGCTGTTTTAGGTTGGACTCGGGCCGGGTCTGAGTTCCTTTTTGGAGGTCTTGTAGACCTTAACAAGTTCGGATACATATTTGCCCTTCAGATTCTCCCTACTATAGTCTTCTTCTCGGCTCTCACAAGCCTTTTCTTTTATCTTGGAATCCTCCAGAAAGTGGTATGGCTAATGGGCTGGTGCCTCACAAAACTGATGAAACTATCGGGAGCAGAATCTCTTTCATGTGCCGGCAATATCTTTCTTGGGCAGACAGAGGCTCCGCTCCTTGTAAAGGAGTACATTCCAAAGATGTCAAAATCTGAGCTTATGCTTGTAATGACTGCCGGTATGGCCACAATGGCCGGAGGCGTACTTGCAGCATACATTGGCATGCTTGGCAACGGAGACAAAGCCTTGGAGGTAGAGTTTGCAAAGCACCTTCTTTCTGCCTCTGCAATGGCGGCTCCCGGAGCTATTGCAATAGCAAAGATTATCTACCCGCAAGATGAAAAGATAGACAATTCTGTAGAGGTTTCGCAAGAAAAGATTGGCAGAAATATTCTCGATGCCGTAACCAACGGAGCATCAGACGGTCTTAAACTTGCCGCCAATGTTGCTGCTATGCTGCTTGTCTTCTACGCCCTTATTGCCGGATTCAATTATATCTTCCTAAAGATAGGAGATTGGACAACACTTAACCATGTTATTGCCTCCGCAACAGACGGCAGATACAGTTCACTCTCTTTGGAGTTTTTGTTGTCATATCTCTTCTATCCTGTAATATGGCTCACAGGTGCGCCTACGGCAGATATTGCACCTATAGGGCGTCTGCTTGGAGAGAAACTTATCCTAACAGAGTTTGTAGGATACCAAAGCCTTGCAGATATGATTAGGACAGGTGTCTTCTCCTCTCCAAAATCTATAATTATGGCAACCTATGTCCTTTGCGGATTTGCCAACTTTGCCTCTGTTGGTATTCAGATTGGAGGTATAGGGGGTATTGCTCCAAACAAGAAGTCTGTAATCTCTTTCTTTGGATTCAGGGCACTGTTCGGAGCCTCTATTGTGGCATTGGTTAGTGCTACTATGGTTGGCATGTTCATGTAAAAAGAAAGAAGTTGTCTAAAAAGGTAATTTCTGCGTTACGCTTGCTTCACCTCCTCATTTACGTAAGTAAACTCCGGTTTGTTCAGCTTTGCAAGCCTTGAAATTCCACTTTTTATACAACTTCTTAAAATAGCGAGGATGACTAAAAATAGTCATCCTCGTCCTCGTTTCAATTAAGTATCCCCTTTATAATCTAAAAAGGCATATTAATATTCTCCATTGGCCAATTTGCGTCTGCAGGCAGCTATCATATCATCTATCATCTCATCCAACCCCCATTTAGGATTCCATCCCCACTCCTCTCTTGCAGCAGAGTCATCCATTATATCGGGCCATGAAGCAGCAATTGCAGCCTTTACAGGATCTACATCATAATCCCATGTAAAAGCCGGGATTCTCTTCTTGATTGCAGTAAACAGCTGCTCAGGGGTAAAACTCATAGATGCAATATTAAAGCTGTTCCTATGCTTTAGCTTAGAGGGATCGGCCTCCATCAGTTGGGTTGTAGACTCAAGGGCATCCGGCATATAGAGCATATCCATATAGGCATCTTTTGGCACTTCGCAGGTAAACCTCCCCTCTTTAACAGCTTTATAGAACACCTCCACGGCATAATCCGTTGTTCCACCACCGGGCATTGCACCATTTGATATTATACCGGGAAACCTTACGCTTCTTGTATCAACGCCAAACTTGGTGTAGTAATAATCACTCAGCAACTCTCCGCTTACCTTGCATACACCATAAATGGTATTGGGCCGCATTACAGTGTCTTGTGGGGTTTTATAGTGAGGGGTGCTCTCTCCAAACGCCCCAATTGAACTTGGAGTAAAGAGCGCTGCATTATTCTCCCTGGCTATGTTCAACGAATTAAGCAATGCCCCCATATTTATATTCCATGCCAACTGCGGATTCTTCTCCCCTGTTGCAGACAACAAAGCCACCAAATTGTATATACCATCTACTTTGTTCTCTTTCACAACCTTGTTGTACTCCTCTGCATTTAGAGCGTCTAAAGATATTGCTCTCGAAAAACCGGCTAACCTCTTTACCATTTCCGGTTTCAAATCAGCTGCTATAACGTTGTCGTGACCATAAACTTTCTGAAGGTGAGGGACCAATTCTGTCCCGATTTGTCCGCCTGCACCCACAACAAGAATTTTCTTCATTAATATTCTATTATTTACTGTTATATAAAAACAAGTTGTCTCAATTATAAAGCAAGATTCGGAGATTTGTTTTACTAATTCAAAACAGCTTATTAAATTTGTCTGTAGTAGGATTTAAAGGAATACAACACCTTTATAACCTGCCGGATGCAAAAGTAATGATTTTAAACAGATATTGTTGCTTTTATATAAAAAATTAAAATTATTCTTTAATACCTTGCTAAATTGTTGCCATTTTTAAAAATATTAAAGTAATGGAGAACAAAAAGTTACATATTCTCATAAACAAGCTGGCAAATGAGGAGGAATTTGCCGATTGGGGAATTGCAACACTCTCCCTTTGTTCAAACACCCTAAATATTGCAATGGAGCATTACAGCAGAGCCATGGAGAACGGAGATTTTGCCAAAATGGGCTATCTGTACAATCATTTAGATATCAAGCAATCTCCGGAGCTGCTTATTAACAATTTTAACATATCAAAGAATAACTACTATGTTATAGCATTCCTTGCCTCATACAACAACCCCAAACCTGTAGCAGCAAACAACGGCCACCCAAAGATAGCTCAATATGCAATGGGTAAGGACTACCATATTGTACTAAAACAGAGGCTGCAAAGAATCCTTGGTTCTATAAAGGAAACCATACCGGAGGCAAACGGCAGGTGCTTTACAGATTCGGCTCCTGTAATGGAACGGGCAGTAGCAACGGCATGCGGATTGGGAGTTATAGGTAAAAACGGCTTTCTTATAAGCAGAAAAGCAGGTGTAAAAACTCTTTTAAGCGAAATTATACTTGAACTCCCCAAAGAGTCTACCTGTGCAGACAACACAGAGGGGGAGCACTACAATTTGGGCAACAGCTGTAACCCTTTTTCACTCTGCGGAGAGTGCCACAGATGTATGGATGCCTGTCCTACCGGTGCCCTTTACAAGCCGGGGAGGATAGATGCCGGCAGATGTATCTCTTACCAGACAATAGAGAACAGGAAGGAGGGATTCCCTGCCAATCTGCCAAACCCGCACAAGTATATCTTTGGATGCGACAGTTGTCTTAATGCCTGCCCCTGGAACGGCAAGAACAGTCCCGGTATGGATGAACTTGTAAATATCCACCCCGGAACAGCACAACTTATTTACAACCCCAAATCCTTTATGGAGAATATTACAAAAACGCAGTTCAACAAGATATTCAGCGACTCCCCCATAGGAAGAGCCGGAAAAGACAAGATACTAAACACGTTAAAATCTCTCAAATGATAAAATTCACCACCCCTGTATCATACGGAACATACCCTTACAGAATAGGATACAAAGACAATATAATGTTGTTGGGCTCCTGTTTTGCAGAGAGTATGGGCAGCATGTTAGACTTTTACAGGTTCAGCACCTGTGTAAACCCCTTTGGCGTCCTGTATAATCCTGTTTCCATTGCAAATGCTGTAGAAAGGATTATAAAGGAGGAACCTTTTTTACCCTCAGAGGTAATAAAGACAGGCGAGCTTTATAATTCGTTTTTCCACCACACCTCTTTTGCAAGAAAAACAGCATCTGAGTTTATTGCACACGCCAATGAATCCTTAAAGGCCGCATCTGACTATCTTAACAGAGCCACCGTAGTACTTATCACCTTGGGCACTGCATGGTGTTACAGGGAGATAGAGACAGATAAAGTAGTGGCCAACTGCAACAAGCTCAACCCTGCCCTCTTTAAAAGGGAGCTTTTATCTGTACACTCTATAGTGGAGAGTCTAAAACAGATTATTGCCCTCCTTACCTCTGATTATCCCCATCGGGATAAAAACAGTGAGCCAAATCCAAGGCAGATTATCTTTACAATAAGCCCAATAAGACACCTTAAAGATGGGCTGCATGGGAACACCGTAAGCAAAGCCTCCCTTCATCTTGCCCTTGAGCAGGTTATAGATGACAGCAATGTTACATACTTCCCCTCTTACGAGATAATGACAGATGAATTAAGGGATTACAGATTCTATGCAGAGGATCTTGTTCACCCCTCCAATGTTGCCGTTAAGTATATATTTGAAAAGTTTGTAGAGAACTGCTTTAAGAGAGATATTGCCCCTGCAATGAAGCTTGCAGAGAAAATTTCGTTAGCGGAACAACATGTTCCGTTTAACAGAGAGAGCCGCAGCTACAGGGAGTTCCTTGCAAAGACAGAGGAGTTGAAAGGGCAGTTTAAAGAGATATGCCGGCAGCATTAGCATAAAGCCAATAAAAAAGGGAGACCAAAAATGATTGGTCATCCCTATTTTTCCTATTAGGCTCTTGTTAAATTACTCAGCCTTGGTCTCTTCAGCTGCAGGAGCTTCAACAACAGGAGCTTCCTCTGTTTTAGGAGCCTCCTCCTTTACTGC
>CAVIKQ010000089.1:0-7428 GCA_963643305.1 Eggerthellaceae bacterium
ATGCCCTACTGACATCTTCCAAAAAAAATTAAAAAGAAACAGCCAGAATCTGTGTTTTGGAATATGATTGGAGAAAAACGGCTACAATGTCTCTACAGGCATTGTATCACCTTTTCAAGATGAGTGCCGTGCGACCCTTTTATAAGGATTGTATTCCCAACAGGAGACTCCTCTTTAAGATACAAAGCCAACTCATCTGAATTGTTAAAGGTTAAAACAGGGCTCTTTATCTCTCCTACAAGATTTTCTACTGCAGCTTTAAACTCTTTTCCAACCAGTATTATCTTGGTGGCGTTAACAGTATCTGCCTTTAATATAATATTGGTATGTTCCGGAACTGAGTCTGTTCCAAGTTCAAGCATATCTCCAAGTATCAGCATTTTGTTGTTCATCTTTAACCTTGCAAAGTTGTCTAACGATGCCCCCATGCTGGTAGGATTGGCATTATATGCATCAATGATAAGGGTGTTCCTGTCTGTTTTGCACAACTGCGATCTGTTGTTGGAGGGAACATAATTTGAAATGGCATCTACGGCCTTTTGTGTAGGTACTGCAAAATATGTTGCCACACAGAGAGCCGCAAGTACGTTATCTACATTGTAATCCCCTATGAGATGCGTTTTTACTACTACCCGCAGCGGCTGTTCAAGGGAGGAGGGGTTGGCTATCTCAACATTAAGATAAGGAGAGTTGTCTGTTCTTACTATCTTTGCCCCCATTGATTTAACACCATACGGAACAATCTGTAATGTAGGACGATTGCCGTACATGCGGAGCAGATATTCGTTGTCTGTATTTACAAAGGCTATCTTCTTATGTTCAACAAGATTGTCATACAGCTCCCCTTTGGTCTTTATAACCCCTTCAAAAGAGCCGAATCCGGCAAGGTGCGCTTTTCCTACATTTGTTACAAGACCAAAGGTGGGAGATACAATTTTACAAAGATGACTTATCTCACCCGGAGCACTTGCTCCCATCTCTATTACAGCTATCTGTGTCTCTTCATTAAGATTGAGAAGGGTAAGAGGTACCCCTATATAGTTGTTGAGATTCCCCTTTGTACTTACAACATTGTAGGTTGTTGCAAGGGTTGCCGTTATAAGCTCCTTGGTTGTTGTTTTTCCGTTGGTTCCGGTAAGGGCTATTACCGGTATTTTAAAATGCAGCCTGTGGTGACGTGCTATCTGCTGAAGCGTACTCAGGACATCCTCTACAAGTATGATATTATTGTTAGACGCCCCTCCGAACTTTTCATACAGTTGCAAATCATCCATCACAACCTTGTCTGCCCCCTTTGCGAGTGCCTGCTCTGCAAACTCGTTCCCATTGAAATTCTCCCCTCTGAGCGCAAAGAACATACAATGCTCTTTAATCTGCCGTGTATCTGTGCAAACGCCTCCGGAGCACTCTCTGTATAGACTGTACAAATCCTCTATTTCCATTTGGCACCAAATTATTTGACTCCTGTTGAACCAAACCCTCCGCTGCTGCGTTGGGTCTCATCTAACTCCTCTACTTCAACCCATTCAACCTGACCATGTCTTGCAACAACCATCTGTGCCACTCTTTCTCCCGGTTCTATCACAAATTTATCCTTTGAAAGGTTTACAAGTATAACCTTTATCTCTCCTCTGTAGTCTGCATCTATTGTACCGGGGCTATTGAGTACGGTTATGCCATGTTTTGCTGCCAATCCGCTTCTTGGCCTTATCTGCGCTTCATAGCCCTCCGGTAACGAGATATAAAGTCCGGTTGGCACAAGCACTCTTTGAAGACTTTCTATCTCAACAGGTTCATCTATAGAAGCTCTCAAATCCATTCCGGCAGAGAGTTCTGTTGCATAAGCGGGCAAAGCTGCCCCACTTTTATTAATGATTTTTACAGTAACCTTTTCTTTCATAATTAAAACTAAATAAACTCACCTCCCAAGCCGTGCTTTAACAACAGCTATCAGCCCTGTTGTCTTAACACAGTATAAAAGGAAGAGTACAAGAAGACCCGTATTGAAAGAGAGCTTTATAAGTGTAATTGCAGAACGACTTTCAAACAGAGAATCCCACACAAAGGTATTCATTAAATAGGAAATTCCATAAAGAACTAACCCCGCAGATATATATTTGCATATAACTCTCCATCTGTATGGGATAGGATAGTATCTGTTCCCCAATTTTACGCTGTAGAGCAACATACAGGCAACACTAAGCAGATGTGCAAAGACAGAGGCCCAATATGAGAAGTATGGCATAAAGGTAACATTTATGACCAAAGTAACGGCCAGCCCTAAAAGGGTGATTGTAACGGCATATTTTGTATAGCCGCTCAACTTGTACCACATGCTTACATTAAACAACATCCCCAATCCCATATAGGAGAGCAACATAATTGGAACTGTTGCAACAGCTCCCCTGAACTCCTTGCCCAATATAAGCTCTATAATATCCATGTAAAACATTATTCCAAGGAATATAACCATACAGAATGCTACAAAATATTCCATTACCTGTGCAAGCAGCTCTCTGTTTCTGCCTCTTGCAAAAAAGAAGGGTTCTGCCGCATACCTGAACATCTGTATAAAAAGGTTCATTATTACCGCCAATTTGAGGGCCGCTCCGTAAATGCCCAATTCGGCTCTCCATATTGTATCATCGGGAGCAAAATATCTGAATAGTATTCTGTCTAAGCTCTCGTTGACTATGCCGGGAAGTCCTGCTATCATCAACGGCAACGAATATGCAAGGAGCAGTTTGAACAATCTGCCGTTAAAACGCAGTTTAAGGTGTAAAATGCCGGGAATAAACAGCAATGTGCATACAATACAGCTGAGAAATACTGCAAAAACTATATAGGAGAAATCGGGCTGTGCCGGTATGAATGTTGTGAGAATGCTTTGTGGGTGTTTCAGAAGATATTTTGGCACCACAAAAAACAGAAGAAGATTGAATCCTAATTCCGAAACAATTTTTATGGTCTTGAACAGTGCAAACTTAGAGGCTTTCTCTAAGTATCTGAGCTGTGCAAACATTATTGCGGTAATAGAGTCCAAGGCTAAAATCCCCCCTGTATATACTATCATCTGCCTGTAACCGCTATACCCAAGCAGGCTTGCCAGTGGCTCTGCAAAAAGGATGAGAGAGAGCCAGAAAAGTGCAGAACAGGACAATACCGTTATAAAAGAGGTTGCAAAGGGATCCTTTGGTGTCATCCCTTTATATTCATTGGGTGAGTTTTTTATATTGTTTGCAAACTTAAAGCAGCCGGTCTCCAAGCCAAGTACAAGAATTACCTGCAATACTGCTATATAGGACATTATCTCTGTATATGAGCCGTAATTTTCTTGGGTAAGGACTCTTGTGTATATTGGCACAAAGAAGAAATTTATCATACGGGCCAATATTGTACTTAGTCCGTATATGGCAGTTTCAGATGCCAGCTTCTTTATTGGGCTAAAATTTGACATTACCTGAACATTCTTTTCTTAAACAACAGCATTCCTATGTTAAGTTGCGTGTACCAGTTTGCACTGTCGCTCTTTGAGTAGTAGGTAGCCGCAAGTGATACCGGGCCTATAGGGCTTTGCCATACAATTGCAGCATTACCTATGAACCCTCCGCTTGGCATCTGTCCGCTATACTCATACAGCCCTTCTCCAAGATGTCTTATGGTCTCCCATGGCTGGAAATATGCCGCTGTCGTATGCAGATACAGTGAATTGGCAAAGGTTATTATAGGAGATACCGAGAGCCCCAAATAGGTATTTGCCCTGTATCTTTCCATCATAAGGGTATTGCTGTGAGGTACCGGCTGAAAAACAGGCATATACAATAGCGTGGCAAAATAATTCCCTTTATCTTGTCTGGTAGAGAAGGTAAAATCTAACATGGCGCCTAACCTGAACCATCTGCTTATCCTGTAATAGCTGTCTGAATAGAATCTCCCCAAAACAGTATGTCTGAAATTGTTTTTAAACTCTCCACTGCCAAACAGATTGGTGTTCACCATATCGGGAACTGCCTTTTTATATTTGTGAAAAGTCTCTCTTCCAAATATATACCTTGCTCCTATAAACAGCCTCTGCCCTTCTGTAGGGTAGAAGTCATGGTTAAGGGAGTTCCGCTCAATGCTGGCCTCCGGATAGAGCACATCTATGTATGTCTTGTTGGGCTTGTCCTTGGAGCCGTAACTGTCATCAAAAAAGTAATGATAGTCTAACCTGCCAACCCCAACCGATATTTTTCCAACAATATTCCTTCTAATGGAGAGGGCTGTCCCAAGCGACAACTTTGCATACGACTCCCTCTCCTGAACATTGTTCGGTAACTTATCGGGAGTAAAAAAAGACTGATTCCCTCCGTAATAATCAAACTGGTGCATAACAGCATCTCCGGAGATAAAAACCATTGGCTTTACCCCTATATCATATCTGAAACCAATATTTCCACCCTTGTAAAACCTGCCTATATTCATATCAATGCCTACTTTCCACGGATGAAGCCCCATATTTGAATAGGTTATTCCAAGGTATCCCTGATTAAGTGTAGATGATGATATGTTGCCTCCAATGGAGATTTTTAAAGGTGCGGCTTTGGTTGCCTTTATATGAATATGATAGAGCGAATCCTCTGTCTGCTTATATGAGGGGTAGAAGGTCCTTACCGTATTGGTTGCTATAACCCTGTAGTAGCCGCGCTTAAAGGTCTCAAATTGCACATCCCCCTCCTTGCCGTTTTTAAGGGTTCTTGTAATAAAGAGCTTGTCTCCCTTAGACATGTTGGGAGACACCTCAATATCCTCCGCAATAATCATAGGCTTGCACTTTGCCCTGAACAGCTCCCGCTGCTCTGCAAGTTGCTGTGGGGTTTTCTCCCTCTTTACCCTCTCCTTTATACTTTTTATATATGGTTGCGCATTTTGGTATCCCATCTCTACAATCTCCCCCACCCTTTTGAAGTCCATTACGCCATACGGGTACACTCGGCTTATTATAACCCCCTTTTCTGCCGGAATATTATAATCTGTCTGTGTAACAAGCATCCCGATAACCTGCGACGCTATCTCATCCTCATCCAAGGTGTTTTCTCCTGTAACGCACTTTGCCCCTATAATAAAATCCGGAGCGTAGCTTTCCTCCATTATCTCCCACGGAAAGTTATTGTAGAATCCTCCGTCAAAGAGTAGCGTTGAGTCTATTGTTATGGGTTTAAAGAAGAACGGATATGTCATTGAAGCCCTCACTGCAGCAGAGAGGTCCCCTTTTTTTGAAACAAACTCCCTCTTTCTTGCAATGTCTGACGATACACAGAAAAAGGGCACCATTAGGGAATCAAAGTCATATTTCGACGCCTTGGCAGCAGGGGCAAAGATGCGCATAAACTCTATATCCATTGGATATGGTTTTACAAAGCTGACCGGCAGATTCAATTTTATTTTATTCTCCTTTGCCGCTATTCCAAAACTGAACATGGTAGGGGTGGGGTCATCTCTGTAAAAGAAACTGCCGTATTCATATTCCGGCTCCCCTCTGAACCAGGAATCAAACTCTTTGCTGCTGAACAGCTCTATCATCTCATTGGGAGTATATCCTATTGCATAAAGCCCTCCCACTATGGCTCCCATTGAGGTACCGCATATATAATCTATTGGTATATTGTTCTCCTCCAATGCCTTAATAACACCAATATGTGAGAGCCCTTTTGCCCCTCCGCCACTTAGCACGAGCCCTACTCTCTGCTGCACATTCAATGATGAATCAGATAAAGACAACCCTGTTGCACCTGCATATTGCTTTACAGACACAACAAACAATACAGTAACCAAGACAGCTTTAAAATAACTGTATAATAATCTATCCATTTTACCAACTATTACACGGCATCAGACCCCAAAGGTAAAAATAAGTAGCGTAAAAACACTATTTTTGTCTATATTTGAAGACCATTTAAACCAATAGCCTTTTTAAAGAAATTTTTGATAATATGAAACTTAAGATTTTAACAGTTTTAGGCATTGCGGCAATAGCTTTGGCAGGCTGTAATGGAGGTAATAAAAACAACAAAAGTGCAGAGGAGTCTGCAAAACCAAAAGAGGATAATATGGAGATAAAGAGTGAACCAAAATTGGCATTTTGCCCCGATTCGGTAGCAGAAGAGCCTGTATTTGACATTGTTACCAACATGGGTACAATAAGGGTAAAACTTTACAAAGATACACCGCAGCACAGGGACAACTTTGTAAAACTGGCATCGGAAAAATTTTTTAACGGCATTCTGTTTCACAGAGTTATAAAAGATTTTATGATTCAGGCAGGAGACCCTTATTCAAAGGATACAACATTGAGAAGCAGATGGGGGCAGGGTGGCCCGGGCTACACAATCCCTGCAGAGATTGTTGATACTCACACCCACAAGAAAGGAGCGCTTGCCGCTGCACGTAAAGGGGACACTTCTAATCCTATGAAAGAATCATCGGGATCTCAGTTCTATATTGTCTCATCTCCTGAGAACTGTGTCCATTTAGATGGTGCTTATACAATTTTCGGAGAGACAATTAGCGGACTGAATGTTGTTGATGCCATATCAAACGTGCCGGTAGGGGCTAAGGATGTTCCTCAGAATCCGGTTGTAATAGAGAGAGTAGAGCTTGTAAAGGAATAGGCAAGATGAAGCTATTAGACCTTATAAAGAGGAGCAGAAGCTACAGAAGGTTCAATGAGAGCAAAGCTATTCCGGCTAAAGATCTCAACCTTATGATAGAGGCTGCAAGGTTCTCACCCTCATCGAGAAACATACAACCTATAAAATATATTGTGTGCAACTCTCCCGATATAAATGCAAGAATCTTCTCCACCTTGGGGTGGGCAGGATACCTTACAGATTGGGACGGACCTGTTGAGGGTGAAAGACCTGCCGCATATATCATACAGCTGTTAGACACAGAGATTGCCGGCAGCTGCTCGTGCGATAACGGAATTACCGCGCAAAGCATTCTGTTGCAGGCTGTTGAATTGGGTTACGGAGGATGTATGATAGCATCTGTAAAAAGAGAGCAGCTTGCCAATATCCTACAGATAGAACCAAGGTACTCTATAATTCAAGTTATTGCCTTGGGTGTACCTGTTGAAAAAGTTGTTGTAGATGATATGGAAAACAACAACTACAAATATTGGAGAGAGGAGAACGGAACGCATCATGTTCCAAAAAGAACTGTTAATGAACTGGTTATAAAAAAGTTTTAAATTTATAAGACAATTTGTTTCAGTTTGGCACAGCGTTTGAAATAACCTAAGACAAATAGTTTTTTCATAGGTTAGATTTAGGTTAATAAGAAATAAGAGCTGTCCTTTGCAGGGGCAGCTTTTATTTCTTTATTTTTTTAAATACCTTTGGATATTGAAACATAATAAACCGAATATGAAAATAGTAAACCTTGGGG
>CAVIKQ010000090.1:0-1292 GCA_963643305.1 Eggerthellaceae bacterium
AAAATTTATTTTGATTATGCCGAGGCGTAGTGATTGTAAACGAAGTTTAAAATAAGAAGAGTCCGGGGTGGGATCCCGAACTCTTCCGTTGGTACTAATTGGAATTTTAACTATAATATTTACCTATGGGAACATTATCAGTAGTTCTAACTGTCTATTTACCTTTTGCAAACAAATCGCGTATTGCTCCTGCCAATCTCCTAACCCCCTCTCTTATGTTGTCATCATCCATAAAGGAGAAGTTAACACGCAATGTATTTTGTCCTGTACCGTCGCAGAAGAAAGCCTCGCCAATCACAAATGCAACATTCTTCTTAATGGCATAATCAAAAAGCTCTTTAGTATCGTATCCGTGAGGAAGTGTCATAAGAAGGAACAGACCACCGTCCGGTCTTGTCCAGGTAACACCCTCAGGCATCTCCTTTTCAAGAGCCTCCAACATAACATCTCTCTTGTGTCTGTAAAGCTCAACAGTCTTTTTAAGATTAACCTCAAACGCACCGCTCTGCAGATACTTTGCTGCAACAGCCTGATCAAAAACAGGAGAACAGAGGTCTGCAGACTGCTTGGCTAAGTTATATCTGTAAACAAAATCTTTTGGAGCCACAACCCATCCAAGGCGGAATCCCGGAGCAAATGTCTTTGAGAAAGTCCCTAACAGAATGGTTCTTTCCGGAGCCATTGATGAGATAAGAGGCTGGTGTTCTCCCTCGAATCTAATCTCTCTGTAAGGGGAATCTTCTATAATGATAAGGTCATACTTCCTTGCTACCTTAACTATATACTCTCTCTGAGGTATTGTCATTGTAACACCGGTAGGGTTCTGGAAATCCGGAATTGTATAGATGAATTTAGGCTTCTTGCCAACGGCAATCATAGCCCTTACAACAGCCTCCAACTCCTCATCTGCCTCTACGCCAACCATATCTGCCTGGGCAGCTGTAAATGCCTGCAATGCCCCAAGATAAGACGGAAGTCCGCAGAGGACAGTGTCTCCGGGGTCAAGGAATATCCTTGCAGTAAGATCTATAGCCTGTTGGGATGCCGTTGTTACTATTATATTGTCTCTGTCTATGTCAAGACCCTGTTTTATGTAGATTTTAGCTAACTCCTCCCGTAATTCTCTGTTACCGTCTGTACCGCCATACTGCAATACCTTTGCCCCCTGCTCCTCAAGCACCTCTATCATGATTTTCTTAAGATCATCAATAGGAAAGGTCTGCGGATTTGGAAACCCACCGGCAAATGAAATAATGCCCGGTTGGTTAACTACATTTAAAAGTGCCCTAATG
>CAVIKQ010000090.1:1302-7359 GCA_963643305.1 Eggerthellaceae bacterium
TTGCTGTGGTTTTGCCCTCCTGCGGGGGTAGTATTTTATCGGGAAGCTAAATATAAATGTTATGGGAAAATTGAGGCTGACAAAGGAGTTCAGGTTTGAGGGGGCACATGCGCTGCCAAATTACGACGGCCTGTGCAGACATATCCATGGGCACTCCTATATATTATATGTAACAATAGAGGGGGTGCCGGAGCAGGACAGAAATGCTCACAAATATGGGATGATTATGGATTTCAAAGAGCTCAAAGCAATAGTTACAGAGGAGGTGCTGAATCATTTTGACCATGCGCTGGTCTTAAGGCGCGATTCCCCCGCAGCATCCGAACTCTCCGCTCAGTACGGAAATGTTGTGCTTGTAGATTTTCAGCCCACATGCGAGAATCTCATAACATATTTTGCAGAGTGTATAGGCAGAAGACTCCCAAAAGAGATAAAACTCTACAGTTTAAGACTTTATGAAACCGCTTCTTCATACGCAGAATGGATAAACGAATAACGGGCACTTTATGAACAGGATATTTCTCATAGACGGACACTCTCAGATTTTTAGAATGTACTATGCCTTTATGCGCAGACCAATGGTTAACTCAAAAGGGGTTGATACATCTATTCTGTACGGCTTTACAAAGATGATTTTTGAGATTGTCTCCAAGGAGCATCCCACCCATATTGCCGTTGCATTCGATCCTCCGGCAAAGACCTTTAGGCATGAAGCGTATGAGGAGTACAAAGCCAACAGAAGTGCAGCTCCGGAACTTGTAAAGGCCGCCTTGGAGCCGTTGCAGGAGATTCTGGGAGCACTTAACATACAGGTTGTAATGATGCCGGGGTATGAGGCAGATGATGTAATTGGCTCTATGGCAGCACAATGGAGCAGTGATGAGAACAAGATTTATATGGTTACTCCCGATAAGGACTACGGACAACTTATATCGCCCAATGTTACACAGTACAAGATAGGCAAGGGAGACGAGCCGCAGCTTATAGGTCCCAAGGAGGTATGCGAACATTACGGAATAGAGAATCCGGGGCAGGTAATAGATATTCTTACAATCTGCGGCGATGCATCTGACAATATACCCGGAATCAAAGGGATAGGGGAGGTTGGTGCAAAGAAGCTTATTGCACAGTTTGGCAGCGTGGAGAGTATTGTAGAACATAAAGAGGAACTCTCCCCAAAGCAGAAAGCCGCAGTGGAACAGTCGTTAGACCATTTGGATATGAGCAAGTTCCTTGTAACCATAAAGACAGATATAGGACTGCCCGTATCGTTAGACTCCATTAAATACCAACAACCGAATTACGGCAGGATAAATGGGATAATTGCAGATTACGAGTTCAACTCACTGCGCAAGTTCATAGATTCCGGAGTAGAGAGTACCGGCAATGACAGCAAACAAGAGACCGCTGCAGCAGCAGAGCCGGATCTGTTTAGCTTTGCAGAACCGTTGAACGAATCGGGAGGGGCAGCCACGGCAGGGATGAATCTCTGTGAAGTATCTTTAGAGGAGCTTGCCAAGGAGGCGGCAGCAGCCAAAGAGGTTGCACTAAAAATCCATGACACTGTACTCTATTTAGGAACGGCAGGCAAGTATGCAAAGGTGCCGCAGTTGAAAGCTGCTGTGTTGTTGTTGGCAGATGACAAGATTACAAAAACAGGATACAACCTAAAGGATTACATAAAGATATTAAGGGACAACGGTTTAGAGCTTAACGGCACGCTTTGCGACATAGAACTTATGCACTATGTCCTTCAGCCCGAAAGAGCTCACAAAGAGGAGATACTGGTTAAGACCTATCTTAACACAGATATAGAACCACTTCCCGATGCAGAAAGGCTGCATACAGTTGTATCACTGCTCACAGAGTTGCGCAAACAGCTTACGTTAGAATTGGAGGAGACCGGCCAGGCAGAGCTGTACACAAAGATAGAGGCACCGCTTATTCCCGTATTGGCAGATATGGAGTACACAGGGGTAAAGATAGATACGGAGCATCTCTCAAGATACAGCAAGGAGCTTACGGCAGAGCTGCTTAAGATAGAGGACCAGGCACGGCTTGTGGCAGACGATATGTTCCTTAATCTGTCATCGCCCAAACAGGTAGGGCAGCTGCTGTACGAGAAACTGAAGCTCAGCCCCAAAGCAAAAAAAAGCGTATCGGGACATTACAGCACAGATGAAAAGACTTTAATGGAATTGGAGGGGCGACATCCCATTATAAATATGATTCTCGAATACCGAAGCCTTAAAAAGCTCATATCATCATATACAGACAATATCCCATTACTTATATCGCCAAAAGATGGTAAGGTACATACTACATTCAATCAGGCACTTACATCAACAGGCAGACTAAGCTCAACAAACCCCAACCTGCAGAATATCCCGGTTAGGACAAGCAGGGGCAAGGAGATTAGAAAAGCCTTTGTATCGCAGTTCAACGGGGGCAAGATACTCTCGGCAGACTACTCGCAGATAGAATTGCGGCTTATGGCGCATCTGAGCAACGACCCGCACCTTGTTGATGCCTTTAACAAAGGGAAAGATATTCATACGGCAACAGCGGCAAAAATTTTTGGAGTGCCGGAGGAGGAGGTGACACGAGAACAGCGGAGCAGGGCCAAGGTAGCAAACTTTGGAATAATCTACGGCATATCATCATTTGGCCTTTCGCAGAGACTTGGCATGAGCAGAACCGCCTCCAAAGAGCTGATAGAGGAGTACTTCCGCAACTACCCAAAGGTAAAGGAGTATATGGACAACATGATAAAGAGGGGGAAAGAGGTTGGCTATGTAGAGACCATTTACGGACGTAAACGTTTCCTTCCCGATATAAACTCCCGTAACGCCACTGTAAGGGGATACAACGAGAGGAACGCCATAAACGCACCATTGCAGGGGAGCGCGGCAGATATAATAAAGGCTGCAATGATAAACGTTCACCGCTGCATAAAACAGATGAACCTCAGGAGCAAGATGATTCTTCAGGTACACGACGAGCTTGTGTTTGATGTTGTAGCGGATGAAGTTGAGGTTCTAAAGACAATGGTAACCAAGCAGATGGAGAGTGTTATAAAGTTGCATGTACCCCTTGTGGCCGAAGCCGGAGTTGGGGACAACTGGTTGGAGGCACATTAATATTAAACAATTACATATTTACAGTTAAGATTTGCAGCTCAAAATTTGCAGTAAAAGATTTACAGCCAAGGATTTGCCAATGAAAGAGAACGGTGCAGATATATCGGACGAAGAGCTTGTAAAGCGAGCAGTAGAGGGTGGAGACCAGACAGCCTACACCATTTTGCACACGCGCTACAAAGCTCAGTTAGAGGCGTTTGTGCGGGAGATGCTTGCCTCCTGCGCAGAAGAAACCGCAGACATTACCCAGATAGCACTGTTTAAGGCGTTCAGCAGCTTGGAGATGTACAACCCCTCATATAAATTTTCTACCTGGCTGTACAACATAGCAAAGAACACTGTAATAGACAGCCTCAGAAAGCAGAAAGCCAATATAGAACATGGCTTTTACGGAGTCTCCAAATCTCCTGAGGATGAATATATAAGCATGCAGTCTTTCTCAGAGATAATGAACAGGATAGACTCCTTAGACCCCAAATACAGGGAGGTTGCCAAGTTGCGCTTTGTTAAAGAGTTGGCATACGACGAGATAGCTGTACTTACCGGTCTGCCTATAAATACGGTGAGAACAAGAATAAGAAGGGCAAAAGAGCTGTTGAAAGATTTGGAAGATGGTATTGTAAGTTAACGGTATATGGAAGAGTTGATATATAAATATTTTAATGTAACGGCAGAGCAGAGAGAGCAGATTTCAAAGCTATATCCGTTGTACAGAGAGTGGAACCAGAAGATAAATGTAATAAGCAGAAAGGATATAGATCTGCTCTACGAGCATCATGTGCTCCATTCGCTCGCAATACTTAAATTTGCAGAGAGCGCAGGGATAGACTTAGGCAGATGCAATATAATGGATGTTGGTACAGGGGGAGGCTTTCCCGGTATTCCGTTGGCAATAATGCTTCCCAACAGTAATTTTACCCTTGTAGATTCTGTAGGCAAAAAGATAAAGGTGGTAGAGAGCATTGCAGCCTCATTGGGGCTGAAAAATGTAACAGCCCTGAATATGAGAGCAGAGGCGGTAAAAGGGAGGTTTAATTACATAGTATCTCGCGCAGTTACAGATTTGCAGAACTTTCTCCCTTGGGTAAAGGGGAGATATGAGAGGGGAATCATATATCTTAAAGGGGGAGAGATTGCGGCAGAGTTAGACAATGCTCTAAAAAAGAGTAAAATACCAGAACGAAACCTTTTTGTGAAAAACATAAGCGAGTGGTTTAACGAGGAGTTCTTTAACCAGAAAAAGGTCATTTATATAGCCAAAGAGTAGTTTTAAGAAACGGTGCCGGATTTTATCGGGAAGAGGATAAACAGCGTCTAAAAAGTTTTATTTGGATTTTAAGATTTAAACAGTTACTTTTGCACTCCATTTGGAGAAAACAGGTAATTAAGAAAAATATATAAATTGTCATAATATGAAACGCACATTCCAACCATCGCAGCGCAAACGCAGAAACAAACATGGCTTCCGCGAGCGTATGTCTACACCTAACGGACGTCGTGTATTAGCTGCACGCAGAAGAAGAGGTAGAAAAAAACTTACAGTGTCATCTGAAGACAGGTTCTAATATCTGTTGCTGATACATCTTTTCCGTAAGCCGGATGAGCAGAGCCAAACTTGTTTAGGCTATGCCATGGTGAGGAAAAGCTGCGCGAAAGCGAAGTTTTAGTTAAACATAGAGGAGGCTGACTACAAAGTATTAGTCAAGCCTCTTTTTCTTGTTTTTGGGTGAGGTCAACCTCAATCTTGTTTCCAAATATTCAATTCTCAGAGAGTTGTTCAGACTTTTTAGTCACCCTCTTTGGTTATGCAGGGGTTTTAGATGCAGACATACCCCTTGCCTGTAGGCATATTTACACATTTTTTAAGTCTTTCTTAAACAAATTAGCAATATGACTACAGTTAAAAATGTAAAAATCAATCTTCTATCTTTCATTAATCAACAGATAGAATACTTAAACTCCTGCAACCGTTACAGCACCGCAAGAAACTACCTTAGAACAAAAAACAGTATAGCATTGTACTGCAATAACAAGGATTTGCCCTTATCTGCAGTAGATGAATCCTTTGTAGATGGCTATAACCTGTTTTTACAGCAACGCGGACTTGTCCGTAATTCCATCTCATTTTATATGCGCATATTACGTGCGGTGTATAACAAAGCTCAAAGACAGCATGTTATAGAACAGAACCGCACCAATCCCTTTATTAATGTCTACACAGGAGTAGACCGTACAAGGAAAAGGGCTGTAAACGAAAAGATTATACATCAGCTTTACAAAATGGACCTGAAACACTCCCCGGCGCTCACATTGGCTCGCGATCTGTTTCTGTTCAGCTACTGCACACGAGGAATGGCATTTATAGATATGGCATACCTCAGCAGATCTAACATAAGGGGAGGGGAGATTACTTATGTTAGGCATAAGACAGAGCAACAGTTGGTTATACGTATAGAACCGGCAGTGCAGACCATTATAGACCGCTATTCCAACCCCTTTTCCCGGTATATATTCCCAATACTTAAATCTAAAGAGAATGCCAAAAAGTTCAAACAGTATCAGATAGCATTAAACTATTACAACAGACAATTAAAACGCCTTTCATTCCTGTTGAGGTCAGATTGTAACCTTACCTCTTATGTGGCACGCCACAGCTGGGCAACAGCCGCCCGCAAGCACAATATCCCCCTCTCTGTAATAAGTGCCGGCATGGGACATACATCAGAAAGAACAACGCAAATCTATCTTAAAGCATTAGACAACACAGCAATAGACACCGCCAACAGAAAGATAATCTCTTGTTTAATGAAAGAGGTTGTCTAAAAAGGTAATTTCTGCGTTACGCTTGCTTCACAAATCTTTATTTACGTAAGTAAACTCCGGTTTGTTCAGCTTCGCAAGCCTTGAAATTCCACTT
>CAVIKQ010000091.1:0-7326 GCA_963643305.1 Eggerthellaceae bacterium
GATGTTCGGTTCCTCTAAGGTGGCAAGAAGCATAGTCCGTTCATTTGTCTCTGTGTCAACATGGATTGTATCTGTTACCCCTGTCCCTGTACAGCATTGGATTAACGAGCGCTTTAAGAGAGATGAGGCAATATTGGAGGATGGTGCTGCGTTTGACTTGATCAGAGCCTCTGTAAACCTTGTGCTTGCAGGTCTTCTCATAGCTTTGGGAACATCCCTTAAATTGCCGCTTTCAACCACATACGTAACCTTTATGGTGGCCATGGGTTCATCCCTTGCAGACCGCGCATGGGGCAGAGAGAGCGCAGTGTTCCGTATAACAGGGGTGCTTTCCGTTATAGGGGGCTGGTTCATTACGGCAGGTGTTGCATTTGCGGCCGCTGCATTAATAGTACTTATAATCTATTTTGGCGGCACTTTGGCAATGATTGCGGTTGTAGTCCTTGCAGTGGTTGCCCTCATTAAGACAAATATCCGTTTTAGAAAGAAGGCAAAAGAGGAGAAGAAAGATGAACTCTTTAATGCAATGATTGCCTCTAACAACAAACAGGAAATCTGGAGTATGTTGCGCAAGCATGTAGCAGAAAAGATGAGAGAGTTCCTTTCATATACCGTTGAGACCTATATACAAATCACAGATGGTTTTATAAATGAAGATCTTAAACCGTTGCGTAAGGCAGAACGCTCTCTTATAACCGAAAAGGCAACCTTAAAAAGCATAAGAAGAAAAGAAACTCTTTGCTTTAGAAAGATAGACAGAACCTTGGCCATTGAGAAGAGTACTTGGTTTAATCTTGGTATAAACAGCTGTGTCTCTGTAATGTACAGCCTGAGACGTATATGCGAGTATTGCAAAGAGCATGTAGACAACAACTTTACTCCTCTTCCTAACAAATATTCTCTTCAGTTCATCCCATTGAGAGAAAGAATAATGAATCTCTTTGTAAAGAGTATAAATGTATTAGAAAGTGGCAACTATGAGGAGACCGTTGAAATAAGAAGTGAATGTGAAGAGGTTATGGCATTGCTTTCAAAAACCTATAAAGAACTCTTCTCCTCTCTTCAAGAGGATGAAAATACCTCTAATCTTACCGTTACATACGTTTACCTTAACATGCTTCAGGAATCGCAAGAGATTGTGCATTTGTTGAGGCAGTTTTTGAGGGCGGAGCGGAAGCTGCAGCAATCTATAGACCAATAAAAATTTAATAAAAGGCGCAACTGCTGCGTTACGCTCGCCTCGTATTTCCTCACATACTACAAGTATGCTGCGGAATACTCGGCTTCGCAAGCCTTGCATTTGCGCTTTTATTAAATTTTTATAGTGCCAACGAGTTAAATGATTTGTTAGGGGTAGGGCAAATGCTGCGTTAGCACAAACCAGCTGATTTATTTTTGGCAAACCTTGTTATTATGTTTACATTTGTTAAAAATTTGTTAAGGATTATTAGAAAAAAGTAGGCATAATAGTTTTGCAGCAAACAGTCATACTCTATATATTATTTATAATTGTCTCCTACCTTATAGGCTCAATCTCCGGCTCCATCATATTGGGGAAGCGTCTTTATGGGATTGACGTAAGGCAGTTTGGCAGCCATAATCCCGGTGCCAACAATACACAGAGGGTATTGGGATGGAAGATGGGGCTTATTGTCTTTATCTTTGATCTGTTAAAGGGGGTTACAGCAGTGCAGCTTGCACGTCTGCTGCCATTTGACCATGAAACCAACCCGTATGTAGCCTCTCAGATTGTGTTTGGATTATCTGCCATGCTTGGGCATATCTTTCCGTTGTTTCATGGTTTTAGAGGGGGGAAAGGGGTCTCCACATTGGTTGGAGTGTTGTTGGCTATTCACCCGTTTGCCGTTCTGCTCTGTCTTATTGTTTTTTTGGTAGTCTTTGCCTTTACAAGATATATATCGGTCAGTGTAATAGCGGCTGTTACCTGTTTCCCTTTTATGGTTAATTTTATCTTTGCCCTATGGCTTCAACCGGAGGAGACTCTTACACTAAAGATTTTCAGTATAGTGGTTGGTGTTATCATCTGGCTTACACATATAAGCAATCTTAAACGGCTGTATCATGGTACCGAGGAGAAGTTTTCAATAAAACCTGCCGTTGGGCCGTATGCTTTCTACTCCTCTCACAAAAAACAGGAATAATAGCAACAGATATTTCAAAACTGTGTAAAATTGAAATAAAAAGAGCAAATGCAAGGCTTGCAAAATCATGCAATACCGGAGCATACTGTAGTATGTGAGGACTTGAATGATGAGCGTAACACAGCAGTAGCCTTTTTAGACAATTTATAGATTTTATTTATAGGAATTCTCTATAGCCAACCGCAACTCTGTAATACTATGCATTGGTGTGATATTACCGTTTTTAACAAAAGAGATGGTACCGGTCTCCTCCGACACAACAATTACGGTAGCATCTGTCTCCTCTGTAACACCGGCAGCAGCTCTATGTCTCATCCCCAAATGTGCAGGTATGTTTGGATTCTCTGTCATCGGGAGGGTGCATCTTGCAGCTATTATACGTCCGTTGCCAATTACTACAGCTCCGTCGTGAAGCGGGGAGTTCTTAAAGAACAGATTCTCTAATAGTCTTCTGTTTATTGCTGCATCTATGGTGTCTCCTGTCTCTATTATAAAGTCTAATGAAGAGGAGTGTTTCATTACTATAAGTGCTCCTGTCTTGGTCTCGCTCATCTTTCTAACGGCTTGGGTAAGCTCGTCAAGCTCATGCAGGTTTATATCCATCCCCTGTTTCCCAAAGAAATTGCCAATTATCCTATGGGCGTTCTTACCGTTTACATAACGCTGCCCCAAGTGTAGCAGAAACCGTCTAATCTCCTGCTGGAACAGTATTATAAGTGCAATGAACCCTACTCCGAGCACCTGCCCCATAAGAGCAGACAACAGACTCATCTTTAGAGCTTTAACTACTATCCAGAAGACATATATAATAAGTATACCCACAAATATACTTATGGCGGCTGTACCTCTTATCAGCTTGTATATCTGATAGATGATTAATCCTACCAAGCAGATGTCTATAATATCAATAAGCTGTATGTGTATAAAATCAAACACCCTGTATCCTGTTTTAAACCTCTGTTCGCAAAGTTACTGAAAAACTTTTAATCTTTAAGACAACCAATTGGAATGACAAATACGCCGTCTTTTCTCCGATACGCAAATTTGCCTACCCCAATAATAACTGCCATGAATGATGGAGGAGGCATTCTGCTTGTGTCAATATTATTGGAAAGGGATATTAAGCTTGATACACCTTCATCAATTCTCTCATTCCCACCAAGTTTTACCTCTATAAGGGCGTAACTACCATTTCGCCTATGCAGAACAGCATCGCATTCAAGACCACTACTGTCTCTATAATGATATAAACTCCCATCTAATGCTTCGGCGTAAACTCTTAGATCACGTATAACCATGTCTTCGAAAAAAAATCCGAACGATTTTATATCATTAATTAAATCTTTTGGACCAAGACCTAATACTGCTGTTCCAATGCTTGGGTCAGCAAAATGACGTGTATCACTTGTTCTAATGGCTGTTTTACTTCGTATATTCGGATTCCATGCCGCAAGATCTTCTACTACGAATAATTTTTTTAGAGCTTTAATATAGTCTGCAACAGTGTCTTCGTCCAATGTACCGGCATCATTTGCGAGCATATCCTTGCGGATTGTAGAAAGGGAGACCTGTTGTGAAATATTTCTTGCGTATGAACGGAGAAGAAGTCTGGCACGTTCTGAATTACGTCTCACTTTATCAACACGTTGAATGTCTTTACTAACAACAGAATCAACATAATCAAAAGCCTGATCAAGTGCTACTTCTCTTGGTATCAAAGTAGCCCATGGCCATCCTCCGCGACAGGTAAGATATGCTATGTCATCTAATGTCAAAGCGTTCTCTTTAACACCATAGTAATTACCTTCAAATAAATCAGCTAAACTTACTGTTCCGGTAGATTCTCCAGATTCATAAAGGCTCATAGTCCTCATCTGAATATGGGCAAATCTCCCGGTTCCACTATGAATTGTCTCGTGAGCTTCTGGAAGGACAGATGAACCGGTAAGAATGAATTGTGCAGGTTTGGAACGCCTGTCAATTTCACTACGTATAGAATCCCATATGGGAGGAAGAGCTTGCCATTCATCAATCAAACGCGGGGTATCTCCGTTTAGTAATGTTTGAGGACTGAGCTCAATCAGTTGGGAGCTTTGTGTAAGTACAGTTGAATCTCCCAAATCCAATACACTCTTAGATATCTGTTTTGCTGTTGTTGTCTTCCCGCACCATTTTGGACCTTCTATCAGTACAGCACCTTTCCCTAAAATCTTTCTTTTTAAAATCTTATCTGAGATTCTAATTTTATATTCTGGCATATCACTTTTTTATAATAAATTGATAGAGCAATGATAGTGATTATATTCTTGAATACCAAATATATTTAATCATATTCGGTAATTTGAGTTTGTTTTGTTCGGTGATTTGTGGTTAATTTATTCGGTAATTTGTGCGGCAAACAGAACGGGATTTGTACCAGATGCGAAACTGTACCTGTACCAGACGCGAAAAGTAGACACGGAAAATAATTTTTGACGTTAATACTTTTTCGAGAGCAGCAGTATGTCTTGGGAATCCGTGCTATTCCGCGTTTCCCAAGCGCAAAGTTATGAAACTACTACTCTACATAGGCTAATGTGGCAATTGATACTTTGCAGTCTGCAAGGGGTGGAGAGGTTCGGAGGGCGTAAACGGCCGCTTCTAATGTTGCCCCCGTTGTAAATACATCATCAACAACTAAAAAGTGCATTGGCTCCGGTTCCATTTGGAAATTTATGTTACTGTGGCCTTTGCCTTTGTTTCTGCTGTGTGGTCGAGCCGCACTAATCCCGCTAATTTGAAGCCGGCCTGTATAATGCCTGTTGCGCAACCTTTTTGGCCTGAACGCTTCAATCATGTTCAACCTCCTGTCCTCCTTAGTTTTATGCGTTTGCGTTGCTGTAACGTGCACTCGCTTTATATAAGAATTGCTTACCTCTATTTTTCTTCCCGATGCAATCTCTATCCCTTTGGATATTCCTCGTGCAATCTCTGTTGCCTGATTGTATCCCCTTTTCAGCCATCTCTGCCAGTGCAGAGGAACAGGGATTATCTTATTAGGGAGCAGAGAATAATCATCTTTACAGCTCGTTGCTATACGGAATCCCAAAATACGTCCAAAATAGAAGCCGAGCTCAGGGTGCTCTTTATATTTGATGAGATGGATTATATTCCTGTAACGGCCGGTAAAGAGGAAGAGGCTGTATGCCCTCTCTATCTGTGTATGCTCTCCAAAGCTCACCTCTGCCATATTCTGTGGTGTTGAGCAGAAATATGTAGACGGGAAATCGGCACGGCAATAGCTGCAAAGATACCGTTCCCATCTGTAGATTATCCGTCCGCACACAATGCAGTTTTTCATATTGTCTGTTTACAAGGAGTTGTACCTGTTTTTCTTTGAGGCTAAAGATAAGCTGGTAGAGGGTAAGTGGGCTTTGATACTGGAAATTTACTTTTCAGAGGGGTAAAAATTCAGATAAGTTGCGCAAGTATAGTTAAAAATGGGCAGTTGCGCAGAAAATCTTTGAATAAGTTGCGCAAGTAGGGTAATTTTTATATGTCTGCGCAAATTATCTGTATATGGAACAAGTATTAGTTGGTAGGAAACAGGATTTAAAATTGCTGAAAGAGTATATAGATTCTGACAGATCTGAATTTGTTGCTGTTTATGGCAGACGGAGAGGTTGCAAAACAAACTAAACAGATTTATATTGTATTGGTGCGAAATGAAAATAAGAACCAAAGAAATGTAAATAAATACGCTTTATAACAGCATATTATAGTACATTTGTATTTTCACTTGTTTTCCGTATGCTGCTACCAAAAAAGTAGACACTGATAGGTGGAAAAAGATAGAGAGTTGTATCTTTGGGAAGCGGTTATCCTCGGCTGCCGTGAGCAGATACATCGAGAGCAACAATCTTCAGGAGGTGATGACAGAGCAGCAGGATATTATCCGTCTGTACAAACGCGACATCGCTAAATATGATCCCCACAACAAACTCTATATCGAGGAAATTTTCAATCTCATTCCGCCCGAACTGAACGCAAAGAACAAACGCTTCATCTTGAAGCGGCTGAATGAACATGCGAAATTCGACCGGGTTGAAAATAGTTTTTTGTGGCTAACGAACGCAGGCGTGGCGTTGCCGGTTTATAACGTGGAGGAGCCGAAAATACCGCTATTGCTTGCTCGTTCGCGCAACCTGTTCAAACTCTTCCAGAGCGACATTGGACTGCTGGCCAGTCAGTATGCCGAAGGAATCCAGATGCGGATTATCAAAGGGGATAAGGAGATCAACTTCGGTTCGGTCTATGAAAATGCAGTAGCACAGGAGCTGGTGGCGCATGGCATCGCACCCTACTATTACAACAACAAGAAACGTGGTGAACTGGATTTTGTCATCGAACTGGGCGGCAAGGTTCTGCCTGTCGAGGTAAAGTCGGGCAAAGATTACGAAACGCATCGTGCTCTATCCAACATCATGGATTGCAACGAATACGACCTGCCCGAAGCGGTCGTATTCAACAACGACAATCTGCGAGTTGCCGGAAAGATTGTTTATGCTCCTGTCTATATGGTGATGTTTCTCGAAAAAGACAATACGGCTCCAACATTTTACAAAGTGGATATTTCAGGGCTATAAGGAGTCCGTTCCGAAGGAGTAGCAATTCTATTTTGGGCGATAATTTTCCTTTATGAGACCTGTTTGACTTAATAACAACGCCAAGAAAATGAGATTATTGGCAGAACCGTCTTTGTTTGAAGTAGAAGCTCCTCAATTCGATCCGACAAAGGCACAAACTAAGGGCAAAATATTCATTCTTGACAAAGATCTGACAGATTTGCAGCGGAGACAAAAACAGGCAAATCACTGTTGCTAACAATGATTACCGCAAATGGAATAAAGCATAATAGCCATAGCGACATTGTTCAGAAAGAGATATTGTTAGAAGATCTGTTTAGATAATGAGAGGATGGCCAAGAAATGTGGCCATCCTCTCATTGTATCTATTTTGTGTATTATTCAGCTTTGGTCTTTGTGATTATCTCCTTTAGAGAATATTGAACGTTGAGAGCGCTATTTTTGGGTTTCCCAGAATCGGGTAAGGTAATCTTTACAACAGAGAGTTTGTAATCATAACCCTCCTCATATTTGAAACCGTCAATGCAATTAAAAGGTAC
>CAVIKQ010000092.1:0-3377 GCA_963643305.1 Eggerthellaceae bacterium
GTTAAGAGAAGCAGAACAGGTGGAAAGGGTTTGTCCGGAGTAACAGCCAAAAGCGGTAATTACATGAATCCATTTATTAACCTAATGAAAGGGAGGAGATAACAATGAGCGGCGGATTATATTCAATGGAGGATAAGAGTTTTGACAAGACTCTTGATCTTAAAAAGGTAAAACCTTACGGAGATACAATGAACGACGGTAAAGTTCAGTTGAGCTTTACACTGCCTGTTCCTAATGGGGCAGAGGCTGTTGAGGCGGCCAAACTGTTCCTTAAAAAGATGGGGTTTGAGAATCCTCTTGTAGTGTTTGCACAGGAGCTGACTCCCGGATTCACCTTCTTTAACTGTTATGGTAACAGTACTTTGGATATCGACTATACCGGCATATATGTACCAAAGGTTGAGTCTACTGTTATGGATATGCATGAGACCGATGAGTATATAAAGGAGAATATTGGCAGAAAGCTTGTTGTTGTTGGAGCAAGTACCGGAACCGATGCGCATACTGTTGGTATTGATGCTATAATGAATATGAAAGGGTATGCCGGACATTACGGACTTGAAAGATATGATATGATTGATGCATATAATCTTGGAAGCCAGGTTCCTAATGAGGAGTTCCTTGCAAAGGCCGTGGAGCTTAATGCAGATG
Source organism: Eggerthellaceae bacterium (assembly GCA_963643305.1). Taxonomy (GTDB): domain Bacteria; phylum Bacteroidota; class Bacteroidia; order Bacteroidales; family UBA932; genus Egerieousia. The sequence continues at coordinate 652 of CAVIKQ010000092.1, forward strand.
CTGTTTTGGTTTCCCAGACTGTTACCCAGAAAGATGTACATATTAAGAATATGACAAATCTTATTGAGCTTATGGAGGCAGAGGGGTTAAGAGACAAGATGATTGTTGTTTGCGGAGGTCCAAGAATAAGCCATGAACTTGCCAAGGAGCTTGGATTTGATGCCGGTTTTGGTATGAACACCTACGCAGACGATGTTGCCTCTTTCGTTGCCGAGGAGTATGTAAAGAGACACAATAAATAAAAATGATATAATAATCCTCTTAAAGGACCTAAAAATTAATATTATGGATAAGAATCAAATTAGAGAGATCATTGCCAAAAGAGCTGCTAAAGAGCTTAAAGATGGTGACGTTGTTAATTTGGGAATAGGGCTTCCTACTCTAATCCCTAACTACTTGCCTGAGGGCGTAAATGTTATCCTTCAGTCCGAGAACGGACTATTGGGTATGGGTGAAACTCCGGCCGAGGATAAATGCGACAAAAACTTAGTGAACGCAGGTGGCGGATTTACATCGGCAAAGCCGGGTGCATGTACTTTTGATTCTGCTACATCATTTGGAATTATAAGAGGCGGCCATGTTGATGTTACATTCCTTGGTGCATTGGAGGTTGATGAGAAGGGCGATTTGGCCAACTGGATGATTCCGGGAAGCAAGACACCTGGTATGGGTGGCGCCATGGATCTTCTATTGGGCGCCAAGAAGGTTATCCTTACAATGGAGCACACCGCCAAAGGACGTCATAAGATTCTTAAAAAATGTCATCTTCCGCTTACAGCTCCGGGACAGGTAAACAGAATCATTACCGAGATGTGTGTAATGGATATAACCCCTAACGGCATAGAGTTGGTTGAGATTAACCCTGAATTTACGGTAGATCAGATTAAAGAGGCTACAGAGGCAGATTTCACTGTTTCAAAGAATCTTAAATCTATGCTATAATAGATAATTTCAAGACTATGGAGTATAGTTATCTGAAATATGAGATTTTAGACAAGGGTGTGGCTGTTGTAAAAATATCTGCGCCCAAGTCTCTGAATGCTCTAAACTCTCAAATCCTTGCAGAATTGGACAGTTTTGTCTCAAACCTTGCACCGGAGATTAAGGCTATTGTCCTTACCGGAGAGGGGGAGAAATCTTTTGTTGCCGGTGCCGATATTTCGCAGATGGTAGCTTTCAATAGGGAAGAGGGGTATGAGTTTGGAAAATTCGGTGCGTCTGTATTCAGAAAGATAGAGGAGTTGGAGATTCCTGTAATAGCAGCTGTAAATGGCTTTGCTCTTGGCGGAGGTTGCGAACTTGCCATGGCATGTGATATTAGAGTTGCAGCCCGGAATGCAAAATTTGGCCAACCTGAGGTTTCGCTTGGTATTATCCCCGGATTTTCCGGCACATACAGGCTTAGCAAGATAGTAGGCCAGGGAATGGCTAAGGAGATGATATATACAGGCAAGGTTATAGATGCAGCTGAGGCTTTGAGAATAGGTCTTGTAAACTCTGTTCTTGAACAGGAGGAGCTGTTGCCATATTGTATAAAGATGGCAGAGAAGATTCTCTCAAATGCGCCTATTGCAGTGCGTTATGCAAAAAAGATTATAAATGAGAATTATGATTTGGATGAAACTGCTGCATTGGAGTTGGAGAACAGATATTTTGGAGACTGTTTTGCCTCTCAAGACCAAAAAGATGGGATGCAGGCGTTTTTGTCTAAACAAAAGCCTCATTTTAATGACAGATAAATGAAAGTTGAACTAAATTAATTTATACTATGAAAGTTAGCGTAATAGGAACCGGTACTATGGGCGCCGGAATCGTTCAGGCTTTTGCTCAGGCAGGTGTTCCTGTCCTTATGAAGAGCAGAAGCGAGGCAAGCTATCAGAAGGCGCTTGCAAAGATTACCAAGTCTCTTTCTAAACTTGTAGAGAAGGGTAAAATGACAGAAGAGGCCAAGAATGCTGTTCTTGCTAATATAACAACAACAACAGATTACAAGGCTCTTGCAGATTCAGATCTTATAATTGAGGCTGCAGTTGAGACAATGGAGCTTAAAAAGGAGTTGTTTAAGGAGCTTGATGAGTTATGTAAACCTGAGGCTGTTTTGGCATCTAACACATCATCTCTCTCTATTACAGAGATAGCTGCCTGCACAAACAGGCCGGACAAGGTTATCGGGATGCATTTCTTTAATCCTGCAACAGTTATGAAACTTGTTGAGATTATCAAGGGACAGAAAACTTCTGATGAGGTAACCAATAACATTACAGAGCTTGCAAAATCGATAGGTAAAGTGCCTGTATTGGTTAATGAGGCGCCGGGATTTGTTGTAAACAGAATACTTATACCTATGGTTAACGAGGGTATTGGTATTCTTGCAGATGGCGTTGCAACAAAAGAGGAGATAGACGAGGCTATGCAGCTTGGCGCAAATCACCCTATGGGACCTCTTGCTTTGGGAGACCTTATTGGTTTGGATGTTTGTCTTGCAATCATGGAGGTTCTCCATGAGGAGTTTGGAGATGATAAATACAGGCCACACCCACTTCTTAAGAAGATGGTTAGAGCCAATCTTCTTGGAAGAAAGACAGGAGAAGGATTTTATAAATATTAATAGATACAGATATGGATTTTCAATTAACCAACACACAGCAGCTGTTCAAGCAGATGATTAGAGAGTTTGCAGAGACAGAGGTTAAACCTTTGGCTGCTGAAGTAGATGAAACAGAGAG
>CAVIKQ010000092.1:3387-5204 GCA_963643305.1 Eggerthellaceae bacterium
ACATCCCTAAAAATTATGGCGGAGCAGGTGGCGATCACATTATGTACACCATTGCTGTAGAGGAGCTTTCAAGAGTTTGTGCTACAACCGGTGTTATTCTTTCCGCTCATACATCTCTTTGTGCTGCACCTATCTTAATGCATGGTACAGAGGAGCAGAAGATGAAATATCTTCCTAAACTTGCCAGCGGTGAGTGGATTGGCGCATTTGGCCTAACAGAGCCTAATGCCGGTACAGATGCCTCTGCCCAGCAGACAACTGCTGTATTGGATGGAGATGATTATATTCTTAACGGAAGTAAGATTTTCATAACCAACGCAGGTTATGCAGATGTATATGTTATTGCTACAATGACAGACAAATCTCTTGGCAATAAGGGTATTACAACATTTATAGTGGAGGCTGACACTCCCGGCTTCTCTATTGGAAAGAAGGAGCAGAAGATGGGTATTAGAGGCTCCTCTACCTGCGAGCTTATATTTGAGAACTGCCGTGTCCCTAAAGCTAATCTCCTTGGAAAGATAGGAGGTGGTTTTAAAGTTGCAATGATGACTTTGGACGGTGGCCGTATAGGTATTGCCTCACAGGCTCTTGGTATAGCTCAGGGTGCTATGGATGAGACTGTTAAATATACAAAGGAGAGAAAACAGTTTGGGCGTTCTATCTCTCAGTTCCAGAATACGCAGTTCCAGATGGCAGACCTTGCAACTAAGGTAGAAGCTGCAAGACTTCTTGTAAGAAAAGCCGCTTTCAATGAGGAGAAAGGCCTTCCGTTCTCTGCTGATGCTGCTATGGCCAAGCTATTTGCTGCCGAGACTGCAATGGAGGTAACAACAAAGGCTGTTCAGTTCCATGGCGGTTATGGATATACAAGAGAGTATCCTGTTGAAAGAATGATGAGAGATGCCAAGATTACAGAGATCTATGAGGGTACATCTGAAGTTCAAAGAATGGTAATTGCTTCTAAATTATTTAAGTAGGAGATATGAGTATGAATATAATAGTTTGTATTAAACAAGTTCCGGACACAACAGAAATAAAAATTAATCCGGTAACAGGAACACTTATCAGAGATGGTGTACCTTCAATTATGAATCCGGATGATAAGGGCGGTTTGGAACTGGCTCTTAGCTTACAGGATAAATATGGAGCTAATGTTACTGTTATAACAATGGGGCCTCCTCAGGCAGAGCTTATTCTAAGAGAGGCTTTTGCTATGGGTGCAGACAGAGCTATTCTTTTAACAGACAGAAAGTTTGCCGGAGCAGACACATTGGCTACCTCTCACGCTCTTGCAGGTGCGTTAAAGACTTTGAAATATGACCTTATTATAGCAGGCCGTCAGGCTATTGACGGTGATACAGCACAGGTTGGACCACAGATGGCAGAGCATCTTGGGCTTCCTCAGGTATCATACGTTGCAGGCTTTGAGGTAAAGGATGGCAAATATATAGTTAAGAAGGAGACAGAGGAGGGCTACCAGATTCTTGAGGTAGAGGGACCTGCTCTTCTTACAGTATTGGCATCTGCATACAAGGCTCGTTATATGAGCGTTTCTGGTATTGTTGACGCATATTCTAAAGAGATTGAGATTTGGGGTGCAGATAAAATTGATGTTGATGAGTCAAAATTAGGACTTAAAGGCTCACCTACAAGGGTTAACAAGGCATTTACCAAAGGCCTTAAACAGGCAGGAGAGGTATTTGAGGTTGATCCTGAACAGGCAGTTGGCATTATTATCAGCAAGTTAAAAGAAAAATTCATCATTTAATTCCTTAGAACAATGAATAAGTCAAATTATAAACACGTTTTCGTAT
>CAVIKQ010000092.1:5216-7131 GCA_963643305.1 Eggerthellaceae bacterium
CAGAGAGATGGTGAAATTCAACCTGTTGCTCTAGAGTTGCTTGGAAAGGCTAGGGATTTAGCTGATGTTCTTGGAGAAAAAGTAGTTGCAGCTTTCCTTGGTAGCAACATAACAGATAAAGCAAAAGATCTTATTGCATACGGTGCAGATGAGGTTATAGTTATGGATAATCCTCTACTTAAAGATTATATTACAGAGGAGTATTCACAGGCTATATATCAGCTTATAGAGGCTTTCAGGCCTAGTATTTTCCTATTGGGAGCAACCACCATAGGTAGGGATCTTGGTCCAAGATTATCTGCAAGATTGGAGACAGGTCTCACCGCAGACTGTACCAAATTGGAGATTTCAGAGGATACAAAAGAGTTGATGATGACTCGTCCTGCATTTGGTGGTAACCTTATGGCTACCATTATGTGTACCGAACACAGACCGCAGATGTCTACAGTCAGACCCGGCGTAATGCAGAAGAGAGACAGAGATGATTCAAGGAAGGGCACAGTTATCCCGTTTGAACCAAAAATAGATACCTCAAAGATTAAGGTGAAACTCCTTGAGAATGTTAAGGAGAATAAGGGGGCTATAGATATTACAGAGGCAAAGGTTCTTGTATCAGGCGGACGTGGCGTTGGCAATGCTGCAGGATTTGAAAAACTACAGGAACTTGCAGATGTTTTGGAGGCACAGGTGTCTTCATCAAGAGCTATGGTTGACGCCGGCATAATGCCTCACGACAGACAGGTTGGACAGACAGGTAAGACTGTTCGCCCAGATTTGTATATTGCTTGTGGTATTTCCGGTGCTATCCAGCACCTTGCAGGTATGGAGGAGTCAGACTTCATCATAGCTGTAAACAAGGATAAATTTGCACCTATATTCAAGGTTGCAGATGTTGGAATTGTAGGGGATGTTAACAAGGTAATACCTCTTCTTACAGAGCGTTTAAAGAGGGAGATTGCTAAATAATTCGCCTTATAGATTGTAATCTCAATTAGAGAGATTATAAAAGTATTTGTTAGAGACTTTACAGATGTTCTGCTTATCATTTTGCAGATCTCTGTAAAGTCTCTAATGTGTTAATTTTTTGTTACATATTTATTTATAATTGTGGCCTTAATGAAATTATCAATACTTTTGCCAGTCGTAAGAGATAGACAATCAAACTTTATAAATCGTTAATATTATGAAAAAATTATTCGTTTTGGCAGCTGCTACACTAATGTTTGCTGCTTGTGGAAATTCTAACAATCAGAATTCTGCAGAAGAGGCTGTTGTTGAAGAGACTGTTAATGCTTGTGCAGACACAACAAAATCATGCTGTGGTGATTCAACTTGCACTGCTTGTGCAGATTCAACAAAAACATGCTGCGATTCAACTAAAGCTGAATAATACGTATAGCAAATGCTACAGCAAAAATAAAAGCCGAGGGTTTCCCCGGCTTTTATTTTATTTTGTATAGACCCTACGGCTTTACCGAAGCATCTCCGGCTTTTATCCTCTCTATAAGCTCCTTTGCCCTGTTGAATGCCGGGATTATATGCGGGAAGATATGATCCCTGCCTATCTTGTTTGCCAAACCGCTTTTTATGAGTGTGGCTTCAACCTTTTGCGTTACTCCGCTAAGTATGGTTATTACCCCCTCCTTTTTAGATCTTGCCCACAGACTTTCAAGGTTATGAATACCTGTTGAATCCATAAAAGGAACCTTTCGCATTCTTATTATACGGACCATAATATTCCTTTTGCCAAGATCTCTGTCTACCTCATCTAATTTAGAAGCCAATCCAAAGAAGAACGGACCGTCAATTTCGTAAATTTCAAGCCCTTTGGGTATATCAAAATGTTCTGTACTGGCAAGCTGGGCGGCTTCATCATTTTCTGTGGCGGCAATCTCATTTGAAAGCACCTTTACAG
>CAVIKQ010000093.1:0-6284 GCA_963643305.1 Eggerthellaceae bacterium
GGGTTATAGCAAGCAGAAGCGGCAACTGCAAGAGAGTATTTGCAAGAAAATGTAAAATACTTATACCACAGAGAGATAACCTTTATCTGTTTAAGGATTTTTTAGAAGAGTATCATTTTTACGGCAATGCCAAAGCAAAATACTATTTAGGGCTTGAATATGACAGCAAGATAGTTGCCGTTGCATCCTTCTCACAGCCAAGGCCTTTGCCAAGGCAAAAATCCTATTCAATATCAGACCGTGTAAAGAGCATCCCCAAAGAGCTTAATCCCCTTTACAGAGAGCTTTACAGAGACACTCAGTCATTGCCGGACAAAAATATAGAAAAGTCTGAAAATGAGCTCATTATAGTAGACTCATACGAATGGGTACGCTATGCCTCCATCCCCGGAGTGAGGGTTGTTGGTGGCATGGGCAGGCTCCTAAAGGAGTTTGAGAGAACTATCTGTACAGAAGCGGCCAATATTAATCAAAGGCCGTATGAGATAATGAGTTATGCAGATTTGGAATTTTCCACAGGGGCAACCTATACACAGCTTGGTTTTATGGGGTGCGGCTTTAGGCAGCCCGTAGAGTTTGCCGTAATGGAGGGGAGCTACCAACGTATCCCTGTATCAAGAGCCAAACAAGAAAAAGAGGATGCAGTTCTCTACACCCTCTTTAATCTTGGAAGTTTAAAATATATAAAGCCATACAGCCTCTAATCTATTTTTGTGCAGTTCTTCTCTCTGTTCAGCCCAACAGTTATTATCTCTCCCAAACTAATGCTTCCCGATATAATCTTCTCTGCAAGAGGATCCTCTATATACTTTTGAATGGCCCTCTTTAGCGGACGGGCGCCATATTGCGAGTCGTAGCCGACCTCTGCAACAAACTTTTTGGCCTGTGGCGTTATCTTCAGCTTGTATCCGGTCTCCTCTACTCTGGCATACAGCCCTTTAAGCTCTATATCAATAATCTTTGCAATATCATCTTTGGTAAGTTTGTTAAATGTTATCTGCTCATCCAATCTGTTAAGGAATTCCGGAGTAAAAGCCTTTTTAAGAGCCTTGTCTATAATCTTTTTTGAGGCTTCGTTATCATCCTTATTGGATGATGTGGCAAACCCAAGACCGTTGCCAAAATCGTTCAGCTCGCTTGTCCCTATGTTTGAGGTTAGTATAAGCACTGTATTGCGGAAATCAATATACTTGCCCGTGCTGTCTGTAAGCCTTCCCTCATCCAAGACCTGCAACAGCAGATTAAATATATCGGGATGGGCTTTTTCAACCTCATCGAGCAGTACAACCGAATATGGCTTGTGTCTAATCCTCTCGGAGAGCTGTCCCCCCTCATTATATCCTATATATCCCGGAGGCGCTCCAATAAGGCGGCTAACCGAGTACTTCTCCATATACTCGCTCATGTCTATCCTTATAAGATTGTCGGCAGAGTCAAACATATATTGAGCCAATACTTTGGCTAACTGTGTCTTGCCCACCCCTGTAGGCCCAAGGAAGAGGAATGTGCCAATCGGCTTGTTAGGGTCTTTAAGTCCTGCGCGGTTACGCCTTATTGCTTTTGTCACCTTGTCAACGGCATCATCCTGCCCAATGACAAGCTCTTTTAGACGTTGCCCCATATTGACTAATTTGTTTGTCTCACTTTGGGCTATCCTGTTAACAGGAATATTGGTAGACATGCTCAATACTACGGCAATATCCTCCTCTGTTACCAAGGTAGGGGCTTTTGCTATCTTGTTCTCCCAATTTTTCCTGTACCTCTCTATCTCTGCTGTTCTCTCCCTCTCCAAATCTCTGTACATGGCGGCCCTCTCAAAATTAAGGGTGTCAACCGCCTCTTTTTTGTTGTTTTTAAGAACCTCCAACTCTTTCTCCAACTGTATAAGTTTTTTTGGCACTTTAAGGTTTTTAAGGTGAGCACGGCTACCCGCCTCATCAACTATATCTATGGCTTTATCGGGAAGATTCCTGTCTGTAATATACCGTCCGCTTAATCTTATTGCGGCTTTCAGGGCTTCATCTGTGTACTTTACGTTGTGATGCTTTTCATATCTCCCCTTAATGCTTTCTAAAATAGAGAGGGTCTCCTTAAAATTGGTGGGCTCTACCATTATCTTCTGAAAACGCCTCTCCAATGCACCATCTTTCTCTATGAACTGACGGTATTCATCTAACGTGGTTGTACCAATGCACTGGATTTCTCCTCTGGCTAAAGCCGGTTTCAACATGTTTGCGGCATCCAATGAGCCGGCAGAACCTCCGGCACCAATGAGTGTGTGCATCTCATCTATGAAGATGATGATTTCGGGATGATTATACAGCTCATTTATAATGGCTTTCATCCTCTCCTCAAACTGCCCTCTGTATTTTGTTCCGGCAACTACAGAGCCTATGTCTATAGAGACCAACCTCTTGTTTTGCAATGCAGGAGATACCTCCCCTTGTGATATTCTTATTGCCAATGCCTCGGCTATGGCAGACTTTCCAACCCCCGGCTCCCCTATAAGGATAGGGTTGTTTTTCTTTCTTCTGCCAAGAATCTGTGCAAGCCGCTCTATCTCGCGCTCCCTGCCTACAACAGGATCCAATTTCCCGCCGGCCGCAGCTTTGGTAAGGTCATAACCGAAACTGTCTAAAACCGGTGTAGCATTCTTGCCGGAGTGCTTTGCACTCTTGCTTTTAGTCTCTCTCTCATCCCCCTGCCCGCCCGCATATTCTTTACTCATCTTTCTTCTTGTTATATTGTTATTAAGAGTGTCACTGTTTACGGCATACCCCTTAACAGTGTCGTAGGTGATGTGTTGCTCCTCAAGCAGTATCTGTGCCCTGGAGCTGTCTGTCCTTAGGATTGCCAGCAGAAGGTGAAGTGAATCCGGTTTTGCAGATTGTAGGGCCCGTGCCTCCAAGAACATTATTTTTAGAGCGTTTTCACTTGGCTTTGAGAGTGTTATTTTGTCTTCGTTTTCGTATGGAACAATCTCTTTGTTGTCTATGGCATCCTCAATGCCCAATATCAGATTGTTGGTATCAACGCATGCCTTGTGCAGAAACTTAACGGCACGGTTGTCACCATGTCTCAGAATCCCCAAGACTATATGATCTGTATTGATGAAGTAGCTTCCAAGCCTCATTGCCTCCTCTTTGGAATAGGATAATATGGCATTTACTTCATTGGAAAATATCAACTGCATCTGTGCTCTAATTTTTGCGCTAAAATAGCAATTATAGTTCTTCAATTCAAAAAAAAGTAGTAGTTTTGTACGCTTTATCCGGGTGCGTGTGCATCCTGTTTATTGGAGTATATAATATATGGAATTAGATCAGATACACGGCAGAATACAAAAGATCAATATAGAGGATCAGATGAAGAGTGCGTACATAGATTATTCTATGTCTGTTATTGTGGCAAGGGCATTGCCGGATGTGCGTGACGGGCTTAAACCGGTTCAGAGAAGGGTGCTGTATGGAATGAGTGAGTTAGGGCTTACATCGGGAGGACAATATAGAAAATCTGCCCGTATAGTTGGAGATGTAATGGGTAAATATCACCCACACGGAGATTCCAGCATATATGAAACCATGGTGAGAATGGCTCAGGATTGGAGTTTGAGGTATCTTTTGGTAAAAGGTCAGGGTAACTTTGGCTCTATAGATGGAGATTCTCCTGCTGCCATGCGTTATACAGAGGCAAGATTCAATTCGCTGTCAGAAGAGGTGCTTGCCGATCTGGATAAGGATACCGTAGATTTTGTAAATAATTTTGATGATACTCTAAAAGAGCCTGTTGTACTGCCTGCCAAGGCCCCTTTGCTGCTTCTTAACGGAGCATCGGGTATTGCGGTGGGAATGGCAACCAACATGGCTCCGCATAATTTAGGGGAGGTCTGCAGCGCCATAGCTGCCTATATAGACAACAATGACATTACGGTAGAGGAGCTGATGCAGCATATAAAGGGTCCCGATTTCCCTACCGGTGGTATTATTCAGGGACTGCAGGGTATAAAGGATGCTTTTGAGACAGGTAAAGGGAGGATAGTTGTAAGGGCAAAGACAGAGATAGAGGTAGCGGCCAACGGAAGGGAGACCATAGTTATTACAGAGATTCCCTATATGGTTAACAAGCGTGAGCTTATAGAGAAGATAGCGGAACTTGTTGAGGATAAGAAGATAGATGGCATCTCATACGTTAACGATGAGAGTGACAGACAGGGAATGCGTATTGTAATACGCCTTAAGATGGGGGCCGTTTCGAATGTGGTGCTCAATATGCTTTACAAGTACACTGCAATGCAATCCAGTTTCTCTGTAAACAATATTGCTCTTGTAGATGGACGTCCGCGTCTTCTTAACATGAAGCAGCTCATAAAGTATTATGTACGGCACAGACATGATGTAATTGTAAGAAGGTCGCAGTTTAATCTTAACAAGGCGGAGGCGCGTGCGCATATTGTAGCAGGTCTGCTAAAGGCACTGGATTTTATAGATGAGGTTATTGCCATAATCAAGGCTGCCAAGACCGTTGATGAGGCAAGACAGGGGCTGATTGACAGATTTGCATTTTCCGAGATTCAGGCATCTGCAATTGTTGATATGCGTTTTAGGCAGTTAGTCGGTTTGGAGAGGGAGAAGCTTACAGCAGAATATGACGAGCTGATGAAGACAATAGCATATCTTAAGGAGGTGCTTGCAAATTACGGTATGCAGATGCAGATTATAAAGGATGAACTTGCACAGCTGCTGGAAAAATATGGTGATGAGAGAAGGACAAAGATAGAGATGACTGCAGATGATTTTAATCCGGAGGATTTTTATGCAGATGAGGATGTTGTCATTACAATCTCTCACATGGGGTATATAAAGAGAACCCCGTTGGCCGAGTACAAATTGCAGAACAGGGGCGGTATTGGCACAAAAGGGAGCACAACCAGAGATGAGGATTTCATAGAGCATATATATGTGGCCAACATGCATAGTACAATGCTCTTCTTTACAAAGAACGGCAAGTGCTTCTGGCTTAAAGTATATGAGATTCCGGAGGGGAGCAAGACCTCTAAGGGCCGTGCCATTCAGAATGTTATAAACATAGAGAATGAGGATAGGGTTTGTGCTTACATTAATGTAAAGAACCTGAATGACAAGGAATATATAAATTCTCACTATATTGTCCTCGGAACCAAACGGGGTATTGTAAAGAAGACAACATTGGAGGCCTATTCGAGACCAAGAACCAACGGTGTGTATGCCATAACCATAAAGGAGGGGGATGAACTTTTAGAAGCTATAATGACAGATGGAAACTCCCAGATTCTTATAGCCGGGCACGATGGGCGTTGTGTAAGATTCAGTGAGGAGGATGCAAGGGCCATAGGCAGAGTGGCAGCCGGTGTACGCGGTATTACAATAAACGAGGGGGATGAGGTTATTGGTATGATTTGTGTCAATCCAAACAAAGAGGAGGGGGAGAAGCGTACCATATTGGTTGTAAGTGAAAACGGATATGGCAAAAAGTCTGAGCTCGATGATTACAGGCTTACCAACAGGGGCGGAAAAGGGGTAAAGACACTTAACATTACCGAGAAGACAGGTAAACTTATAGCTCTTAAAGATGTTACAGAGGATAAGGATTTGATGATTATAAATAAATCCGGAATAACCATAAGAATGGCTGTTTCTGATATAAGGGTGGCCGGACGTGCAACTCAGGGTGTTAAACTGATTAATATAAGGGAGGGAGACAGTATAGCTGCCGTGTGTGTTGTTAACAAATCAGAGGAGAAACTGCAGGACTCGCCGGATGCAAATGCAGAGGATGGGGCTGTAAATGATATTAAAGAGTAATTACAATTAAAAATTGACGATAATGAAAAAAGTATTATTAGGCTTGGCAGTATTGCTTACCGCAACTGTGGCAAGCGCACAGACTAAAAACTTGGAAAAGGCTTTAGCCGATACACAAAATGCTAAAAAGGCAGAGAACCCCGCTTCATGGGTAAAGTTGGGTGTTGCCTATATTGAAGCTTATGATCTCCCTACAAAGGGGGTTTGGCAGGGTGCCTCTCAGATGGAGGTTAAGATGATTCTTAAAGACCAGCAGATACTCAACTCAACACAAGAGGAGATTGGCGGTGTTAGCTACAATGTAGATGAGTATGCAGACAAGAAGCTCTACTACAATGAGGAGGGGCAGTTACAGGCATGGATTGTTACAAAACCTGTTGTTGCCGATAATGCTTTGCTGCTCTCTTTGGATGCCCTTTTAAAGGCTAATGAGAAGGATGTAAA
>CAVIKQ010000093.1:6294-7123 GCA_963643305.1 Eggerthellaceae bacterium
GGTAGGACGTAAAGAAGGCTCAGTAAAAGGCTATAGTAGAAAACATGACCTCTCTAAAGGACAGATTTATAAATGAGGCAATGAACTATTACACAATAGGCAATTACAAGGTTGCTTCCGAGAATTTTGAGAACTCTCTTAAAGTATCGGGAAGTCCTGTTCTTAATATGGTAGACAGTACTATCATCTATTATACTGCTGTTACTGCTGCAATGGCCAAGGAGAATAGCAAAGCCATCAGCTATTTTGAGAAATGTCTTGCCATTGATTATGACATGAAGGGTGATGTACACTCAACATTGGCTGAGAGCTATAAGGCAAGTGGCGATACATTAAAGGCTAAGGAGATTCTTGCAGCCGGTTTTACCAAGTATCCTACAAGCCAGAGCATATTAGTCTCTCTTATAAACATATATCAGGAGTCTAATGATGACCCTAACAAGATTTTAGATTTGATAAAGGTTGCTCAATCTAATGAGCCTAACAATGCCAGCTTGTATTATGCAGAGGGTAATATCTACAAGAAGATGGGTGAGTATGCAAAGGCGTATGCAGCATACGACAAATCTCTAAGCACAGATCCTAACTATTTCTTTGCTCCATTTGCAAAGGGAGACTGCTACTACTCAGAAGCTCTTGAGTATCAGAATAAGGCTAATGACGAGAGAGATGATGCAAAATATGAGGAGTACATAAAGCTAATGGAACAGGCTCTTGAGAATGCAATTGAGCCTTTTGAGAAGGCATTCTCAATTACCAAAGACAATGATTTTCAGGTTGCTTGCGCAGAGTACCTGAAGAATATCTTCTTCCGTTTCCGAGACAAGAG
>CAVIKQ010000094.1:0-5806 GCA_963643305.1 Eggerthellaceae bacterium
CCATTACCACATCGGCGTATACCTGTGTCGAGCGTATGTTGGTATGACCGAGCAGCTTGCCAACCGTATAAAGGTCACCCCCGGCTGCCAGTGACAGCGTGGCAAACGTGTGGCGACTGGTATGGTAGGTTATATGTTTGGTTATCTTTGCGTCCTGCATCCATTTTTCTATATTCCGTTCAATATTCGATGTCCCGGCAGGTAACATGAAAATCGGTTCTTCATTGTTCTCTTTGGGGTTAAGACAGTCGATCGCCTCTTTTGATAACGGCACGTTTACTATTTTTTGCGTCTTTTCCATTTTCGTCCTTACAAACAAGGTCTTGCCGTCGGGTGCTTTGACAATCTTACCCCATGTCAGCGAGCGCACATCGCCAAGACGAAGCCCGGTAAAGCAGGAAAACAGGAAAGCCCGTTTCACATCCCCGTGCGGACAGGGAGTCGCCATAATCGCTTTCATTTCTTCCAGTGTGAGATATTCCCTTATGCTTTCCGCCGGTTGATATTTCTCTTTTGAACTTATGGACTTCAGGGGATTGACGGACAGAATGCCGTCCCGCACCGCCTTGTTCAACGCTCCGTTCAAAACTGCCTGATGATGATGCGCCGCCCCGTTGCTTATAACACTGCCGTCCTTGCGTACTCCGTTCTTTGCATAACGTAAAAAATCTATGAAGCCCCGGCAGAAATCAACATCCACGTTTGCCAAAACAATATCCGGGCGATCGGTTTCTTTTAGATACGTTTCGATTTTCCCCCGCAAATCACGCCTCCCTTTGAGAGTGGATGCAGAAAAACCGAATTTCTCCTGCTCGTATTCTTTCAGAAAATCGACAAGTGTAATACATGATCGTTTTACCTTGTTCCACTGGCGCACGCCGTGGTTCTGTAGTGCCAAAATACGCTCGGCTTTGATTTTATCCGCTACTTGCTTTGCGTGAATGTTCTGTTGACGGTCAAGCGGTGTCAATTCGGGCACAAGGTATAAACCGAGTGATTCAACCTTGCGCACTCCTTTCACATAGACATCGAGATACAAGCTCATGTTCCCGTTAGCCAGTTTGCGCTGGCGAACCCGAACGGGCTCTTTTACTTTCTGTACTTTCTTCGGTCGTGCCATGATATTTTTCCTTTCTTGATATTTCCTTTCATCGGCAGGTTTTCCCTTTACCTTACGGGTACAAAAGCACCTATAATATTTGTGTTACGCAACAAAATGTCGTTAAAACAACGCCTTGCTATACCTTCATGGATAAAATCGTAAATATGTTTAAATATCTAATATACAGCATATTCTATTACTTTTGTTTCCTTTTATATGATTATACTTTCCATATTAAAACCCTATATACAGTAGTATTTCGGACCATTCATCCCTAACGCCAAATATCTCCTAACATCTTCTGCAGAAGATTGCTTGAATACTGTACAATGTGAAAATCTACAGTCTGATTTGCCATAGACTGTATGGATTCCGTTGAAAAACGGCAAAGAGCTTTGTGTCTTTCCAAGGTATCACGAACAGCCGAAAAATAAAGAATCTCTCCGGAGAATGTTGCATTGGGAGTTTGCAAGTAGAGCGCCTGACCAAGCAGGTTTCCCGGTCGCTTGTTCTCAAATTTAAGAAAAATAGCTACATCCATACTGTCTGTTGACTGGGTGGGTATGTCATACACAGTGGCTGTCCCTGAATAGACCTGTTTGTATGGCAAAAAATAAGCTATGACAAAAAGACTAAGCAGCACCACCCCTATGGCGGTAATACCATAGCGGATTAGTGAGGAGGGGATCTGCCCCACAATACTACGCACCTTCTCGCTGCGTAGTTCAAATTTGCGTTCCTGTTCCTTGTTTTCCATATCAATTCCCTAATTCCAATTGATTCTTTACCAATGTATAGTATTTGCCACGTTGGGCAGTCAATGCTTCGTGGGTTCCTACCTCTACTATCCTGCCTTCGTCTATAACAACTATTTGGTCTGCATCACGAACAGTGGATAGGCGGTGTGCCACAACAACTACCGTTTTCCCCTTATAGAAATCAGACAGATTTTCTGTGATGACCCGTTCATTGTTGGCATCAAGGGCATTGGTTGCTTCATCTAAGAAGACAAACATTGGATTTTTATAGACTACCCGAGCTATCAGAATACGTTGCCGCTGTCCTTGACTGATTCCCTGGCCGTCTTGTCCTATCATTGTATTATAAGCCAGTGGCAGAGATTCTATGTAGGTTGCGATATTTGCCACACGAGCTGCATGGCGAAGACGCCCAATATCCGGCTCATCGTCCGAAATGGCAATATTCCTTGCAATGGTATCAGAAAAGAGGTAGCCATCCTGCATTACAACTCCACATTGACTTCTCCACCAGCCGAGGTTGAATTCTTTCAGATTGGCTCTGCCTATTTGAATGTTGCCATGCAGAGGTTCATAGAAGCCTAAAAGCAGTTTGATAAGCGTAGTCTTTCCACTGCCGCTGGCTCCAACAATTGCCGTTACTTTGCCATTAGGAATAGCAAGATTAATGTTAGAGAGAATATCTTTAGGGCTGTATATGTCGTATTTGAAAGAAAGGTCTCTTATGGTAAGCGAATGGCCTTCTATAGACTCTTCCTGATAGTTATTCAATATCCGTTCTGAATTCTCCTCATTGGTCTCAGTATGTATTTCATTCATACGATCCAAACTTATACGCACATCCTGCCATGAGTAGATGAATTGAATGAGTTGCTCAACAGGACTGTTAAGCTGCCCTATGATGTATTGCACCGCCAACATCATACCGAGGGTCATATTGCCATGTATGACAGATGTGGCTGCCAAAACAGTAATGAGGATATTCTTCACCTCATTAATGGTTATGCTTCCTGCTTGCTGCAATTGTTGCAGGTTCAGGGTTTGCAGATTAACCTTAAAGAGATCGGCTTGCACATCTTCCCATTCCCAGCGCTTGCGCTGTTCGCAGCCTTGTAATTTAATCTCCTGCATTCCATTTATGAGCTGATAGGTCACATTACGATTGCGTCCTGCCTGCTCAAAATATTTATAGTCCAGCTGCCTGCGCTTTTTGAGAAACATAACAATCCAGCCTGCATAAAACAATGTCCCAAATAGGAATACAAAGAAGATGGCAAGATTATAGACTGCGAGTACGATACCAAAAACAAGAAAGGTAAAGAATGAGAATAACAGGCTCAAACTGCTCGACGTTAAAAACTGTTCTACTCGCCGATGGTCTTCGATGCGTTGTAAAAGATCTCCCATCAACTTGGTATCAAAGAACTTCATAGGGAGCTTCATCAGTTTGATAAAGAAGTCCGAGATAAGCGAGATGTTGATACGAGTAGAGATATGCAATAGTATCTTACTGCGAATAAAATCGATTGCAGTACGGCTGAAAAGGAGCATCATCTCTGCCAAGAGTACTAACCATACGAATCCAATATCTTTGCCGCCAATACCTGTATCCACAATGGCTTGGGTAAGAAATGGAAACACAAGTTGCAAAAGAGAGCCAAGCAGTAACCCCAAAATAAGTTGTGTAAAAAACCGCTTGTACTTTTTAAGATAACCCCATAGAAATTTGAGACGATTGCGAGAGGGAGCTTTTTCTGTCTCCTTTTGGGAGTAAAACTGCTCAGTAGGTTCAAAAAGTAAAGCTATACCTTTTTCTTCCCCTCCGGTCTTAGTACTTATCCAATGGTTGCAAAACTCCTCCTTAGTATAGGTTACAAGCCCCTTCCCCGGATCTGCTACAAGGATAGTGTATTTACCTTTTCGCTTTTTCACCTTGTAAACAACTACAAAATGATTCTGATCCCAGTGTACAATACAAGGAAGGGGGACTTCTAAAATTAGTGTTTCCAAAGAAAATCGTCCTCCAACTGTCTTGAAACCAATACTTTCGGCAGCCTTACTGATACCCCACAATGAAACGCCATCCTTACTCAACGCGCAAGTACGGCGTATAGCCTCAATATCGGGTTGTAAACCATAGTATTGAGCAATCATGGCCAAACAAGACGGACCGCAGTCCATGGCATCTTTTTGTCTAATTATCTTCATTTCCTATTTAATTCTAAAGAGAGTCTATGCAAAATTACAACACTCTGAGCTAATTGAGAGTATTCCCGGTTATTAGATTTTTGAATCTACAAAGGCCGAGTTTGCTGTCTATTTGCCACTACTGATTTTCCGGATACGACAAGTTCAGATTCAGTAAAGGCATTTATTGCTAAACTCTTTGCAGATAATTCATCGCAAAAAATCTTTCATCGAGACATATCCATATTTTCATAATCTATTCTTTTCTGTATTTCCTGCTCCTGTGCCTCTATATTTAGACTTGGTAGTATTAAACTTATAACCAATCTTCAACTCAATACAGCGAGTATTAACAAACTTATCAATCTGAATATCTCTATTGCTACCATAGATTGTAAAGCTATTATGGCCGGCTGTATTGAAAATATCATTGAATGATAGTTTGGCATCCCAATGCTTGTTGAATGTTTTAGAGAGAGCTAAGTCTATTTGCCACGACTTGCCCATTCTCACATTCTCTCCGTCTCCTGCACCTCTCCATCTAAATAGAGAGTTGATTACATAGTCCTTAGGTAAATAGAACATGTTATTAAATTGAACGATACCCAGTGGACGATTCATTCTCATTTTTTCTCCTCGATAAACAATATTATAAAATTGAGAAACAACACCTATAGAGAATACGGGATAATAGAATCCACCTATCATTCCGGGCATAATCGAAGTCATCATCTGGATATTATGAATATTATTGGGTGAATTATCCTTCTTTAGAAGTGTTACCTCCGGATCATTTTCGTAGTTTGTAAATGTTGTAATAATAGGCTTGGAGATATTTCTGTATGAAGCCATAAAAATCAACCACTTGTATCTCATATTAAGAGAAACCTCATCGGTATAAGGAGTCTTCAATAGAGGATTTCCCGTCTCATACAAGTATTGATTGGTATAAGTAATAGTGCTACTCAATTGAGAATAAAGAGGGCGATTATATTTTCTAGAGTACCCAAACTGGAACATAAGTTGCTTGATAGGAATAATCAATGTGGCAGACGGCAATAGCTTATTGTACTTGCGAGATTGCTCCTCAATCTTCACCCCTTCTTCATAATAATTCTCACCCGTGTGCTCATACCTCATGCCTAATTGGAGTGTTACATTCCCAAATCGTTGCATCAACTGAGCATAAAGCCCGGTGTTGTTCTCCTTGATTAGGTTATTTTTATCCATAATCAGGTTATTACCAACAAAGTCACTCTCTCTATTTGTATTTGAGTACTCTGTCCCGATACTTATTGTTCCTTTCCATAAAGGACGTGACAGATGAAACTCCACAGCATACACTCTGCCGACATAATCATCAGTCAGCTCGCTGTCTTGCTGATTAGGTTCCTCATTATGAAACTTGAGATTCTGCTCTGAATGACTATCTCTCCATAGAGCATTAAGCATCAAGTCGGCTGTCCAATCATTCCATTTCCCGGAATAATATCCATCTATCAGGTGCTCATTGAACCGGCTCTTACGAAGCTCTTCCAAAAGACTTGCTCCAATTTGGATTCCATCAGTATGAAATGTGGATTGACTATTTAACCAACTTTTTGATGGGGTATAATCTGTCTGATAATAGAGCCCAAAAGAGTGTTTATCCGGTATGGTGTAATCAAATCCAACCTGTGCATTGAGTCGCCTTGATTTGGTTTCTGAATCAATATTTACTTCAGACTTTTGGTGGTGCACTAACCAGCTATTTTGCAGA
>CAVIKQ010000094.1:5892-6638 GCA_963643305.1 Eggerthellaceae bacterium
CCTTTAACTTGGTTTTGTCCATGCAAGAAAAGGGCAAATAGATCAAGCCGGCCGGTACGATAATTGAGCCCGAGTTGCTCATTGTTATAGCAGTTGTCACGGTAGCCGAATGTCGTTTTAGAGTCTAATGCAAATCCTTCTCCTAACTCCTTTATAGTTGTTATTCTAATCACGCCTTTGGTATCAGCTGAATATCTTGCACCAGGATTGCTAATCACCTTTATTTGCTTTATCCTTTCAGACTTTAATTGCTCTAACTCGATAGAGTTTCGAACGAGTCTCCCATTGATGTAAATAACGGGCTTCCCTTTCCCAAATATCTCTATAGCACCATTATTATTAATGACTCCCGGCAAGAAGCCTAACACCTCTTTAGCAGTTCCAATCTTACTAAGCTCCGTGCCGGAGATAGTGGTGAGTAATCCATCTCCATCTATTTTTGACCGTGGAATGGAACCTCGTACTATCACCTCTGAGAGCTCTTTTTCATTGAAATTTAAGTAAAGATCTCCCAAATCTATTGAACCGGTTATTTCCTTTTCGATGAAACGTTTGGCATAGCCGAGACGAGAGATTGTTATTTTTTTGCTTCCAAGGGTTGTTGTCAGTTTAAATGTCCCATCATCATGGGTTATCGTTCCATTCGTTTCTCCGTTGTCTCCTATGACAACAAGCATAGCGTTAGGAATAGGCGTTTTATTTGCGTCTATAATCCTTCCTATAATTGTGGCTACACTATTATTTTG
>CAVIKQ010000094.1:6648-7042 GCA_963643305.1 Eggerthellaceae bacterium
TTTTGGGATCTAACCAAAATAGGGGTCAGAAAAATGGCGATAATAGTAAGTGTTAGTGCAACTGTTCTATGTCTCATAATGAAATCTGTTTTTGGTTTGTAAATGGACAATTAGTATCTGGGTAATACCACTTTTTTACTCCATGCTTTCTTATAATTTCTCTTGCTCAATTTGAACTCCTTGCGTACTTCTTTGTGATTTTTTATTTCCGAAGAGAAACCGAATATTTAAAGAGAGCGCGAAGCTATTAACACGCCCATCTCCATAAGATTGGTATTTAAAGTCAGGAGTATTAATCTCTTTATATGTGTCTTTAGGGATTATTTTAGTAGGAAGAGAAACCCTCAAACTTACTGCCATTTTATCCTGAAAGAACATTTTATTCGCTCCAATA
>CAVIKQ010000095.1:0-4090 GCA_963643305.1 Eggerthellaceae bacterium
CTCACAGAGATGCTTGTAAACGGTTTTGTAGCGTTGGAATGTCCCTTGAGCCCTGCTGTGCCCGACTTTCTTGGCAAACTCGTTGTTGTGCTACTCAAAGAGTTTCAACAGGGGTTCCTGCTTGACATCGATACCGAGATAGGCATCTTTGAGTTTGGCGGCAGTAACATATCCGTCCGTCTGCATCAATTCCTGATAACGGCGGTTTACCTCCACTCGGATTTTATCAACGGCATGGTTGATTCTTTGCGCTTCAACACTCTTGCCTGAAGCACGGTTGTTTTTCACATCCCACAATCGCAGGGGGACATCCATCTTGCAGCAGAACTGCTTGATTTCTCCATCCACTGTAAGACGGCACATCAAAGGCAGGTTGCCGTTGGGTTTCTCCTTTTTTCACATAGAATAAGACCTTAAATGTACTTCGCATAACTCACTCTTTGTTTTGGTTACAAAATTAGTTTATAGTGAGTTACCGACAGATAAGACAAATTATGCCAAACGATGAAATCTTTCGGTTTCGCAAGAAATTTTCATCATTACAAGGGTAATGATAAAGTAACTGAACTCTTGCGCTGTTTGGCTATATAATGGTTCTCTTTGGCTTTTTGTCAAGAGAAAAATATAGCGTAACAAACGCTTTTTCAGTTAGTTCACTACGCTTTTCTCAATTTTGTATTCTCGCTATGTGTTTATTTTAAAATATATTGTATATTTTAAATCTTTAAAAACTCTTTCAATTATTTACATTTTTTATTCTACTAACCTAACTAAGTGTCAAACTCCCGAACCTTTCCTCCTTTGAATTACAGGAGAAGCTTGCAATAAAAATTGATGTTGGTCAATAGAATATCTCAAAACACAATAAGAGCGCAAATAAAATAATAAATACAAGATAATGGCGAGCATAGCACGCTGGATATATGATAAGCCGTTCAGAGGCGGCACGGCATCGCACCTGCCTACGTACAAGGAATTTGTGCTGAATATGGACGAAAAGCTACAGGATGGGGAATTCTTGATGGATACGGAAATCTTGCCAGTGTTGCACTTCTATCTTGAATCTTTATTTTCCAAAAATCATTTTACATATCTTCGAGAGACAGGCATCCCGATATGATTTCCCTTTGACCGAAGGCACTACCGCTGAGGTCCGCTGTCTTCTGAGCCAACAATGCCGGAGAATACTTCTTCCTGTTCCGCTTCACTTCATACGCGTAAACCTTCCCGTCAAGAGAGACTGCGACAATATCAATCTCATTCTCACGAGCCGGGTCGGCATTCCCCCGTTTCGGATGCCACCAGGCTCCTATCTCAAGGTACTTCTGCGACTCCATCATCTTCTGACAGAACCATCTCTCCAGGATTCTTCCGGAATATGCCGGGTAGTCGTTTTTGATGATTGCGGCGAGTGCTGAATAGTTCTTAATCTCAATGAGAGAGCGATACCGGTTGAAATACCTGAACCAGAAGCGCAGGAAGATGTCATTGATTTCATAGCGCACGGCCTTCGAGGACTCAGAGGACCTAATCGGCCTTTTCTTTCTTATGAGTGCGTAGTCCTCCTCAAGCGTCTTCATCTGTCCACCGAGACTTTTATCCCCGAGCATCCCCTCAATCTGAGGAAGGCATACCTCTCCTGAGGCGATGAGGCCGAGAATCGAGAAATATGTCCCGTAGGTTTTTCCGAACTCCTGTATCAGCATATTCTTGCCCTCCTCAAAGAACTGAGAGTCCGGCTGGGTCATATAGTCAACCATATTCTCCATATCCGTGCAACCGTTATCCATCAGAAGCTCTACATATTTCGGGACTCCACCGGTGAAGCAGTAGAGTGCGAGCAGGTCATCGTTGGTGTAACCAACCTTGTAGTCCGAGAGTATCTCCTTCATCACGTCCGTCCGGAACGGCTCCAAGGTGATGCTAAGGTCGGCACGTCCGAATAGCGGCTGCTTCTCGTCCCTGAAGATCTTCTCCATAAGCGTGAACACCGAGCCGCTGACCACGAGGTTCACATTGGAGCCACGTCTCTCACGGTCCCATACATCTTGGATGTCCGAATAAATGGCCGGATTGACGTACAGAAAATCCTGGAATTCATCGATGAAGAGGTTGAACCGGCGGTGCCGTCCGGCATTCAGCAGCAGGGCGAAGATGTCCTTGAAATGATAAATTCCCTCAGGAACGAATTCTCCCAAAGACATTCTTATGGTCTCCGAGTATTCCGCGCAGAGGTCAGCCTCCGCCTTTTTCGAGACAAAGAGATAGACCGAGTCTGCGCCCTCCATAGAGAGGACTCCGAGAGTCGTTTTACCGATTCGTCTGCGTCCTTTGAGTACGGTCATCTTCGAGAACTCCTCAAACGACCGCTTCTGAATCTCTTTGAGCAGCCCCAGCTCGTATGTCCTGTCATAGTATTTCATATCCTTGGCAACTATAAAGTTTATGGTTATAAAGTTTACAGCTATAAACTTTGCAAATATATGAATTATTCGGCAATATACAACTCCCAGGTGAAAAGCCAAAATTGTCAAATAGCGTTCAAACGTAAGGATGGAATTTATGATAAAAAAGTGCTACTTTTGTGGAGCAGAGAAGGGTACATATTATGATAGTTAAGGCAAAGAAGGCATTAGGACAGCATTTCCTTAAGGATGAGGGGATAGCAAAGGGAATAGTTGATGCGCTAAGGATAGAGAATGAGGGCAAAGCAGCCAATAATGTATTGGAGATAGGCCCGGGCACAGGGGTACTTACCAAGTATCTTATAGAGGATGAGAGGATACGATTAGAGCTTGCGGAGATAGATACCGAATCTATAGAATATCTCAAGGCAACATATCCATACTCATTATCATCTTTAGAGCAGAAAGACTTTTTGCAGATGAACCTGCATAACGCTTTTGCCGGAGAGACATTTAGCATAATAGGGAATTTCCCATATAACATATCCTCCCAGATATTCTTTAAGATATTAGACGACCCCAATTTAGTACCTCAGGTGGTATGTATGCTGCAAAAAGAGGTAGCAGAGCGGCTTGTAAGTCCTCCGGGGAACAAATCGTACGGAATACTATCTGTCCTTTTGCAGGCATGGTACAATATGGAATATCTGTTCACAGTACCGGAGCATGTATTTCTGCCGCCGCCCAAAGTGAAATCGGGAGTAATAAGGCTTACCAGAAACAACAATAAGGATTTAGGCTGTGACCCCCAACTGTTTAAACAGATAGTAAAGACCTGTTTTAACCAGCGTAGAAAAGCCATTAGAAATTCAATAAAACCAATAGCCGCCAAGTTGGGCAGGGAGATACAGGACCCTATATTGGACAAACGCCCGGAACAGCTTTCAGTACAGGAGTTTGTATATCTTACCAACCTCTTTTAGAAGAGGTTGTTTTTAACATTTGTTAACACTTCTTAATCTCCCGATAATATACAGCCACCCTTTTTATAGGTTACTTTGCAGCAATCAAAAGAGATACTAATTATTAAAAGAATGATTATGGCTGCATGTAAAAAGATATTGCGGATAGTTGTCCTGCAATTATCTGCCATTGCTTTAAGCAATATTTTAATGGCACAAAACAATAACAGTAAAGAGTTTGCCACAGACCGGATGGGCAATGCCTTTTTGGAATGCTCATACAAATACGAATATTTAAAAGATACATTAAACAAAGATAAAGTAACCAACGATGAGATGTTGCTGCTTATAGGCCGTAATGCAACAAGTTACATGAGTAAATTAGAGATTGTAAGGGACTCAGTCTTTAACGCCCTCTCCAAATCTAACATGGATGTAAATGCCAAGGTAGCAACTATATCAAAATACAAAACAGGCACGCAATCTTATATGTATACGCAGGGTAAGAATCTTTGCGAAATAACCAAAGTAGGAGTAGACAATCTCTCTTACATAGAGAAGATTCCTAATTTCAATTGGACCATTATGCAGGATTCTGTTAAGAATATAGCCGGATATGATTGCAATATGGCAACCTGCAACTTTAGAGGCAGAGATTACGTTGCATGGTTCGCTCCGGAAGTTCCTGTAAATGCCGGACCTTGGAAATTCAGGGGACTCCCC
>CAVIKQ010000095.1:4100-6984 GCA_963643305.1 Eggerthellaceae bacterium
TATTCATGGGAGTTGAATGGTATTCAGGAGAGTAACAAGCCCATAGAGGTTACAAACAGTAAATATGTAAAGACCACATTTGAAAAATTCATTAAAACATACAAACGCTACATTGATGATCCTGTTAACTATTTGAATGCTTCGGGGGGTGTAACAATCAAGGTTATAGATGCAAGTGGGAGGGAACTTACCCCTGCCGAGATTAAAAAGCATAAGGTAACTGTAAATGTGAATAATGCTTCGGTCAGCGGCAGTCATGGGTATGATCCGATAGAGAGAATCATTGAATAGATATTCTAAAGAGGAGAGTTTATGAAGCGAGCGTGGTTTGCTGTGCCGGTGATGTTTTTCATTACTGTCATAATTTCCCTTGTACCGGTGTTCGGTTATGCTGCCGGCAGTATTAAGGAGTTGAAAGGAGTTGTAAAGGACTCTAAAGGAGAGCCATTGGCAGGTGTTGTAATAAAGGTGGTAAAAGGGGGGAAAGAGGAGAGATTGGGGAGTAAGGAGACAACTAAAGAGGAGATATTGGGGTATGCCACAACAGACGGGAACGGAGCGTTTGCAATTAAACAGGAGATTGTGGCAAAAATCAATGCCATAGATGACAGTGCAGTATTGGTCTTCTCTTACATGGGGTATGAGGAGAAGAGGATTGTGCTCAATGCCCAGGGGGTTAAGGAGGCTGCGAATGTTGTGCTCAAAGAGGCGTCGTTTAAGCTGAAGGAGGTGGTTGTAAGGGCGCCAAAGGTACAGATGAGGGGAGATACCATTGTCTTTAATGTAGAGAGCTTTGCTAAATCTACAGACAGGGCATTGGCAGATGTACTTAAGCGTATTCCCGGCATTGAGGTAGATGACGGAGGTAACGTAAAATACAACGGAGAGCCTATAAATAAATTCTACATAGAGGGGGCAGATCTGCTTGGCGGAAGCTACGGAATAGCTACCAATAACCTTAATCCAAAGGATATAGCCAAGGTAGAGGTATTGGAAAACCATCAGCCGGTAAAGGCTTTAAAAGATACGAGGTTCAGTGACAGAGCCGCCCTTAATATAAAACTTAAAGAGACAGCAAAGGCCAAATGGCTTGGAGATGTAAGCCTGAGAGGTAATCACGAGTTATGGAACGGGCGTATGTTTGCAATGAGCATAGGCAAGGGGGCTCAGAGCATGAATACCATAAAGACAAACAATACAGGAAGTGTGTTGCAGGGCGAGGCTGCATCTCGGTTTGACTTGGAGAGTATATCCTCCTCTAACAGCTACAGTTATGAGTTGCCAAACTATACAGGAGGAGAAAGTATGGCTATCCCCAACTTGGGGAGCAAGTACACAACCTTTAACAAGAGTCTCCTTGCATCTGCCAACAATCTTAAAAAGCTGAAAAAAGATTATGAGATAAAGAGCAGTCTGTACTACTCATACGACAAACAAAAGGCATGGAAGAGTTCTGTAAGCGATTATTACCTTAAAGACAGCACTATTCATAACTACAATGATATAAGTATGAATGGCGGTGTTCATAAATTGACAGGTAATATTACCCTCTCCTCAAACGGGAGCAGACAGTTCTTAAAAAACAGATTAAGTGTCTATTTTGAGAACAACAGACAGAATGATGATTTTGCCGGGACGTATTCTGCAATGCAGCATACTCAAAGTTCTGAATATTACATAGAGAACAATTTTAATCTGCTAAGGATGCTTGGGCAGAGCAGATCTGTTAGTTTTAAGAGTATAAACAAATATGTAGCTGCAATCGAAAGACTTGGGGCGGTTAATGTGGTAGATGAGGATGGCTCTGTTGAGGCCCCTTTTTATCAACGGCTCAATATAAATGCCTTTGCAACATATCAGGAGGTTGAGTATAAAACAGCGGTGCGCAGATGGAGTTTTGCCCTCTTAGGTTCTGGAGAGGGTGTCTGGAGAGGGATGCAAGGGTATGGCAATTTCAGCAAACAGGTAATAACTGCCACTCCGTATCTGCAATATAAAAGCGATGCTTTGCTGATGAGTGTAAAGCTGCCTGTACAGTATTACAAGACATGGTATAACGATACATATATCTCCCCTTTCCTCTATTATTTAGGGTGGGATATAAGCCAAAAGACAAGATTGCAGTTGAGCGCCTCGTTTGGAAAAAATCCCGTATCTGACACCTATGCTTTTGAGGGGTATATCTATACAAATTACAGAAATATAATTAAGGGGAGCAAGGTAGAGGCCTCCAACAGAAACAGGCTTGTTGATGCAAGATTTTCCTATAGGGATCCGCTCTCGCTGTTCTATGTAAACCTCTCTGCTTCATATATCCATTATTCAAACGGCCTTATAAGTGTAAGAGACTTTGACGGAAAGATAATTGCCACAGGGTTTAGACAGGGCAATACGAATAGCGAGAGCTATAATGCAAGGGCCGAGATTTCAAAAGATATTAGGGCAATAGGGGGCAAGGTTGGCCTTACTGCAAATTATGCTGTAAACAGCGGCAATATGATTCAGAACAACAATCTGTCTAACTATAAATCCTACAGCACAACTGTAACAGGGAGCATAGATGCCGCCATAGGTCTATGGGGTGCATTGGATTATAATTGCAGTTATACAAACCTGAGAACTAAACATCCCGGCTCTGAGGTTGGAGAGTCCTCTGCAGATTATATAAGGCAGGGTATAACCTTTTTTGCCACACCCATAAAACGACTGTCGTTTAATCTCTCTGCAGATTATTACTACAACTCAGCCACAGCCTCAGATAAAAACATAGTGTTGTCTAATCTTTATCTGCAATATCAGGTTACTAAAAAATTGGAGCTGAATGCCTCTGCAAATAATATCTTTAATAAAAAGAGCTTTTCAAACTCCACAATAGGGTCTCTTT
>CAVIKQ010000096.1:0-6841 GCA_963643305.1 Eggerthellaceae bacterium
AAAAAACCTCTCCTCAATGCTATAGATTAGACCTTTACAAACCGAGCTCCAAATATGTAACAATATTATTATTTATTGCCATTATTCACAAAACTCCTGCACTATATATAATATATATGCGTATATTTGCTAAAAGTAACCAACATATAACAAATATGAACCCTAACATAAAAAGGCCGGACAAAACTCTTGGAGTTCTTGGCGGTATGGGGCCTGCGGCAACCGCAGACTTTTTAAGAGTCCTTGCAGAGGTAACCCCTGCACATACAGATCAGGAACACCCCAGAATGATTGTCTATTCAAACACCATAACCCCCGATAGAACCACTTTTCTACTTGGTAAAGGTCCCGACCCTACAAAAGATATTAGAGCCGGCATTGACCAACTGTTGGAGTGGGGTGCAGATATTCTATGTGCAACCTGCAATACTGCACACTATTTCATAGACAAATACAGAGAGGAGAAAAATTTCCCTTTTGTACATATTATTGATGAAACAATACGCAGGTCTCAGATGGTTTCGCCGGAGGGAGCATGGCTTACCGCAACATTGGGAACAATGAAAACAGGGCTGTACCAACAACATGCAAAGAGGTTTGGATATGAGTTTAATATCCCAACCCCAACAATGCAGGTAGATATTCACGATGTTACAGATATGGTTAAAGCCGGAGAATACAATGCCGCCGGAGAAAAGTTCCGTGGGATAATTGAGCAGCTGTGGAAAATAAAAGAACTGCCGATTGTTGGGGCATGTACAGAGATTCCTATAGCATACGCCCATACAGGGCTTCCTTTAGAGAGGTCTATCTCTTGTCTCGATTCATTGGCAAGGGGTTGTGTCAGGGAGCTTTACGGTGTATATCCCAAATAAAGGCCAAGTATAGAGTATAACCTTTTCAAATATCCATAAATTGAACTTGAATTATGAAAACCTTTAAAATATCTCTTCCATGGCAGATTTTAATAGCCATAGTTTTAGGTGTTCTGTTTGGACTGTTCCTGTACGATTACATAGATTATGTCTCTTGGATGGGAACAATATTTCTCAGAGCCTTAAAAATGATTATTATCCCTTTGGTTTTCTCCTCTCTTATTGTAGGGGTTTCCAGTATGGGAAAATCTTCCGATCTTGGGAGAATAGCAGGAAAGACCTTACTGTATTACCTCTGCACCACATTGGTTGCCATTATAATTGGCGTTGTTTTGGTAAATATACTTAAACCGGGTGTTGGTGCAAACATTCCGCTAACGGAAAATGTAGATTCTGTTCCTGTACAGGAGGGTTCCTTTATAGATACTCTTGTAAATATAGTGCCCTCTAACATTGTAGAATCAATGGCAAAAGGGGATCTGCTGCCGGTAATATTCTTCTCTCTGCTTATTGGGGTGTTTATTACAAAATCCTCATCTAAGGCGGCTGAAACGCTTATTACCTTCTTTGATTCATTCTTTGAGGTAATTATGAAAATCACCCTGTTCATAATAAACTTTGCACCATACGGAGTATTCTCAATTGTTGCAGCAATGATTGCAAGAGAGGCCGGGGATATGGCAAAATTGGGAACTATTCTAAGCAGTCTTGGGTTCTATGTTATAATTGTCTGGGCCGGATGTCTTATTCAAGGATTTGCCATACTGCCGGCTACAGTGTACTTTATAGGCAAGGAGAATCCTTGGAGATTCATTAAAAAGATGTCTGCCCCTATTCTTACGGCATTCTCAACCTGCTCATCGGGAGCAGCCCTACCTATAGCTTTAAGGGATATTGAGGAGAAGTGCGGAGTTTCTAACAAGATTGCCAGTTTTGCTCTCCCTTTGGGGGCAACAATCAACATGAACGGAACAGCTTTATATGAAGGGGCTACCGTGCTCTTCATTGCACAGGTATATGGTATAGACTTAACTCTTGCCCAACAGTTTATAATAGTGGGGTCATCCCTGCTTGCTGCAATAGGAACAGCCGCCATTCCAATGGCAGGATTGGTAATGCTCTCCATTGTGCTTACAGCTGCAGGTCTTCCGTTAGAGGGGGTTGGATTGGTGATTGCAGTACAGCAGCTTTGCGATATGCCAAGAACGGCTGTAAACTCTTTTGGAGATCAGTGCGGTGCTGTTGTGGTGGCCAAGTCTGAGGGGGAGAAACTCACAATATAGAGAGAAGTTGTATAAAAAGGTAATTTCTGCGTTACGCTTGCTTCACCTCCTCATTTACGTAAGTAAACTCCGGTTTGTTCAGCTTCGCAAGCCTTGAAATTCCTCTTTTTATACAACTTCTTATTAAGTGGATACTCAATTGAAAAATTGCAGTACCGCTACGTTATTTCTCTATGACAGCATTTACAACGGCCATAATATTGGCTTCGTTGGCATCTGTCTGTTTTACAATCTCTGCGGCCTCAGCCAAAAGTTTGTCTGCAATACCTCTGTCCTTTATTCCCGATGCATTTATCTTGACATTCAGATACGCTCCGTGAACGGCAGTTCTTATACATAATGCCCCCACACCTGCATCTGAGACAGAGTTTGGATTACCCTCTTTTGCCATTGCCTCAATAATAGGGAATGCACTGTAGGCTACTTTCATTGTTCTAAAAGGCACCTGTGTAGCATAGATGGTTGCCTCCTGAAGGGCTGCAGAGCGTGCGGCTTTCTGCTCATCCGTAGCTTTTGGCATAGAGAAGCAGTCCATAATCTTGTTAAAGGCATTGGTATCCTCATCTACCAAGTGCAGCAGCTCTGTAATAATCTCCTGACCTTTCTCTGCCCAGTCTGAGAAATATTTCCATTTGTCATCCCATCCCGGTTTATGTGCAGAAAGATTGGCTACCATTGTTCCAAGAGATGCTCCTAAAGCTCCAACGTATGCCGATATAGAACCACCGCCGGGAGCCGGAGACTCGCTTGCTGTTTCGAGTGCAAATCCTTTGCATGTAAAATCTATCAGCCTCTTCTGTGCAGTTGCCGCTGCTTTGTCCTCCATTACAAACTCTATAACCTTCTCTCTTGGATTAAAAGGTCTAAGGTCATCCAAGCCCATAGATTTTACGGCAATCTTTATAATCTCATCTTCCGATATACCAACAGAGCGTTCCTGTTTCTCTAAATAATATTTGCCGGCATCTATAAGCACTTTCTTAGGGATAAGGCCAACTATCTCTGCTCCTGTTACCCTTATACCTCTTGCAGCAGCCTTTGCTGTCACCTCGTCAAAGGCAACATGAACAGGGGTGACTGAGATATTTGTCATGTTCATTGACACCTGCGCAATACCGTACTCCTCTATGAACCATCCAATGGCTTTGGTGGCTTTTAAAGTTCCGGGAGTCCAGATCTCATTCCCCTTCTCATCTAACAACACCTTTCCTGTAACCTTGCCCCCCTCACGTGCCTTTCTTCCCTTCTCCCTTACATCATACGCAATTGCATTTGCCCTGCGTGTAGAGGTTGTATTAAGGTTGTAGTTTATTGCCACAAGAAAATCTCTTGCCCCAACCTGTGTTATACCGCATTTGGCAACTGTCTCCGAGAATACATCGGGACCAAAATCCGGCTTCCATGCAGGATCTCCCAATTTCTTGCTTACCGCCTCATACTCCCCCTTTCTACAGTAGGCCAGATTTCTCCTTTCCGGGGTAAAGGCTGCACTCTCATAACAGTACACAGGAATCCCCAACTCCTCTCCAAACCTCTTTGCTACCGTGCGGGCATATTGGGCACACTCCTCCATGGTAACGTTAGATACAGGGATAAAGGGACATACATCCGTAGCACCGCTTCTTGGATGCTCTCCATGATGTTGTCTCATATCTATCAGCTCCGCAGCCTTTGCAGCTGCCCTAACCGCAGCCTCCATTACAGGCTCCGGTTCACCTACAAATGTCACTACCGTTCTGTTGGTGGCCGCTCCCGGATCTACATCTAAAAGAGCTACCCCCTCTACGCTTTTAATAGCATCTGTAATCTGTTTTATAATTCCCAAATCTCTTCCTTCGCTAAAATTTGGGACACACTCTATTATCTTTTTCTTCATATTATATGTACATTAATAAATATCATAATATTACCTCTTTAATCCACGGAGTGGTAAAGGAGTAGGGGATAAAATCAAATGACGGAACAGGCTCGGTTACAATAAGATTTGCTCTCTTGCCAATGGTAATTGAGCCTAATTCATTCTGTAAATCCATTGCATAAGCGGCATTTACCGTACAGGCATTAAGCGCCTCGTAAGGGTTCATCTTTAAAGCAATACATGCCAAAGAGATTTCAAATCGCATATCTCCCGATGGGCAAGACCCCGGATTATAGTTTGAAGCTAACATAACCGGAATCCCTGCATCTATAATCTTACGTGCAGGAGCATACTCCATGTTAAGGAAGAATGTAGCCCCCGGCAACATACCTGCTATTGTGCCGCTCCCCTGCAACAGCTTTATCTGTTCATCTCCGGCACTCTCCAAGTGGTCTACACTTATGGCGTTATATTTTACCCCAACCTCAACGCCCCCTGTCATTCCCATCTGATTGGCATGAACCTTAACCCTCATACCATGTTTTATACCTGCCTCAAAGATACGGCTGCAATCTTCTACAGAGAAGAAACCATCCTCACAAAACGCATCTATATAGTCTGCCAAGCCCTCGGCTGCAACAGCAGGTATCATTACATTAACTATCTCATCTATATAACCCTGTCTGTTGTCTGCATATCTCAATGGATAGGCGTGCGCCCCTAAAAAGGTAGATTTTACAGGGATGCCGGCAGTCTCCTTTATGCGTTTTATAACCCTGAGCATCTTAAGCTCGTCATTAGGGTTTAAACCGTAGCCGCTCTTTATCTCAACAGCTCCGGTACCTTGTGCCTTTATCTCCTCTACTCTCTTCATTGCAGAGAGATACAGTTCATCCTCCGAACTGTTATGGAGCAGCTCCGACGAGTTGAGGATTCCACCCCCTCTTGCAGCTATCTCCTTATAACTTAAACCGTTAATCTTGTCTACAAACTCCTGCTCGCGGCTCCCGGCATAGACGAGATGGGTATGGGCATCGCAAAACGCCGGCATTACAATAGAGCCGCCGAGATCAGAGACTTTGGCGTTTGCATATCTGTCTGCCGTAAGATCTAATTCAGACATCATTCCGTAGTCTGCAATCCTGCCCTCCTCTACAAGGAGATAGGCATTCTTTATTGACGGAACAAAGCCCTGGGCAACCCCCTTTCTTATATCGGGAGCTATCCCACGCATAGACCGGTTGGGTTCTGCCTGAAGCAACTCCTTTATATTTACAAAAAGCCTGTTCTCCATTCTATTGTTCTGTTTAAGAGTCTGTTATATTGTAACGCTCTGTAGGAATTTTATTGTCTCATTTATCTTTGAATACATAACTTCATCCTCCTCTATGAAGTTAACATGTTTTCTGTATTCAGAGACAAACTCCTCCAAAACAGGGGAACTCTTTAACGGACGTCTGAACTCCAATGCCTGTGCCGCATTGAACAGCTCTATGGCCAAAATCTTCTCTACATTGTTAATAACTCTGTAACATTTGGTTACAGCATTAGCGCCCATGCTTACATGATCCTCCTGCCCCTGTGACGAATCTATGGTATCTACACAGTTTGGCATACAGAGCATCTTGTTCTGGCTGACAATGCTGGCCTGGGCATACTGCGGAATCATAAAGCCTGAGTTAAGACCCGGTTTTGCAACTAAGAATGACGGAAGGCCTCTCTTGCCTGCTATAAGCTGATATGTTCTTCGCTCGGAAATACTGCCCAACTCTGCCACTGCTATTGCAAGGAAGTCTGAGTTGATGGCCAACGGCTGGCCGTGGAAGTTTCCGGCAGAGACAATGTTATCTTCATCGGGAAGGATAGTGGGATTGTCTGTTGCACTGTTCATCTCTGTTACAAAGACCTCCTCTATATGCTTTATTGCATCTTTGCTTGCACCGTGAACCTGAGGGACACAACGGAATGAGTATGGGTCCTGCACATGCTCCTTGTGCCTTGCAACTATCTCACTGCCTTTAAGGTAGTCATATATTGCGGTAGCGGTCTGCATCTGTCCTCTGTGAGGGCGTATTGCGTGTACTCCCATGGTAAACGGCTCAATCCTGCCGTCAAAAGCATCTATAGAGACCGCTGCTATCTTGTCTGCCAACGCAGAGAGCTTTTCTGCCTTTATTATATTGTATATTGCAAAGGAGAGCATGAACTGTGTGCCGTTTAGCAGTGCCAACCCCTCTTTTGATGCAAGTTGAAGCGGCTCCCAACCCATCTTCTTGCAAATCTGCTCCCCTGTGTACCTCTCCCCCTTATATCTTACCTCGCCAAGGCCGAGCAGCGGAAGACACATATTTGCAAGTGGAGCCAAGTCTCCCGATGCTCCAAGTGACCCCTGATCATATACTATTGGATAAACACCTGTGTTAAAGAGCTCTACAAGGCGCTCTACTGTTTCTAATCTCACCCCCGAATAACCGTACGAAAGGGATTTTATCTTAAAGGCCAGCATCAGTTTTACTATCTCCTGTGGAACCTCATTGCCAATAGAACAGGCGTGGGACATTACCAAGTTCTTCTGAAGCCTGCTCAACTGCTCCTTGTCTATAGAGACGTTACACGGAGAACCGAACCCGGTTGTTATTCCGTAAATGGGTTCCTCCTGCGACTTCATTCTGTTGTCTAAGTAAGTACGGCACCTGTTTATTCTCTCTTTAGCTGTTTCGCCAAGATGGATATGTGTATCGTGGCTAAGTATTCCCTTTATCTCCTCTAATGAATGGAAATGCTGGTCTATATCTAAAATCATATAAATTAATTATTTAAAGCGT
>CAVIKQ010000097.1:0-475 GCA_963643305.1 Eggerthellaceae bacterium
ATTATATACAGGATATTTTTTTTATGTATAGCAAAATCCAACTTCATATATGTTAATTTAAATAAACAATCAATAGTACAGCTCATCTGTAGTTAGAGCAACCAACCTGTTAATTACAAAATAGGTACACACCACGCAAATGAACACTCCTAACAATATTACAACACCAAGAACAATTGCCAACAAGCCGGTATCTATAATTTCAAACATTACGGCAAACTCCCTCTTTAGCAAGAAAAGAATCCCAAGCAGGGCAAGATCTGCTATAAGCCCAGACAATATCCCCTGAAACACAGCCTTTAACAGGAATGGAGCCCTTATAAAAGCCCTTGTAGCGCCAACCAATTTCATGGTATATATTGAGAATCTCATGTGAAAGACATTAAGTCTCACCGTATTGTTTATAAGTACAAACGAAATAAACAGCAGCAGTATCACAAAAACAGTAAAAGCAATCCCTATCTTCTCTACATTA
>CAVIKQ010000097.1:485-6776 GCA_963643305.1 Eggerthellaceae bacterium
ACTGTTTATTACATCTATCATATTAGACTTGTAAACAACCTCCTCTACAAGCTTATCCCCCTCTAACTGCCGTTTTAGAACAGCCAGCGAATCGGAGTTGAAATACTCCCCTTTAAGCCCAACCTCCAAACTCACCGGAATAGGATTTGTCTCAAACACATTTAAAAAATCCTCCCCCAACATCTCCTGCATCTCCTTGGTGCCCTGCTCTTTGGAGATATACACAACCTCCTTTACAGATGGCATTGCAGCAATCCTCTTTTCAAGACCATGCCCGGCAACATCATCTGCGCTCTCGGTTAGAACAACCGTAACCTTTATATTCTCCTTAAAGAAATTTGAAAACTGCCTCACATTAACCAACAGCATCCCAAATGCGCCAATAAGCAGAAGCACCAGGCTTATGCTTATTATTGAGGAGAGATACGAATGAAGAAGTCTTCTCTCTATTATGTTACTGTCTCGTTTTCCCATGGGGCTTAGACTACAAAGAGGTAACCGACTGAAATATAACAAATTTAAAAGCGCCCAAAGAGAGCTTTTAAGCCTCAAAGATATACAAAAAAAGTATTCTTTAGATTTTTTTCGCTACCTTTGTAATGAAAATTGTTGATTATGAAAGAAGAGCCAAAGAGAGTTTTATTTGTAAATTCCGAATTTTTCCCATATCTGCCTGAAACCACCATTTCAAAGGTAGGACGTTTTCTTCCGCAAGGTGTTCAGGAGAGTGGAAAGGAGATCCGCTCCTTTATGCCAAGATACGGCTGTATAAACGAGCGGAGAAACCAGTTGCACGAAGTTATCCGTCTCTCTGGGATGAACATTGTTGTAAACGACGTAGACCGCCCTCTAATCATAAAGGTTGCTTCCATATCATCTGCAAGAATGCAGGTTTACTTTATTGATAACGACGATTATTTCTACAGGAAATTTGTCTATGGAGATGACAAGGAGCCGTTCTTTGCAGATAACGATGAACGTGCAATTTTCTTTGCCCGCGGAGTATTGGAAACTGTAAAGAAGCTCCGCTGGAAACCGGATATTGTCCATTGCATGGGGTGGATTTCTCATCTCGTGCCTATCTATCTTAAAAAAGCCTACAAAGATGACCCTATATTTTCAGACAGCAAATTAATCCTCTCGCTATACGATGAGATTGCAGACAGAACATTTGCGGCAGATATGGCATCTAAGGTGGCAGTACCCGGCATTAAGGCTAAAGATTTGGAAGTGCTTAAGGAACCCAATGGCATAAATCTTGCTAAATTGGCTGTCCGGTATGCAAACGGAATAATCATTGGGAGCAATACCCTAAACCCTGAGATTGCAGATACAGTAGCAAACTCCGGATTACCGGTTCTTCCATACATAGATATAGATGACCCCATGTCTGCATACATAGAAAAGTATAATTCATTTTACGACCAAATACTGAGTAAAAATGCAATTTAAGGATTTGTTCTACCGCACAGCAGCACTGGCATCGGGATTATTGCTCATGGCTTCTTGTATCTCCGTTAATAAGGAGATAGGCAGTGGTTTCATCCCCAACGATGAGAAGATATATCTAAAAACAGTTGATATACCTGTTCCAATAACGCTGAACACAATGTCTGATGTACAGGGGAGAAACACAGGCACAATAATAGTAGGAAATATAAGGACAGAGGAGTTTGGGGAGATAGACTTCTCATCTGCCGCCAATATCTCACTCGTATCTGAGGGTATTAACTTTGGCAAGAATGCAAAGTTGGAGAGCATTGCCCTTATAATCCCCATATCAAGTACACAGTACATAGATGCAGAGCAGACCGGCCTGATTGAAAATGTGCATGTCTACAGAACGACAAAAGTCTTGGACAGCACATACAGATACCAGAACTCAATAACAGAGAGCGATTACAACCCTGTTCCTATAAATGCAGCTCCTGCCCTTTCACTTGGTGAGGATTCTCTTGTGGTATATCTTAACAATTCTCTTGGAGAGGAGATACTTACAGCAACAGAATCCCAGCTGGATTCCAATGCGCTCTTTATGGAGAGGTTCAAAGGGCTGTACATAGTTACCGAGCCATCTGTAAAACCTATAAAAGGGGGTAAAATCTCACTGTTAGATCTCTCCGGTGCTGCCGTAAGAATTAGAATGAACTTTGTTCCCACCTGGGCAGATAACCTAAGCGCAAAGGATACAACCATGCTGTTTAATTTTGGCAACGGATTCTGCCTTAACATCTCAAACCCAAACAGCAGCTTGGAAGAGTTGGTTGGCAGAACAGATATGGAGAGCCTGCCGGCCGAAGGATTATCGGGAATGAAACCATACATAAGCGCCAAGGCACTTAAAGAGACGTTGGAGAGATGGTGCGCAGAGAACAACTACAACCCCAAAAACATTGCAGTAAGCAAGGCTTCGTTCATCTTTCCGTTTACTCCAAGCGCCACATACGACTATACCAACTTCCCGTCTGACCTATACCCAACTACAAGAGATACAGCGGCTTTGGCAAAGTATTACTATCCTTTGAACGACATCTATGCAGAATCAGGCAGAGGAACAGCAAACAAATCCCTGTTCCAGTTTAGCATGGACTGCTCATCTACAGTTCAAAAATACTTTATGAAAGATGAAGCAACGCTCATTGAGGATGGAATGGATTTATGGTTTACATCCATAACGCAAGAGACAGATTACTACGGCAACGTTACATACTATACCAACCTTACATCATATTACAGTTGCTGGCTAAACGGTCCTGCAAACAGTAATCCACCGGTATTACGGTTGCTCTATACAGTAGTGGAATAGTATTCAATACAAATCAACTGCCTACTATTTATTTCAAACACAATGGTAAGATAATTATTGCAGCAATGTAAAAAACGGCGAGCAAATAAACTGCTCGCCGTTATAATTATATGGTAGAATATGTTAGTTGAAC
Organism: Eggerthellaceae bacterium; assembly: GCA_963643305.1. Classification (GTDB taxonomy): domain Bacteria; phylum Bacteroidota; class Bacteroidia; order Bacteroidales; family UBA932; genus Egerieousia. Next base: position 3,425 of record CAVIKQ010000097.1, read on the forward strand.
ATATATCTAACACTCAGTTGCATCAAATAAGTAGAAGAGGTACCGAATGTATTTGTAAACGCATTCTTAAGAACCTCTGTGCCGTTACGCTGGAAGTTGTAAACAGGTTCGGTAGCACCACCAGCTACCCTCTTGTTTGTTTGGTAAAGAATCTGGCTCTTTGTAACAGATTTCATATTGCCCCAGTTTTTGTTAAGAAGATTACCTACATTCTTAATGTCCAAGCCAACCTGAAGAGTATTTCTCATACCGTTCTTACACTGGATAAAGAAATCCTGAGTAATCTTAAGATCAAACTGATTAACCCATGGATAAACCAAACCGTTACGCTCTGCGTATTTACCCTTTCTGGTCTTTAGATATTTATTATTGTTTATAAAGTTCCAGAAATCCTCTGCCTGCTCTGCGGCTGTATATGTATATTGTTTCTTATCAATAGAATAAGTATAATCTGCAAATTTTAGCTCATCCTTAGATGCAGGAACATAAATAAGGTTGTAAGCTCCACCATCGCCAACTACATTAGATGTATAGGTGTATGAAACCTTACCCCGTGGTCCACCCTCATAGAACAGACTTATGCCGGTCCTAAAATGTTTGCCATACTCTTTGCTGTAAGATACATTGGCAATAAGTCTGTGAGGCATTATATAAGAAGCATATCCCAAATTCTGGAAGTTGTTACCATTAACAGTATAGGCACTTTGCCAAGCTGAGTATGCCTGATCGCCGTAGCCGTCATTCAATGATTTACCATTGCTGTATGTATATGCTATCATTCCATAGAATCCTTTCCAGTATGGTTTCTCCAATTTGGCAGTTACAGAGTAGTAGTAACCGTTCTTATCTGCATTCTTCAAAAGGTAAGCACCGTATGTACCCTTTGCATATACATTGTTATAACTATCCCAAATAAGTCTGTTGTCTGCATAGTTAGGAATATTAGACATAGAAGGGTCTTTAAGGGCCACATTCTCAATGGTTACAGGCTGAATATCGTAGTTGTAGATTCCCTCTACAGAGCCAACCAAACCAAGAGGCAACTTAAAGTCAACACCTAAAGATGTTTTCCATGTCTGAGGCATCTTTAAATCATCTGCCATAATAGTAAATGAGTTAGGAAGTGCAGCAGAAGCAGCAGATGTGCCATTAGGATAAATCTGTTTCAGGGCATCAAGTCTGTTTGCATAGAAGTTAGGAACAACCTTTGAACTGCCTTTTGCTGCGGTGTATGTTGTCTGAAGAACTCCACTATCACCGGCCTGGGCCACAATCCATACAAATGGAAGACGTCCTGTAAAGAAGCCTGAGCCTCCCCTTACAATAACATCTCTGTTGCCAAACAGGTCCCAATTGAAACCAACACGAGGAGAGACCATCAAAGATGTACTTGGCATAGTGGATGTATCATAATAGCCGCCATTGCCATTATTCTCTTTGAACTGTGTCTTGGCTACAGCCTCGTTATAAGTATTCAATTTAGGATAGCTTGGTATTTCGAACCTGATACCGGCCTGTAATTTAAATCTATCTGAGAATGTTACTTCATCCTGTAAATAGATAGAGAACTGATTGAAGTTAAACTCCGGGTAGACCTGAGAGAAATCACTTTTCCATGAATGTGTAATTGCATATTGTAACGGATTATCCATTAAAGTACCATCATTAATGCGACTCATAATTTCAGCTTCTGATGCAAATGCGTATGAATAATAACCGGCTCCAAATCTCTGGAATCCATTCTTGGTCTTATTATGCTCGTACTGTAATCCAAAAGTGATGAAATGTTTGTTTATTGAATAAGTCAGCTCATCTGTAACATTAAGAGTGCGAACATCCCTCAAATTACCATAAGAAAATAGTTCTGTACCGAATGATGTATAGTATTCATATTTATTATCTGCCCCAACACCAAAATCTACAAATGGGAATTCACCTCCCTCTGTGCTTCTTGGCTCATCCTGGTGAGAATATGTAACACGCAACAGGTTGGTTAAGGCACCATTCAAGAAACGGGAGTTAAGTTCGCCTGCAAAAGATGAATAGTTTGTCTCCTGATAATATCTTGCATTTTCATAATACAATGCTGAGGCGTTCTGTCTGGACCCAATTAAAGTTTTTCTATCAGCCAAACCGCTTGTTGAAGTTGATGGATCTGACGGCGCTTTCCTCTTTGTTATATTATACCTTACATTAATTTTATGATTTCTATTAATATTCCAGTCTAATCTTCCCAAGAATTTGAACGAAGGGCTTTTTGCAGAATATCCTTGATAAGCGCCTGTACTATAACCATATTTATCTGACAAATATTTAGAAATTGCATCCAGTGTGGCCGCAGATGGGCGTGCAACACCATCCTTTCCATCCACATATTTATGATTTGCATCTGAAGCTATCATAGATGTCCCAGGAGATGTCACATCCTCAGCCTCTACATTTAAGAAGAAGAATAATTTGTCCTTAATAATAGGACCGCCAACACGTGCACCATATACAAGGTTCTTTTCATCATTGAGGTTAAGAGTGCCGTTTTTCATCTTTTTCCCCCTAAACTTCTCATTATAGTAGTATGAATACACAGATGCTCTGTATGTATTGTCTCCTGAACGTGTTGTAGCATTCATTGCTCCACCCAAGAACCCTGTCTGACGAACATCAAAAGGGGTTACGTTAATAGAGATCTGCTCCAAAGCATCCATAGATACAGGAGAGCCTTTTGCTGGCATACTCTCACCAATACCAAATGCATTGTTCATTGCAGCTCCGTCTATTGTAAAGTTGTTCTGACGATATGTACCACCACCAATCTGAGGACCACTGCCTGTATTTGATGATTGAGGGGTCATCTTTACAAAGTTGTTCAAGTTTCTCGAAACAACAGGAATATCATTCATCCTCTGCATGTTAAGAGATGTTGTAGCTCCGGCTCTCTCGCTTCTCATAGAAGAACTTGCTCCGTCTGCAGAAACAACTAACTCGTTAAGAGACATAGCCTCCTCTGTAAGTTTTACATTATAGACATAATTTTCGGCCAATTTAAGCTCAATACCTTCAACTGTGTTCTCTCCAAAACCAAGAAGATTAACAGTAATGGTGTAAGGGCCACCTGCACGCATATTAGGGATTCTGTAATTACCGCTACCGTCTACAATAGCGTAGAATTGAGATCCCGATGGGGTGTGCGTTGCAAGTACTGTAGCTCCAACAGCAGGCTGTCCGTCTGCCTCGGTTACCTTACCGCTCATAGATGAGGTAGTTACCTGTGCAAATGTTGTAATAGACAACATTAAGCTCAAAGCAGTAAGAGCAAATAGCTTAAGTGTTCTTTTCATAAATAATTAAATAATAG
>CAVIKQ010000098.1:0-6083 GCA_963643305.1 Eggerthellaceae bacterium
TTTATTTTGACCCTTTAAAAGTCTTGGCCGGTGGGGTCATTTTTATTTTAGATTATAGGGGTCACCCTTATTTCATATTGTGGGGTCAACGGCAATTATATTAGGGGGTCAATCAGTATCAGATTTTCCAAAGGTATTTGGCCTCTCTTTTAATTTGTTTAGGAAATTACAATTCTATAACTACCTTTGCATCAATTTTTAATATTAAGATGAGAGATAACAGTTCAAACAGGGGCGGTAATACCAATGGTAGAGGCCGCAAACTCGTTTCAGCCGGGAGAGGTTCAGACGAGAGGTCTTTCAGACGAGACGACGAGAGACCACATTTCAGAAACAATTACCACAATGATGACAAACCCTCTTACAGAAGAGACTCAGAGGAGAAACCCTACAGAGGCGGAAATTTTTCTGGAGATTCCAATGCAAGGAGACAGAGGCCAAAACCAGGTGCCAATGACAGGAATAAGGGAAAGAGACCAAGAATAGGGGATAACAGGGAGCCAAGGAGGTTGAGCCTTGGAAACAACGGCCCAAAACCATCTATCAGCAGAAAGAAATCATATTCGGGAGCAGATTACGAGAACAGAGCAGTTAAAAGAGCAAACGAAAAATTGCATGGTCGCGAAATCGCAGAACAGAATATGGCTCTTCCCGATGATAAAGTTGTAAGACTCAACAGGTTTATTGCCAATTCAGGCATCTGTTCAAGAAGAGAGGCAGATAATTACATATCAGCAGGGTTAGTTTCTGTTAACGGTAAAATAATCACCGAGTTGGGAACAAAAGTACAGCCCGGAGACGATGTGAGATTCAATGGAGAAAGACTTAGAGGAGAGGAGAAAATCTACATTGTAATGAACAAGCCAAAAGATTTTGTTACTACAACATCAGACCCTTATGCAGATAAAACTGTAATGGATCTTGTAAGCAGCAGATGCAGCGGAAGAGTCTATCCTGTTGGACGTTTAGACAAAGCTACTACCGGAGTCCTTATGCTCACAAACGACGGTGAACTTGCAGACAAGCTGATGCATCCTTCATTTGAAAAGAAGAAGATATATCAGGTTACGTTAGACAAGAACCTTAAAGGCAACGACTTTAAACAGATATTAGAGGGTATTGAACTTGAGGATGGCTTTATATGTGCAGATGACCTTGCATATATAGATGGAGACAAAAGCCAGCTCGGCATTGAGATACATTCCGGCAAAAACAGGATTATAAGAAGGATTTTTGAGCATTTTGGCTACAGAATAAAGAAGTTAGACAGAGTCTACTTTGCAGGGCTTACCAAGAAGAATCTCAGAAGAGGGCAGTGGAGATACCTTTCAGACAGAGAGGTTGCAATGTTGAGGATGGGTTCTTACGAGTAGAGTAGGGGGCAGAGATGGAAGAGAAGGATATGATTAACAAAGCGGGTTTTGTAAATATCATAGGAAACCCAAATGTAGGCAAATCTACCCTTATGAACGCTCTTGTTGGGGAGAAGCTCTCTATTGTAACAGCAAAAGCACAGACAACACGTCACAGAATAATGGGAATCGTAAACGGAGAGGATTACCAGATAGTCTTCTCCGACACACCCGGCATACTCAAACCTCATTATATGCTTCAGGAGAGCATGATGGAGTTTGTTGATGCTGCAATAGGGGATGCAGATATTATTCTTTATGTCACAGACGTTGTAGAGACAATAGACAAGAATATAGAGTATATAGAGAAGCTAAAAGCCATTGACGTTCCTGTAATAATTGCAATAAACAAAATAGATGAGACCAATCAGGAAAAACTTGGCGCATTAGTAGAAAAATGGCACAATCTCGTACCCTTGGCAAGGATACTGCCTATCTCGGCACTAAACAAGTTTAATGTGAGAGAGCTTTTGCAGTTGATAGTAGGGTTACTTCCACAGCAACATGCATGGTATGACAGGGATGTCTTTACAGACAAGAGCCTAAGGTTTTTTGCCTCGGAAATAGTAAGGGAGAAGATATTCCTCAATTACAAAAAGGAGATACCCTACTGCACAGAGGTTGTTATAGAATCTTTTGAAGAGCGTCCCGACAGGTACAATATAGAAGCTGTGATATATGTTGTAAGAGAATCTCAAAAAGGCATACTTATAGGCCCTAAAGGATTGGCTCTTAAACATGTTGGCATTGAGGCAAGAAAAGATATGGAGCGTTTCTTTGAAAAGAAAATCTATCTGAAACTGTTTGTAAAGGTTAATTCAGATTGGAGAGAGAATCAGAGAGAGTTACGCAGATTTGGCTATATTCAGAAATAGCAGCTTCCCCCTCACCCTATACAAAAAATCACACCTGTACACTGCTCTTTGTCTTTAGTGTATAATAACCTGTACCTCAATAAATTATAAAATTTACGAACCTATTTTAAGGTAAAGGTATAGGTAATGGTGCCCTCCTGAACAGTTTCGGCAGATGAACTTATGTTGAACTTGGCCCGGAGGGCCGCCTGTTTTGCCGCCTCCCACATGGTCTTGTCCTGTACAGTTGTTCCGGCCGCACCCGGAATAGCATTTATAACTGTACCATATTGATCTACAAAAATCTTTACCACAACCTTTCCCCCCTTGTTTATATTGTATGCAGGTATCGGCAGCGCCCCCTGTACATTCCTCCCCTTTAATTTAGCCAAAGGCTCACCCTCTGTATTACCTACAGTTGTATTGCCTTGAGTATGACCTGCCGCCAAGGCGTTGGATATACTTGCTGAGGTCTGCTCCGCCAAGGAATCCCTGTTGTGTTTTGGCGCAGTAAATAACGCCCTTTTATTTATCTCAGGCTTTTTGGGCGGCTCATATTTTGGGACATCACCATCGGGACCGAGCTCAGATGCAGCAGAGTTTTTTGGAGCGTTTTCGGCAACCTTTGCCCCCTGTGCTCTTTGCACCAACCTTACATCGTTGTTGGGAGTTGTAATTTCTGACTTAGGTTCGTTCCCGGCCTTTACACTTATCGGCTTTACCACCGGTTGTTCAATATTATCGGGAAGCATCTCAATAACCAACTGTTGATGCTCAACCGGAGGAGCCTTAACAGATGATGTGAAGAAGACCAAGAGCAGCAAAGAGTGGACAAGCAGAGTGGAGACAATGGCAAATTTCCTGCCTGCCCTCTCGTACTTGCGCTGTTTCCTTTTCCTGCGCCTTTGGCTTATGTTCATCTCACTCATTGAGAAAGATACCGTTAACGTTTATTTCAGCTATTCGGGAGACGTAGCCAAGGTAACTTTATACCTGTTCCTCTTCCCGATATTCATGATATTGACCACCTCCTCAATAGGAACACTCCTGTCTGCATAGATAGAGAACATGGGATCCTCCTCATTCATTAGCAGCCGCTGTACCTCAGACTCAACCGTCTCCAACGGAACAGGGGTGGCTTTGCCGTTAATATGGTAAGTAAATGTGTTGTTCTCCCTATGATGCTTTATAGAGACGCTTACCTGTGTCTTTGCAGATATTTGGTTTGTACTCTTTGGCAACAGCAACCTGAGCGCATTTGGGTTAATCAGTGTGCTTGTAACCAAAAAGAATATCAACAGCAGGAAAACAATATCTGTCATAGAGGACATGCTGAATGATGGTTCGGCTTTAACTCTTTGTTTTATAGCCATTTTCTTACTCCTTTTTAATTATTCACAATTCTGCCGGTTATTGCTGTATATTAGTTTGTGCCTGAGACTGCATTTGAGACAGCCCCTGTTGCTGCACATGTTGCTGTACTTGTGGCCGGCTCTGTGGCTGAGCAAGTGGTTGTTCTTGTGGCTGAACAGGGCTCTTTGCAGCTACCTGTCTCTGCTGCTGCGCCTGAACCTTTAGTCTGCGGTTCTGCAACATATCCATAAACTCAACCGTTGTACTCTCCATTGCGTACACAACATCGGAAACCTGAGAAGTCAGGTAGTTATATCCAAAATAGGCAAGAATACCAACAATAAGACCGGCAACAGTTGTAACCATTGCAGTGTAAATACCACCCGAAAGCAGCGTAATATCTATGTTGCTACCAGCTTTTGCCATATTAAAGAAAGCCTCAACCATACCTATAACCGTACCAAGAAAACCAATCATGGGGGCACCACCAGCTATTGTGGCAAGCATAGGCAGACCCTTCTCCATCTTGGAGACCTCCACATTGGCAGTATTCTCAATAGATGTCTGAATATCCTGCAACGGTCTGTTCATCCTCTCTATCCCCTTCTCAACCATCCTCGCAACCGGAGTGTCAACATTAGCACACATCTCAAGAGCAGATTTGAACTTTCCGTCCGATATATAATCCTCAATATCCTTCATAAAATCCTCCTCAACCTTTCCTGCCTTTCTTATATTCCACCACTTCATAAAGAACAGGTAAACAGTTATTATAGAGAGAATAAACAGAGGAATCATAAGCCATCCACCCTTTATGGCCATATCTATGAGAGACATTGAAATCTCCTCTGTTGCCCGAACCGGCATTGCCTCAACGGCCCCTTCGCCGGCAGCCCCGGCCTGTAAAATAAATGAAAGTAACATATAATTTTAGTTTTTTATTTCCTGTGACAAGCTTCCCGATAAAACAGGAAACAGTTGGCAAAAATAGGTAAAATTACAATATTTCTACGCTGTTGTACTCTATTCTGTAGAGGAAAAGAGCGTTTCCCGGAACAGAAGAACCTGCCTTGCACCTATCTTTGCTCTCCATTACCTCCCTAATCCAATCTATATCCCTTTTACCGCGACCCACCTCTAACAAAGATCCTACCATTGCACGCACCATATTCCTTAAAAATCTGTTAGCAGTAACAGTAAAAACATAATGTCCGTTGCTCTCCTCCCTCCAATACGCCTCTGTTACATTACATACAGATGTTCTGTTCCCCCCGTTTACCTTCTCCAAACAGCTGAAATCATGCTCCCCTATAAATAACAGAGCCGCCATATTCATCTTTTTAAAATCCATATTCCTGTATGGACAATACAAAGAATACCTGTTTGCAAACGGGTCTTTTACCGTATGCATATGGTACCTGTATGTTCTTGAACAGGCATCAAACCTTGCATGTGCATTATCCGGAACCAAAAAAATTGAATGTACAACTATCTCATTAGGCAAAATGGCATTTATTTTGTATAAGACATGCTCCTGTGGCGGAAGCTCCTTAACATCAAAGTGAGCTATATAATTAACCGCATTAACTCCGGTATCCGTTCTCCCACAACCGGTTATAATCACAGGCTCTTTTAACAGAACGGAAAAGGCATTTTGCAGAACCCCCTGCACGCTTGCAGCGTTCTCCTGAATTTGCCAGCCGCAGAAAGCGGAGCCGTCATAGGAAAGTCGTATGAAATACCTCATTTATGTGTAAATTTGCTAATGCAAAGTTATTAAGAAATGTGAAAAATAGATTGCATAGGACCAATGATTGTTGTTAAGAGGGGCAATATATACTGCTTAATAGATAATGCATAAATCATATCTTTAAGATTTATAAAATGAAAAAATATAGATACATATAATATGGAAACTGTAAATATCAAAGAACTCAATGACAGAATCCAGAAGGAGAGTGCCTTTGTGGATATCATTACAATGGAGATGAACAAAGTGATAGTTGGGCAAAAGCAGTTGGTAGAGAATCTTCTCATAGGTTTGCTTGCAGACGGTCACATATTGTTAGAGGGTATGCCAGGTTTGGCAAAAACATTGGCAATAAACACCCTGTCGAACATTATAGATGCAAAATTCAGCAGAATTCAGTTTACTCCAGATCTGCTTCCTGCAGATGTTATAGGCACAATGATATACAGCCAGAAAAGCGAATCATTCCAAGTGAAAAAAGGTCCTGTTTTTGCAAACTTTGTTCTTGCAGACGAGATAAACCGTTCCCCCGCAAAGGTTCAGTCTGCCCTTTTAGAGGCCATGCAGGAGAGACAGGTAACAATAGGAGACACCACATACTCCCTTCCCAAACCATTCCTTGTAATGGCAACCCAAAACCCAATTGAGCAGGAAGGAACATATCCTCTTCCAGAGGCTCAAGTAGACCGTTTCATGCTTAAAGTGGTTGTAAAC
>CAVIKQ010000098.1:6093-6670 GCA_963643305.1 Eggerthellaceae bacterium
GGATGTAAACTATCCAAAAAAAGAGGAGGAAAAGCTTATCATTAAAATGCATAACCAATCTATCTTTCCACAAGCCAACACCGTTTTAAAACCAGAAGACATAGTTAGAGCTCGCGATGTTGTAAACGATGTTTACATGGACGAAAAGATAGAAAAATACATAGTAGATATTGTTTACGCAACCAGAACTCCACAAGATTACAATTTAAACAAATTAACAGATTTAATCTCCTACGGAGCTTCTCCTCGTGCCAGTATCTCATTAGCCAAAGCCTCCAAAGCCTACGCTTTTATCAAACGACGCGGTTACGTCATCCCAGAAGATGTAAGAGCCGTCTGCCACCAAGTCCTTCGTCACAGAATAGGCCTTACCTATGAAGCTGAAGCCGAGAATATTACGGCGGAGGAGATTGTGAATGATGTGATCAACGTAGTAGAAGTCCCATAATTTTGAGTTTCTTTTTGGCTAATTTTTACTTTTGATTTCGTCAGATAGGCCCACTATCCTTCCTCAACCAAAAGGTAAAAATTATCTCAAAAATAATTCTCAAAATAGTGGTAATGCCAAGGTGTACGC
>CAVIKQ010000099.1:0-5577 GCA_963643305.1 Eggerthellaceae bacterium
ACTATCAGTTTACAATTCTTGTCCCCTTCTACAACGAAGAAGACAACATGTCCCGTTTAGAAAAAGAGCTATCAGACTTTATTAATAACAGCAGCATAAAGAGCTGTGTACTGTTTATAAACGACGGGTCCAAAGACAATGGCGGCAACCTTGCAAAAGAGATTTGCAAAAGAAACAAAGACTTTTACTATATAGAATTTGCAGAGAACAGAGGACTGAGTGCAGCCATCAAGGCAGGATTCGACCACACATTCTCTCCATACGTAGGATATATAGATGCAGATTTGCAGACCACACCGCAAGACTTTGCACTTCTTTTTCCATATATAAAAGAGTATCCATTGGTAATGGGAATAAGAGCAAACAGAAAAGACTCCCCTTTCAAGAGATTCCAGTCTAAATTTGCAAACGGATTCAGGAGGTTCATGACAAAAGACACAGCCAAAGACACAGGCTGCCCGCTAAAGATTCTCCAGACCCCATACGCAAAAAGAATCCCTATGTTTACAGGTATGCACCGTTTCTTTCCGGCTCTTATATCGCTCCAGAGCGGAGGCAAAATGATGCAGGTTCCCGTAAGACATTTCCCAAGAGAAGCCGGAGTATCTAAATACAACCTGTGGAACAGACTTGCCGGCCCGTTCAAAGACTGCTTTGCATTCAGATGGATGAAAAAGAGATATATAGAATACAATATAAAAGATGACAACCTGCAAGAGACAGAATAAAAAAGGCACCCTTTTCCGTAAGCCAAATGAGCAGAGCCAAACTTGTTTGAGCTATGCCATGGTAAGGAAAAGCTGCATGTAAATGAACAGACAGATGGACAATATTGTACTATACGCAGTTGGGCTCTTGGCACAGCTCCTCTTCTCCGCAAGGATACTAACCCAGTGGATAATGACAGAAAGGGCAAAAAAAGTTGTATCCCCTGTAATCTTCTGGGCATTAAGCATGATTGCCTCCTACCTGCTCTTCATTTACGGCTGGTTCAGGAACGACTTCTCAATAATGTTGGGGCAGGTAATAGCATACTATATATATATATGGAATCTGAATAAAAAAGAGGTTTGGAAAAAAATACCCAAGCTACTGCAGCTCCTCCTCTATCTAACCCCCATTGCCGGGCTATGCTATATCCTATCAGACTGGACAGAGTTTATGGAGCAATGCTTTAAAAATGAGAATATTCCATTACTACTTGTAATCTACGGCTCACTTGGGCAGATTATCTTTACACTGAGGTTTGTATATCAGTTCCTATATTCAAGAGCACACGGAGAATCCCTCCTTCCGGCAGGATTCTGGATTATAAGCCTCACCGGTTCACTTATAATAGTCTCATACGCCATAGTAAGAGAGGACCCTGTACTTATATTAGGACAATCATTCGGATTTGTTTCATATACAAGAAATCTTGTAATTTTGCACAGACAAAAGATGCAGGAAAAATCAAATTAGGAACAAAAACAACGCAACATGAAACAACTTAAGGCAACAGAGAGTGAACTGCTTACACTACTGCTCATCTTCATTGCCCTTTGCCCTGTTCTGATATTCAGAGACTTTACTCCCGATAACGAGCTCAAATACCTCAGCATTGCAGACGAAGCCCTTGAAAACGGCAATCTCTTTGCCTTTTACTACCAAGGCACTGTATACGCAGACAAGCCACCGCTATACCTATGGCTCATCATGGGGGCAAAAACACTGTTAGGCAGACATATAAACTTTGTCATATATCTGTTTTCCGTAATACCGGCTCTCGTTACCGCCTTTGTAATGAACAGATTAAGCTCCCGATTAAGATTCTCGGCCACAACCGCAACAACAATGCTGTTCACCTCTGCATTTTTCCTTGCATCTGCAGTAGTTGCCAGAATGGATATGCTTATGACCATGTTCATTGTCCTCTCCATCTACTCATTCTACAGAGCATACGAACTGCGGGTATCACAATCGGGCACAGATTCACTCTCTGCCGCAAATTCCGGCACCAATAAATGGCGGTGGCTCTTTGCAATATTCCTCTTTCTTGCACTATTCTCCAAAGGCCCGCTTGGATTAATGATACCGCTCATCTCAATATTTGCATTTCTGCTATGGGAGAAGAGACTTAAACAATGTTGGAACCTCTGTTTTGGCTGGAGGACATGGCTTGTAATGGTACTGTTGTCATCTCTATGGTTCCTTTTAGTATGGGTAGAAGGGGGCAACGAATATCTTAACAACCTGCTGTTCCACCAGACCATAGACAGAGCCGTAGATGCCTTTTACCATAAAGAGCCAATCTGGTACTATCTTGCAAGATTCTGGTATATGACAGCACCGCTAAGCCTGTTTATTGCGGCAGCCGTTATAAAGGGATGGCTAAGGCCATACGCAACAACATCATTAGAGAAGCTGTACCTTACGGTATTCATGATTACCATAATCATGCTCAGCCTAATCAGCTCAAAACTTGAGATATATCTTCTGCCGGCACTCCCTTTTATCATACATTTGGCAGCAATAGAGAAACCGTTCATAAAAAAGGAGAATATACTGCGCTGGTGCATAGCATTACCATCAATAATCTTTCTCCTTGTACTGCCGGCCGTTATCTACTACGTAACATATATGGAGCCGCAATACAACAAGACAATGCTTATAGCAATTGGCAGCATGCTCTCTGCCGGAGGGCTAATCTCATTGGTAACACTAAAAAACACAAACAGCTCCGTAAAATACCTTGGAGTCACTCTCCTATCTGTAGCATTTGTTGCAGGATTCTTTATGAAAGGGGAGCTTAACAACCTTATAGGAGGATATAACGCATGTCAAAAAGCATATGAATTAGCCAATGACAAGAATATGCAGATTACAGGCAGCCCGGCAGAGATAGCAGACTCAAAGACAATCTGCTTTTACAGATTCAGGGCAGGGAGAAACTTTGACACATTCTTTAAACAGATGCTCACAGACAGCGGCATAGAGAGAGAGAGAGCAAAGGGTTTTACAATGCGAGAACTAAATGAAAAAGAGCTTGCATATGCAAACGATATAGTCTTTATCTTTAAGACCAAAGACCTTAAAAAAGACTCTACCCTTGCAGAAACAGTAAAGAGTTTGCCATCATACAATTACGGCACATATACAATTAGCGTAAAAAGATAACCACCATGAATATTCTCATTACAGGAATAGCCGGCTTTATAGGATTTCACCTTGCAGAAAGAGTTGCAAAGGAGGGACACACAGTTACAGGCATAGACAACCTGAACAGCTACTACTCTCCACAATACAAATTGGCCAGACTTAAAGAACTTGGCGTTGACACATCGGGAGGCAATCAAACAGTATTTAAAAGCAGCAGATACAACAACCTCACATTCTATAAAGGGGATATAGCAGACAGCAGCCTGTTAGAGAGCATCTTTAGCAACAGCGCCCCCAGTATTATCTGCAACCTTGCAGCCCAGGCCGGAGTGAGATATTCGTTTGAGAACCCGTTGGCATACGTCCACTCAAATATAACAGGATTTGTAACACTTTTGGAGACTGCCAAGAAATTTGGCGTAACCGATATTGTCTACGCGTCATCGAGCAGCGTTTACGGCAATAACAGTACTGTTCCGTTTTCAGAAAAGGACAGGGTAGATATGCCGCAAAGCCTGTATGCAGCCACCAAAAAAAGTAACGAACTTATTGCCCACGTGTACACATCGCAACTTGGATTCAACATGACAGGGCTCCGTTTCTTTACAGTTTACGGACCATGGGGAAGGCCTGATATGGCTCCCTTTATGTTTATACGTAAGATAATGAAAGGGGAGAGAATAAAGATATTCAATAACGGAAACCTGAGCAGGGATTTCAGCTATATATCAGATATTGTAGAGGGGATATGCAAAGTTCTGCACTCAATGGGCAGCTCTACAGAGAGGGGCAAATACGCCCTATACAACATAGGACACGGCTCCCCCGTAAATCTCATGGATTTTGTAAATACCTTGGAGGAGACCGCAGGACGCAAGGCTGTTAAGGAGATGGTTCCAATGCAGCAGGGGGATGTCTACACAACATACGCCTCAACAGAGCAGTTGGAGAGGGATTTTGGATTCAAGCCCTCCGTTACACTCAAAGATGGCATACAACGGCTCTTCAACTGGTATATGGAACATAACATAGAAATAGATAAATGGGGACTGTAATGACAACGTCTCCATTTTTTGCATACTTTTGCTAAACTATTACTATAATATTTACATATTTTTTCGTTCCAAATTACATATCATGAACAGCGATTATTTTGTACGGCTTAGAATCGGGAAGGAGAATCTTAGCCGTAACTACAACTATTTTAAGTCTAAACTTAAACCCAACACCAAACTTCTTGTATTAGTAAAAGCCAACTCATACGGACATGGGGCTGTAGAATTTGCCCATGCTCTTGGGGTGGAAAACGTTGACTATTTTGGAGTTGCACATCCTGTAGAGGGTGTTGAACTTAGAGAGGGGGGAATAAACAACCATATCTTGGTTCTTACGGCAGGATACGACAATTTTGAAACAATAGTAGAACATAACCTGGAACCATCTATACCAACAATATTTGCCCTACAAGAGTTGAACAAGGTGTTACAGAACAAGAATATCAAAGACTATCCGGTTCATATTAAGATAGATACAGGGATGCACAGATTAGGCTTCATGGAGAAGGAGTTTCCTCAACTGTTAGAGTTCCTGTCATCAAAGGAGTGCAGGGTAAAGGTACAGGGGGCATTTACCCATCTTGCAGTTTCTGACGATTCCAAACAGGATGAATTTACATTAAGCCAGCTTAACCTTTATATCAAATTGGCAGACAGGTTGGAGAAGAGCCTCGGCTACAAGTTTATAAGACACGCGCTAAACTCTGCCGGCATAGAGAGATTCTCAGACTATCAGTTTGATATGGTAAGGCTTGGCATTGGAATATATGGCATTAGTGCTGTAAAGGAATCTAACGCAGAGCCCGCAGCAGCATTGGAATGCAAGATTCTACAGATAAAGGAGCTTAACCCAGAGGACGGAACCGTTGGCTACGGCAGATGGGGCAAGATAACCAGACCATCTAAAATAGCCACCATTCCATTGGGATATGCAGACGGCCTTAACCGCCACTACGGAAGAGGCAATGTAAAGTTCTCTGTTAACGGTACCCTTGTACCTACAATAGGCAATATATGTATGGATATGTGCATGTTAGATGTTACAGACACAGATGCCAAAGTTGGCGATGTTGTAACCGTGTTCGGCAAGAGTCCAAAGGCTTCTGAGCATGCCAAGGTATTGGATACTATCCCATACGAGATATTCACCTCAGTATCTCACAGAGTGCCAAGATTTATAGATGACAGATTGTAAAAGGTAAAATTTGAGGGTTGCAAACTTTTTAACACCGTAGCGTATTGTTCGGCACCCAAAACGCTTACCGTTTCTGAACGATTCTTTTTTTGCTTGATAAGCATAAAAAATATTTTGCGTACCCTGATTTGCGGTACGCAAAATTATAAATAATTAACTATAAAGCGTTTATAAAATATAGGTTTTTCA
>CAVIKQ010000099.1:5587-6581 GCA_963643305.1 Eggerthellaceae bacterium
AGTCTGGGAAAAGTGATTGAAACGCAGAAATTGCCTGTGAGGGCAACTTTATAAAAAGAGTATTTTTATAACAAGTTCATTAAGCAGCTCTCCCTCTGTAGCAACACCGGAGTCGCTGCTTTTTGATTTATAATCATACTCTTTAAGCAGCGCAACAATCCTCATCAGAGCTTTTCCGCTGTAGTTCTTTATCCCTGTCTGATAGTAGAAAGGGGCGTATGGCGGCTTTGCCAAGGAACGGCTCCCTCCCATTTTAGAATAGACATAATATTTTTCGAGATTATAGAACTCATAGAACATTCCTCCAAGGTTGGCCTGAATAGGAAATTTCCTGCTGTTGTTTCCAAGATAGGAGGCAATCTTCAGAGCCTTTACGCCGTCTCTCTCTATAAGCGCCCTGTTCAGCTGAAAGACATTGTATTCCCTGCTCACACCTATGTTCTCCTCCACAAGATCTACAGATATGACCGAGCCATTATTGGGAAAAGACTTCATCAGCTTCTCCAGCTCCAAAACAATAGTCCTTAAAGAGAGACTTACATTGGTAGAAAAGAGTGTAAGAGCTTCAGGCTCAATCTCTATATTACGTCTTTTAAGGTAGTTCCTAACCCAGCCCTCCACCTCTGTCTCTTTAAGCGGTTCAGACTCAAAAACAAGGGCATTCCTCTTTAAGGTCTTGTAGAAATTTGTACGTTTGTCCGGTGTTCCCGATGAATAAAAGAGAGCCAAAACGGTATCGGGAAGCGGATTGGAGAGATAAGGCTCTAACTGTTCCGGTTTATCCATGCTCTGAGCCTCCTTTACTATTATGAGCTGGTGCTCCGCAAACATGGGATATTTTTTTGCAAGATTGTCTACCTGCCCACCGTTAACATCTGCGCCATAGAGGGTTACAAAATTAAAATCCTTCTCGTGCGGCTGCAGCACATGCTCTGCAAGCGCCTCTATTATGAGATCTCCGTAATATGGCTCATCACCGCAAATAAGATAGACC
>CAVIKQ010000100.1:0-2614 GCA_963643305.1 Eggerthellaceae bacterium
ACCATAGTTTATAGAAAATATGTCTGAAAATTTAATAGTTAAAGGTAATAGTAAGGAGGAGTTGTATGCCAATCTTCTGCCTCAGGTAGAATCTGTTGTTAGCGGAGAAAGTGATGCCATAGCAAATATGGCCAATGTTGCTGCCTGTATTAAAGATACATTTCATTTCTGGTGGGTAGGCTTTTACAGAGTTATAGACAACGAACTTGTCTTGGGACCGTTCCAAGGGCCTTTGGCCTGTACAAGAATAAGGAGAGGAAGAGGGGTATGCGGCACAGCATGGCAGAATGAGGTTACTCTCATTGTTGCAAATGTTGATGATTTTCCGGGGCATATTACCTGTAGCAGTGCTTCAAAGTCTGAGATAGTTGTTCCTGTAATCCGTAACAATAAGGTTATTGCAGTTTTGGATATAGATAGCGATAAGCTCAATACTTTTGACAATACAGATAAATACTGGTTAGAAAAGGTGGCTGCACTGTTGTAAAAGCGCGGCATGTTGTATTTTTGTATGACACAGAAAAGGCAACCGTACAAGTTGCCCTCTCTATTGAGCCATCTTGGAGTTTCGAACTCCAGACCTACGCGTTACGAATGCGTTGCTCTACCGGCTGAGCTAAGATGGCCTATATCTGCTGCAAAAGTATATCAAACAGCTATATTTTCCAAATATAGCTATATGCAGGTAAGTTTTAAAATAGCCACTCCATATCCGAACTGCTTCATCTTAATAGCAGAATCTGCCCTTAGAACAATAGTGTCATCTATACAGCCACTATTCCCTGCCAAAGGCTTAATTGCCGCTGTAAGCCATTCAATATCATAGCTTCTACCCTCTTTTAATGAAGCATAATCAATAAAATGTTTGGGTATATAAACCTCTTCAACACCTTTCATTTTAAAATCAACAGCTACTATGACCACCTCCTTTAAGGCAGCAACATTATCTATATCCAAGCGAGACACCCTTGCAAAGAGAAAATGAGAATCACAGTCAAACCCCTTTAATCTGCCCTGACAATATGTTAAATCATACATATCTCCTGCTATAATGGCAGATGAACCCATTGCAAATCCAAGCAGCGTTCTGTACAGATGCAAAAGCTGTTTTTCGTTTCCAAACAATTTATCCTCCAATAATCTCTTTACAGAGGGGGCAAAACACCAGTCAAAAATAGATGTTCTCCCATCTCTCCCACTATACCCTTCTGTAAGCATTCCACTCTCCCCCACCTCCTGCCCAAAATAGAGCATAAACGGAGCTCTGTTGAGCATAAGAGAGACTACAAGTTCTGGAACAGCAGCAAATGGATTAGAGAGATTAAAAGCAGATGCAATCCTCTGCTCATCATGATTCTCCAAGAAATTTAGCATCCTGTTCTGAATATCATTTATATTCTGCCAGCAAGATGTTATGGCAGAAGCCTTTATATTGTGTAATCGTCCTTGTGGCATATAGGAGATTTCACCGCTGTTGTAGCTGCTATTGTAACTGTAACTGTCATAACGGTCTGCTACAGATCTACTGTTTTCTACAGAATATGTCTGGGATATAGATTTCAAATGATCATACAGCCCCTCCTTGTCATACAGATAATCAAAGCCACCCTTATTGAGATATGTCTCATACAAACTCCTGTTGTAAAGCTCTCCAATAAAGAGCGCAGAGGGATAGTTGCATTTGATTGCCTTAGTAACCCACTCCCAAAACTCAACAGGCACCATCTCTGCCATATCGCACCTAAAGCCATCTACCCCCAAACTTAACCAGAACAGCAGAATATCCCTCATCTTTAGCCATGTGTCCGGTATTGGAGAAAAGCAGTTGCAGACACCAGCGGCACCGTTATAGTCAACCCCATAATTCAGCTTTACAGTTTCATACCAATCCCCTGCATTGGGAGCGGCATTAAAACAGTTATTTCCGGTTGCCTTGGCAGGATTCTCGTCAATGAGATATTCACCCTTTAACCCATCTAATTTTTGGGAAGTGCCTGATGTCTCCGCAAAATAAGCAGCATGACCATCCCCCGACTGTTTTAAATATTCAGGTAACAACCTTTTCTGCACATCCGGCACAGACTCTATAAAATTACGGCATGAGAATCTCTCCGAAAGAGGATAAAAGTTTTTATCCTCAAAATCAGCAGGGAAAGGCTTTTCTTGCTGCGCAAAAAGTTTGCGTGCTTCTTCTGAGTCTTGATGATAATACCTTGCCAAATGATTTGGTACAAAATCAATTATAACTCCGAGTCCGGCTTTATGTGTCCTTTCAATTAATGAAACAAACTCGCCAAGCCTCTTGGAGGGGTTCTCTGCAAGGTAGGGATTTACATCAAAGTAATCTTTTATGGCATAAGGAGAACCGGCCAACCCTTTAACGACCAAAGGATTGTCTAATGGGATACCGTAAGCTGTAAAATCCTCGCAAGTGGCATGCTCAATAACACCGGTGTACCAGATGTGCGTAACATTCAAGCTTTTTATGTAATCTAAAACAGAATCTGTTATAGATGAGAACTTTCCGGTACCATTAAAAGCCAAAGAGCCTTGGGAAACCCGGCTTTCGCATCTGTTTCCAAAGACTCTTAGCAGTATCTGGTATATAATAAAC
>CAVIKQ010000100.1:2624-6574 GCA_963643305.1 Eggerthellaceae bacterium
GTTAAGTATCTTTCTAAAATCGTACTCCTCCGGATTAGAAACATACTTCTTGGCAGCCTCATAATCTGCAGGAATAATATAATTCATGATATATTTAAATACCTGCTGTATCTTGTCTGTTTTAATGTTAACCCTTCTTGGCGGAATCTTTCCTGTAGCAGGATCCTGTAAATCCTCAAGGAACAAAGGTTTAATGTTGTTGTCTATGTCCATGTAGACCATACAACCTGTAACCCCCTCTTCAAACAGCTTATAAACGCCCATACCAAGTTGCGAGCAGTACATAAGATCGTATGCAATTGGGGTTACACATCTAACGTCATATCCAATCTCTACCGGACGAGATTTTACTCCAAGACCAAGCTCTGTTGTCTCTTTCTCAAGCATATCGTTAAACATCTGAGCCTTGGATATTTTACCAAGTTCGGGATGTCCGTGGTCATCATACGAAAAATGAACGCCTGTCTTCTCCAACTCCTCTTGGCTCATATCATGGAATACCCCCTCTGAAATCATTATGGCTCCATATTTGATTCCCATAATCTTTCTCTTGATGATAGCGGATATTGCAAGGTTAAGAATCTTTTTGGCCGTAATCTCTGTCTTGTTGAACATCTCCGGAATTACAATCATAGGATAATGGGCTGTTGCTGCCATTCCCAATGCCAAGTGCCCGGCAGAACGCCCCATAGCCGCAACCACAAACCAGTTTCCGCTTGTCCTTGCATCCTCATAAACCGTAGTGGCTATAGTACTTCCTGCTGCCTTTGCAGACTGATAGCCGAAAGTAGGTATATTTTCCGGAAGAGGAAGGTCATTATCTATTGTTTTTGGAACATGAATGTTAGCTATGTGATATTTTTTCTCCTTTAGAAACTTTGCAATCCTGTTTGCTGTAGATGCTGTGTCGTCACCTCCCACCGTAACCAACAGCTGTATATTGTTGTCCTTAAAGAAATCCAAGTTAAAATGCTTGTCAAAATCCTCCTGAGAAGGTTTGAACCTGCTCATCATAAGGTAAGAACCGCCTCTGTTAAAAATCCAGTCTGCCAATAGAAAGTCTATCTGACAATAGTTTGGATTGGGCGAGAACAAACCTTTATAACCACCGTTTAATCCCAATACTCTGTATCCGTTCTGAAGGAATGTCTTGGCAATACTACCTACCACTGTATTCATTCCCGGGGCAGGACCGCCACCTGTTAAGATTACAATTGATTTTTCCATATATCTTTTATATAGTTCACTTTCGTGCAGCTTTCCCTCACCATGTCATAGCTTAAACAAGTTTAGGCTATGCTCATCCGGTTTACGGAAATGTAAGCTGAATTCCGGCCGCAAATTTAGGAAGTTTTTTGAAAATTTACTATTTTTGGTGTTTTTTGTGAAGAACATTAAAAATTTTTATCTATATTATGGGCTTCACTGCAAAGACTCTGTGGTTTGTGTACGCAGAGCATTAAAAGCTGTTTAAATTTGAGAATTTGGAGATTTCAAAAGATGAAAATAGAAGAGGCTAAAAAAAAGATAGAGCAACTAAAAAAGGAGATTAGGGTACATAACCGAAACTACTACCAATTGAACGCCCCTGTAATATCGGATTTTGAGTATGATATGCTCATGCAAGACCTTATATCCTTAGAAAACATCTTTCCGGCACTGATTACGGCAGACTCCCCTACGCAGGTAGTTGGCAACGACCTCTATTCTGTGGCAGAGCCTGTTGTAACAGGTGCGGATAAATCATCTGAAGCGGAAAGTGATTCTAAAACAAGCAATTACATAGAAGAGGAGCATAAACTCGCTAAAGCGAATCTCTTTAAACAGTACCCTCATAAGAATCCCATGCTGTCGTTGGGGAATACATATAATTTTAGCGACCTGTATGAGTTTGACAACCGAATATCTAAAGTTGCAACTATCCGGTACACATATACTTGCGAACTAAAATTTGACGGTACGGCCATCTGTCTTACATACAAAAACGGCAAATTGGAACGTGCGCTTACTCGTGGTGACGGAACTGTTGGAGATGATGTGCTTGTGAATGTAAAGCAGATTCCCTCCATACCTCAGGAACTTAATCCAAACAGCGGATACCCGGATGAATTTGAGATAAGAGGGGAGATATATATGCCGTACAAGGCATTTGACAAACTCAATCACCAAAGAGAATTAGAGGAGGAGACACCATTTGCAAATCCAAGGAATGCTGCAGCAGGCTCTCTGAAGTTACAAGACCCCAAACTTGTAAAACAGAGAGGTTTAGAGAGCAAGCTATATCATATTATTCCGCCGAGAGAGGATGCGCAAACACAGACAGAGTCTCTGTTACAGGCTAAACGCTGGGGACTTCCCATATCTGAACACTCAAAAGAATGCAAAAATATTGATGAAGTAATAGAGTTCATTAAGGAGTGGGATATAAAAAGGAGAGATCTCCCCTACCCTACAGACGGGATTGTTGTAAAGGTAAACCAGTTTGCCCTGCAAAAAGCATTGGGCTTTACAGCAAAATCCCCCCGTTGGGCAACAGCATACAAATTTAAGCCGGAAGAGGCGTTAACAGAACTGCTCTCCATTGATTATCAGGTTGGAAGAACGGGAGCTATTACCCCGGTAGCCAATCTTTCACCAGTGCATCTGTCGGGAACAATAGTAAAAAGAGCAACTCTTCACAACGAGGATTTCATTAAGGAGTTGGATATTCATGTTGGAGATTATGTCTACGTAGAAAAGGGGGGCGAAATAATACCTAAAATAACTCGGGTGGAGCCGACCAAAAGGGGTGATAATGTTGTACCGTTCCGTTTCCCTACAGATTGTCCCGATTGCGGTACCCCATTGGTAAAAGATGAGGAGCTGTCTAAGTGGTACTGCCCCAATTCAAACGGTTGTCCACAACAGATAAAGGGGAGGTTCATTCACTTTATTGGCAGAAAGGCCATGGATATAAATGTAGGTGAGGCAACCATAGAACAGCTGTACAACAAAGGGTATATAAAAAGACTTTCTGATTTATACAATCTTACAGATGAACAGCTGCTTTCATTGGATAAGTTTAAGGAGAAATCTGTTGCCAATTTTAGAAAATCGTTAGAAGAAAGCAAGCAAATTCCCTTTCATAAGTTTATCTTTGCAATTGGAATAAAGAATATAGGCGAACAGGCTTCAAAGGACCTTGTTGCAGAGTTTAAAGATATAGACAGGATAATGGGTGCAACCATAGAGGAGCTTACCGCAATTCCGGAGTTTGGAGAGATAATGGCAGACTCCGTCTGTTCTTTTTTCCATAATCAGGAGAACATAGATGAGATAGAGAGGTTTAGAGAGATTGGGCTAAGAATGAAAGAGGATGAGAGGGCTAAAACATTGGATTCTGACAAGTTGAGCGGACTTGTAATAATGATAACAGGAAACTACTCAATATCAAGAGAGGAGATGAAAAAATATATTGAATCTAACGGAGGTAAAGTGGGCAGTTCTGTTACATCCAATACATCTTATCTTGTTGTTGGGGAAAAAGCCGGAGATGCAAAGATTAAAAAGGCAGAAAAGCTTGGAATTAAGATGATAGATGAACACCAGCTTTATGCTATTGTAAATGACGGCAGTAAAGATTTGTTCCAAGAGGAGAAGAAATAATCTGAGGCTACATTAATTTGGATTAATTGATTGTAAAAATAAAATATAATTATTTAACTATATGAATAATAAACAGATAGAAATTGAAAAAGGTATCTGGTATGTTGGTATAAACGACAGAAAAAAGAGTTTGTTTGAAAACAACTGGCCACTCCCCCATGGAGTATCCTATAACTCCTATCTTATTACAGATGAGAAGAATGTCCTTATAGATACCATAGAGTATGGTTCAGATAGCAGCTACCTTTGCAGAATAAACGCACTTTTGGAGGGAAAGACTTTGGATTATCTTGTGGTAAACCACA
>CAVIKQ010000101.1:0-6573 GCA_963643305.1 Eggerthellaceae bacterium
GCATAGCCCAAACAAGTTTGGCTCTGCTCATTTGGCTTACGGAAAAGGTTCTTTTATCACAAGAATAGGGAGAAGAGGGTGCATAACGCACTCTCTTTTTTTATACCCTCTATTTCAGCCCAAAACAAACAGGCATTCTTTCTCTATTTTACTTTATTTCATTCCAATACATTTTAAAATTTTGCAAATCACTCTGTTTTATTATCTTTGCGAAGTACCATAGTAGTATCCGGCTTTCTACACCTTATAGCCAATTTTAGAAGAGATACCGCAAATATTGTGTGTTCTCTGTTGTTAGACGGTACTACGCATTTTTAGTTAAAAGACTCTATTAGGTCTTTAATAATGCTCCCCTTTATAGAGCCCTTTACAGTGTCCCCTTTATAAGTGTCCCTTTAGTTTAAATAATTAAATCTGTTGTCATGAAACTAAAAATCCTGTTTTGTTTCCTTTTTCTAACATCAATCACTGTTAGTTATGCCGCCAAAATCTCCTTGCAAATAGCCGGAAAAAGCGACAATAATCCCGCAATCCTCTCTTTGCCCAATGGCAAAGAGCACCCTATAACCATAGACAAGTTGGGAAAAGGAAGACTTACTTTAGATATTACAGAGCCCGTATATGTAGAACTCTATTATCAGTATGTGAGCCGCACCCTGCTGCTTACCCCAAATACAGATATACATATCTCTTTTGAGAGCAACAGATATGGAGAGGCTATACAGATTACCGGCACAGATGCGCAGATAAACAGATATTTGAATAGCGGCCGTTTACAAGCAGCCGTAATTAATGACTCCAAATTAAACGAACAGGCCTACTTCATTAAGGCAGACAGCCTTTTTAACGCTAATCTACAGGAACTTGGCAAAGCAGACCTCGCGGAGCAATTTAACAAGATAGAAACAGTAAGATTAAAATACTTCACCTATGCATCACTCCCCGATTACCCCTATTTTCACATACGCATAGCCCAAGATTCTACATACAAGGCATCTGCCTACTATTGGAAAAGATTAAAAGAGCTTATGGTTATGGATGCCTCATTATTAAAATATAAGGAGTTCCGCACATTCATAAACGAATCGGCTGTAAGGGTAGCCAAGCAGCAGTATCCTAAACTTAGTTACTTGAATGCATTAATCAAATATGTAGAATCAGATGTAACAGAGCCATTAATAGCAGAGTTCCTTATTAATAACAACCTGTATGCCTATATAGAGAAAAACGGCGCAGAAGCAGCCAAAGCATACTCTGCGGTATTCAAACGTTATGTAAAATCTCCCAATCTGTTAAAAGCATTCGATGAGTTGTGCAACCAGTGGAACAGACTCTCTGTAGGGTCTCCCTCTCCCGATTTTAACTGCACAGATATATCGGGTAAAAAGTTCTCACTCTCCAATTTCAGGGGGAAATACCTGTATATAGATATTTGGGCAACATGGTGCGCCCCTTGTCAACGTGAAATCCCATATATGCGGCAATTAGAGGAGAGGTATCACAATAAAGAGATTTACTTTGTGAGCATCTCCTGCGATTCTAACAGGGCAGCATGGGAAAACATGGTAAAGAGCGGCATGAAAGGGATTCAGCTGCATTTTGTAACCGGAGACACCTTTATGAGTGAATATATGATAAATGGAATACCCCGATTTATCCTTTTAGACAAAGAGGGAAGAATCATATCGGCAGATATGACCCGCCCATCCAATTCAGCAACTATAACCAAACTGGATCAATTACTCAACTGATTTATTAACTAACTTTTCTATCCTATGTGTAAAAAACCAATTAAACCAAAAAGATGCAAGAGGTTGAAACCAGTTTTCTTAGGGGCACTTCTTTGTATCAATCTATGTGGGGCTATGGCCTATGCATCTACAATGGAGAGCATTGAACAAAATCAGCAAAATGCAGAAATTACTATCTACGGTGTAGTAACCGACAGCAACAATGAGCCGTTGGCAGGAGCTTCTGTATTGATAAAAGGAACACGTACCGGCACCTTTACAGATATAGACGGGCATTTCCAACTAAAGGTAAACAGAGGGGCTGTTTTAGTAGTTTCATTCACCGGTATGGTATCAAAAGAGGTGGTAGTTAAAGATGACAGACAAAAACTTCTTATTCAGCTTGATACCGACACAGAGATGCTGAGTGAAATATTAGTGACCGGATACCAGACATTATCTAAAGAACGCTCTACAGGAGCATTCTCTAAAGTCTCTACAGAGTATTTAGAGTTAAAGCGTTTAGATAATCTCTCCTCTATGTTAGAAGGTTCTATAGCCGGATATGTGAATGGACAGATTCGTGGTATAACAACCATGAATGCTGTAGCAAACCCTATGGTTGTGATTGACGGATTCCCTGTGGAAAACACAACACTCAACAAGATAGGGCAGACATCAGAGAATATGCCGGATCTGAATCCGGAAGATATAGAGAGTATCACCGTGCTTAAAGATGCTGCCGCCGCCTCTATTTACGGTGCACGTGCAGCTAATGGAGTAATTGTGATTACCACCAAAAAAGCCAAAGAGGGCAAAACGCAGGTGAGCTTCTCCTCTACTCTTACAATACAGCCATACTACTATTATAAGAGGAACAGAACCAATGCCGCCGATATCATAGCAATAGAGCGCGAATGGGCAAAGTCTGCACTAAGCACACCTGAGGCCGCAGCAATACAGGCAGACGATCTGCGTGAAAACGGAGCATACCCAAGTTTGGGAGTTAACACCCTGTTAGATATGTACACAGGGAGGATAGCTATGGCAGAGGGGGAGCAGATTCTAAACCGGTTGGCTAACCTTGGGTACCAATATTATAAACAAGCAGAGAAATATGGCAAGCGCAACTCATTCTACCAGCAATATAACCTGAGAGTGGGTAAAACATCTGATTTAAACTCCTTTAATTTCTCTACCACATACTGGGACAACAAGTATGAGGATATACACCACAATGACTATAAATTGGGTATTAATATTACAAACTCATTACAGATAACCAACTGGCTGCACTTTGACACAGGAGTTTATCTGAAATATGGTAAAGAGAAGAACCAGTCATACGACCTTTTCAACCCCGGCTTCTCATTCATGCCTTATGATTCGTTGGTAAATACAGACGGCAGTTATTTTGTGGCTCCTGCACAAAGCGATAAGTTCCGTAGAGACCTTGTAGAACAGTATGGGCTTTATTCAGAAGACCTTGTGCCTATGGATGAATTGAATTACGCTCTTAATTCAACAAAAAATTTTGAGACTCGCGCCTATGCAAAACTTCAGTTCGATTTGGCATCATGGCTTAACTATAACGTGATGTTCCAGTACGAAACCAATGATTCCAACTATGAATCACTGAATGAGAAGGAGTCTAACTATATGCGCACCCGTATCAACGACTTTACCGATTTGTCCCCTTGGTTCTATACGTTGGTGTACAATCTGCCTAACGGAGATTCGTTTAATACAATAAACAGCAGCAAACGCAGTTACAACTTCCGCCAACAGTTAAGCCTTAATAAGACATTCAACAGAAAGCACAATATAGCATGGATTTTAGGGCAGGAGCTTCGTCACTCGTTGATTAATTTTGATGAGAACACTCTCTACGGATATGACCCTGAGCTAAAGATTTGGGAGACCTACAACGCCCGCGATTTAATGTATTTTTCCGGGATATTAGGCTTTACTCAGTTAGATCAGTACAGCATAGCCTCTTCCCGAGAACTTCTTAACCGCTTTGCCTCCTTCTATTCCAATGCTTCCTACACCTATAACGACAAATATGTCTTATCGGGAAGTATTCGTTGGGATAAATCCAACCTGTGGGGAACAAACTCAAAATATCAGAACAAACCTTTATGGTCTGTTGGAGCAAGTTGGAATATCAGTAAAGAGAGTTTCTTTAATGTAAGTTTTATTGATATGCTAAAATTACGTGCATCATACGGTATTGGCGGTAATATAGGACGAAACACAGCCCCTTATCTGGTTGCATCTTACTCTGCTTCTACACTTGTAGACGGTGTGGCCGGCTTTGTAAGCGCTCCACCTAACAAAGATATTCGCTGGGAAAAGACTACCACCTTTAACATAGGTTTGGATTTTGCGCTACTTAAACATCGTCTGCAGGGAACTATAGAGTATTATAATAAATATAGTGTAGATCTGCTTGCTTCCATTAACGGCAGCCCTACACAAGGATTCGGGTACTCTACACTTATGACCAATAATGGCAAAATGGTGAACCGAGGGGTGGAGCTTACCCTGAACGGCAGAATTATCCGCAACGGTGCATTCCATTGGGATGCAACACTATTGTATGCACATAACCATAATGAGGTAAAACATGTAAGTATAGAACCGGCTCTGTGGAATAGCCGTATAAGTATGCCTACCGGCTACCCTATGGTTGGCAAACCATTACATAGCATCTACGCATACAGATGGGCCGGGCTTAATGAAACCGGAGACCCACAGGTCTACGATGCCGAGGGCAATATTACATCTGGGCCTACACGCGATTCAGATGCCCTGCTTTATTGCGGCACAACCGTACCTGTACACAACCTCACATTCACCAATATCTTGCGGTATAAAGATTTTGAATTGTCATTTATGTTAAATATGAATGCCGGGCATAAGTTAAGGACTAACACTATCCCTAGTATAAATATGGCAAACGGACGTATAACACGTACAGCCAAAGATATAGTAAATCGTTGGACCAAACCGGGAGATGTAACCAATGTGCCACGCCTTCTATTCTCCAATGATACCGAGAACTATAATACACACCGTTCTGAATTGTACAGATATTCAGATCTGTTTGTATATGATGCATCCAATATTCGCTTGAGTAATATCTCGTTAGCGTACAGAGTTCCTACACATTGGTGTACAAAGCTCTCCCTTTCGGGCATCCGTCTTCAGCTTAATGTAGAAAATGTTGGAGTATTTGCGTTTGATCAGAAGGCTCATTACGATTTAGGCGGTAAAATTAAGCCAAATTATGTATTTGGTCTGTATTTGAATTTTTAAAAGATGAATAATATGAAAACATACATAATAAAGATAAGCAGTCTGTTTGTTGTTATGACTGCCCTGTTGCTCTCTGCTTGCAACAGTTTTTTAGATGATACCCCAAAAGGGCAGAAGGTCCCAAAAACATGGGAAGATTATAATGCCTTCATTAGAAACAACTTCACCTATCATCACCTCGACCCCGACCAGCTTGCAATCTTGGTAGGAGACATATTCAAAGTGCCATCAGCGGTATCGAGCCAGTCTCTTACACGCGCAAACTATTATGCAGATGAAACTGTAAACAGAATAGAGCTCCTTGCCGGCAACGACAAGAACCCCTATTTTAGTGCTTATGAAGGGATTTTTGCCTGGAATCTGATTGTTGAGTATGTTCCCGATGCAACAGAGTGTACAGAAGCCCAGCGCAATCAATTGATAGCCCAAGGCCGGGTACTCAGGACCATGCACTATTTTTATCTGACAAATTTCTATGCCGACCAGTATAGCGAAGCAACTAAAAACAAGTTGTCTGTCCCCCTAATAACCTCTGCCTCTGTAGAGGCTCTTTCACCGCAGGTAACATTGCAGGAGATGTATGATTTTATGCTCCAAGATTTAAACCTGGCAATAGAGCATCTCCCACAACAAAGCGAATCTATCCTGCATCCCAACAAGGCGCTTGGATACGGAATGTTAGCACGTGTCTATCTGTCTATGGGTGATTATGACAATGCTCTAAAGAACGCATCTTTAGCCTTGGAACAGAACGACAAACTGTTCAACTGGATTGAGTTTTATGAGGCAGACAGAGCACGCTACGACAATCCTAAAAACTATACAACGGGGGTTGCCGTAAATTGTGAAACAACTAATATAGAGAATTATATATATAGCTATGGTTCCTCCACTACCGGATGGGCCGGCTTGAATAACACCAGTTACGCACTCCTGCCGGAGCGTGCCGCCAAATTTGAAAAAGGGGATACAAGATTGCTCACCCATTGGAAATCACGCACATCCGCTTCCGGCATCCACTATTATGCCGGCATCTACGCCTTAGAGCTTAACAAAGGGGGTATGCGTTCTCCAGAAATGTATTACATAAAGGCAGAATGCCTGGCCCGCAAGGGGGGAGCAGCCAATATAAAAGAGGCTATGGATTTGGTAAACAAGGTAAGAAAGACCCGTATCCTTCCTAACGATTACACAGACTGGACAGCAGCAACAACCAAGGAGGCTGTAGAAAAGATAATAAGGGATAAGGAGAGTGAATATATCCAGACTCAGGTTATATATTGCGACTATAGACGATTAAACAAAGACCCCGACTATGCACGCACATTTCCACGCACCATTAGCGGACAAGAGTATATCCTGAAACCTAATTCCCATCTGTGGATTATGCCTTTCCCACCTGAAGCTGTATCTAATCCCGGTAATGGCACAATTACACAAAATGTAGATAAATAGGATCTTTTCCGTAAGCAAACCTTTTCCGTAAGCCAAATGAGCAGAGCCAAACTTGTTTGGGCTATGC
>CAVIKQ010000102.1:0-6405 GCA_963643305.1 Eggerthellaceae bacterium
GTATTTAATCTTACCATACTTCTGCGGATCCAACCCCTTAAGATCTAAATCATTCTTGTCTCCAAGAATTCCAATATGATATTTTCTCCCCTTAATGGTCTCCTTCTGGAATTTTACAACATCTTCAAGTGTAAGATTCTGCACCTTTTCAAACAGAACCTTATCCGGTGTCTCTGTAAGATTAAGTTCCTCTGCAGCCATAAACTCGTTAAACACGTCTGTCTTATTTATCCTCTTGGTTCGCAACTGGCTAATAATCTGCTCCTTGGCAATATCAAACGCCTTTTGCGACTCAGGCATATTATTTACAATATCATCAAAAGCAGTTGCTGCATCATGCAATTTATCATTCTGAGTGGCAATGAAAGTCATCATGTAGTAGTCTCTGTCTTTGTTTGGCGGTACTGCATAATATGCAGATGCACTGTAGGCCAAGCCACGAGCCTCTCTCATCTCCTGGAACACAATTGCATTCATGCCGCCTCCAAAATAGGCATTGTACAGCTTTACTACCGGCAACTTGTTAAGATCATATTTCTCCCCGGTATTTGAGAACCCGAACATAGATATCTGCTTTGCATCGTACGGAGCCACAAACACCTCTGCCTCATTGGTCCTTATATACGGATACTCTTTTCTCTCTGTTTTTGCCAATGGTGCATTAACCTTGTACTCCCTGTTAATCACCTCTGTAAACTGCTCTTTTGTAAGAGGTCCGTAATACATCATCATCTGCTCCTTGTTAAACAACTCCTTTATTTGAGAAAGAAGGAACTCAGATGTAAAGCCCTTTACCTCATCTGGTGTTGGAGCAAATGTGCGAGGATTTACAGGACCGCGAGATACATAGTCTAACAACTGGTAAAAGCAGACGCTTTGGCTTAATTTATTATCGTTCAGTCTTTTAATAGTATTTGCCTTGAGATTTTCCAAGACACCCTCATCTGCCTTAACATTCTGTATCTTGTCTAAGGCAAGTTTCAGTACAGGTTCAAAACTTTCGTTAAGGCCATACAGTTCTATACCCGCTTTACTATTCCATACTGTTGACCTGAAATAGGTTGCATAATCAAACTGTATCTTGTCCATCTCTATTTGAGAAAGGGAATCCGTACCAAGGTAATCAAAGTAGCCAAAGGCCGTTTTCAAATATTTGTTTTTGTAAGAGCCTTCTAACGCAAGGATTTTAAAATCAAACAGTTCATTGTTTGTATTCTGCTTGTACAACACTCTTATCCCGTTATCTAAGGTAAAGACC
Source organism: Eggerthellaceae bacterium (assembly GCA_963643305.1). Lineage (GTDB taxonomy): Bacteria > Bacteroidota > Bacteroidia > Bacteroidales > UBA932 > Egerieousia. The sequence goes on from CAVIKQ010000102.1 coordinate 1,259, forward strand.
TCCATATCTCTGTTAAAGTCTACAAAAACAGGCTCTATAGGCTTAACACTCTTTGCAGACTGCTGTATCTCTGCAAGGAATCTGCTGGATGTATCTCTGTTTGTAAGGATAGGGGTTATCTTTGGCTTCTCTATCTTTTTAACAGACTCATCCTTACCCATTCTCTTGTTAATCTGTACATAGTTGTCAGAAAAATGTCTGTTGGCGTATGCAACAACATCCTGTTTTGTAAGTTTTGACAATCTGTCAAGCTTCCCGACAACATAACTCCAAGGCTGTCCATATATGAAAGCTCTGTACATTAAAGATACCCTATAGTTATTGTTATCCAATGATTCCATCTGGTTAACTTTAAGGTTACGTATTGCTCCCACTATTAGAGAATCATCAAAGTTGCCCTGTTTTACATCTTCTAACTGTTTAAGAAGAAGATCTTTAAGCTCCTCTATAGTCTGTCCCTCTTTTGGTGTTCCTGCCATAACAAACTTAGAGTAATCCGGCTGGGTACTTGCAAATGCATAGGCCCCTATGGCTTTTTGTTCCATTACAATATTTCTGTCTATTATACCGGTACTCCCGTTATACAGTGCAAAAGCCAATACATCAAGCGTATCAAGGTTGTTCTGCCCATTATTGCCGGGGAAACGCCATCCTAAAGTCACATTCTCTGCTTCGAGCCCATATACATCCTTAACTATTGGCTCTGTAATAGGCTCTTCCGGTACTATCTTGAGCCTCTGCTCCTCAATATTGGGATTTGGCTGCCAGTCTCCAAAATATTTTTCAATGGTTGCAACCATCATATCGGGATCAAAATCTCCTGCAACGCAAATTGCCACATTGTTTGGAACATACCATTTGTCATAGTAGTTCTTTATGTTTGTGATAGAAGGGTTCTTCAAATGCTCTTGAGAGCCAAGAACTGTCTGTGTTCCGTATGGGTGATGTGGAAACAGAGCCGAACCCATTGCCTCAAAAACCTTTGACGCATCTGATGTGAGAGACATGTTTTTCTCCTCATAAACTGTCTCAAGCTCTGTGTGGAATCCCCTTATTACAGCATGTTTGAATCTGTCTGCCTGTACTTTTGCCCAGTTCTCTATCTGATTGGATGGTATATCCTCTACATAGACTGTCATATCCTGACTCGTAAAGGCGTTGGAGCCGTCTGCCCCTATGCTTGCCATAAGTTTGTCATACTCATTTGGTATGAACAGCTTTGATGCCTCGTATGACAATGAGTCTATCTTTGCATACCGGGCTACCCTTTCTGCAGGATCTGTAAGCGTTCTGTAAACCTCAAATTCATGCTCAATTGCATCTAAAAGCGGCTTCTCCGCCTCATAATTCTGAGTACCAAAAGATTCTGTACCCTTAAACATCAGGTGCTCAAAATAGTGGGCAAGACCTGTTGTCTCACTTGGGTCGTTCTTGCTTCCAACTCTTACCGCAATGGCTGTCTGAAGGCGTGGAGTCTCCTTGTTTACAGACATATATACCTTAAGACCGTTACTCAAGGTATAGATTTTGGTTTGTGTAGGGTCATTCTTTACAGTCTCATACTTACCACATGTTCCGCAGCAAGATGAAAGTGCAAAAAGTGCCACTAAAACCAAAGGAAAAAATGACATTAATCTTCTCATAATCTAACTGTATTGTTAATTTTTAAGACTCTCGTAATTATTCCGAACACACAATTCCCGGCAGATTCCGCTAAGGTAGTCAAAATTTTTGCAACATATTCAAAAAGTTTGCTATATATGATAAACCGGGGTTATGACGGGGAGGCTAATAATATTCAGTTTTATAACGGTGGTAATTGGGCAGCCGGTGGTCACTTCTGTGTAATAATTATAAAAAAAATCATAAATTTGTCTCATCAAAAATGTGTATTATGAAAACGAACAGCATTTTAACATTTCTTGCAGGAGCTGCATTAGGAGCAGGTCTTGCCATTCTGTTTGCACCTCGCAGCGGGGAGGAGACAAGGAGGAGGATTAGAGAGAGGGCAAATAAGGATTACAATTCTGTAAAGGAGAGAATCAATACAGCAAAGCAAAAGATTAAGGATAGCCTGAATGAAACTGCGGAGGCAGAACTATAACATGGAAAACAATTCTTACAAAGATGATGCGGATGTTACCGTACAGGGGCTCCGCAATGATATAAAAGAGTATATAAATTTAAAGGTAGACGAATATAAACTCAGAGGGGTTGAGGGGCTTGCAACTTTAACAAGCAAAGCCATATTCCTTGTTCTGTCTACCATGATTTGTGGCGTTGTGCTGCAACTCGCAGGACTGGCTCTTGCGTTGTTGGTATCTCAATTGGTTGGCAACATGGCTTTGGGATTTGCAATTGTGGCACTTCTTTTTGCTGTTGTGTTGGCTGTTATGTTTGCAGCAAGGAAACGGTTGTTTGTAAACAGGCTTGTTAAGATGTATATAGGCCTTTTCTTTAAGGAATAGTTCGCTTTCGCGCAGCTTTTCCTCGCCATGGCAGCTCAAACAAATTAGGCTCTGCTCATCTGGCGTACGGGAAATTAAATTATTATTGATATGAAAAAGGGTTTTAATGGTAAATCGGGAAGCAGTTATCTGAATATCAGTTCTATAGAAGAGTTAAGGTTGGCAAGGGCCAAATTGGAGGGGGAGATAAGGGAAAAGGAGCGTGATATCTGCGATGATTTTAATGCGGTGGTATATATGCTGAGTCCTGCAAGGATTATAGCGGCAGTAAGCTCAAAGCTTGATTGTGTAAAAAATATAGCGGCAGGAATAAGACGTGGCTACGAGTTTATCCATGATATAATGGCAGGGGAGAGAAACGAGGAGGAGATGGAGAAGATGGAGAACGTGGAGGATACAGAACAGAAAGATTTAGACTAACACAAAAAAGATATATATGAACTTAATAAAAACTATGCTTGGTACATGCATAATCGGTAGCACTCTTGCATTTTCGTCATGTAATGAGGAGCAAAAAAACAAAGAGGTGGAGTTTAAGTATATAGCGGAAGAGTTTGCAGATCTGCAGATTCTGCGTTACAGAATTCCGGGATGGGATTCATTGTCCCTAAATCAGAAGGCGTATATCTATCATCTTTCAGAGGCAGCAAAATGCGGCAGGGATATATTCTTTGACCAGAACTTTAAATACAATCTTAAAATAAGGAGGGTTATAGAGAATATCATTGACAACTACAAAGGAGACAGAGATTGCAAAGATTTTAATGATTTCCTTGTTTACGCCAAGCGTGTTTTCTTCAGCAATGGCATACATCACCATTATGCAGAGGATAAATTCTTTCCTAACTGTTCTCAGGAGTATTTCAAAAGCCTGATGGAGGCTACAGGACAGGAGAATCTTACCGCAGAACTGCTCCCTGTAATTTTTGATCCGGCATTGTACTCACAGAGAAAGTACACCGGCAAAGATCTTGATCTTATAGAGGCTTCTGCCGTAAACTACTATGGCGAGGGGGTTACAAAGGATGAGGTTAACAGGTTCTATGCAGAGAAGGAGGCGGAAGATATAAAAGCCGGAGGTTTTAAAGATGGCGTAAACCCAACCCCAATAGCATATGGTCTTAACAGCAAGTTAGTAAAGGAGAACGGTAAGCTTGTAGAGAAGGTGTACAAGGTAGGCGGGATGTACAGCAACAGCATTAAGGAGATTATAAAACATCTGCAGGATGCAGCGGCAGTAGCTGAGAATGATACACAGAGAGGCTATATTGCAAAACTTATAGAGTACTACACTACCGGAGATCTTAAAACATGGGATGAATACAATATTGCATGGGTGCAGGATACAGATTCTCAGGTAGATTTTATAAACGGGTTCGTAGAGGATTACAACGACCCTCTTGGAAGAAAGGCAGCTTGGGAGGCATCTATAAACTTTAAGGATATCGAAGCATCCCGCAGAACTCATATAATAAGTGACAATGCACAGTGGTTTGAGGATAACTCCCCTGTAGACAAACGCTTTAAAAAGGAGGAGGTAAAAGGGGTATCTGCAAAGGTAATTACGGTTGCATGCCTTGCAGGAGACTGTTATCCCTCTACTCCAATTGGAATAAACCTGCCAAACTCTAACTGGATTAGAAAGGACTACGGCTCAAAATCTGTTACAATAGCCAATATTACAGATGCTTACAATAAAGCCTCGCAAGAGTCTCCAAAGAGCATCCTTACAGAGTTTGCATGGGATGAGGCAGAGATAGAGATGTGCAAGAAGTTTGGGACACTTACAGATGACCTTCATACAGATTTACATGAATGCCTGGGGCACGGTTCCGGCAAGTTGTTGCCGGGTGTTCCCGAATCTGCTTTGGGAGAGTATAATTCTGCCTTAGAAGAGACACGTGCAGACCTGTTTGCCCTTTACTATCTTGCAGATCCCAAATTGGTAGAGTTGGGTATTCTCCCGGATACTACAGCTTACAGGGCAGAGTATGCCAACTATATAAGGAACGGTATCTTTACTCAGTTTACAAGGGTTGAGTTGGGCAAGACCAACACCGAGGCTCACATGCAGAACAGAAAGCTGATTGCAGACTGGTGTTATGAGAAAGGAGTTAAAGAGAATAATCCGGGTGCTGAAAAAGATGTTATTGAGAAGAGGGTAAGAGAGGGCAAGACATATTTTGTAATCACAGACTACCATGCTTTGAGACTGTTGTTCGGCAAATTGTTGGCAGAGATTCAGAGAATAAAATCTGAGGGAGATTTCAAAGCCGGCAAGAATCTTATTGAAACCTATGCCGTACATATAGACCCTGTGCTTCATAAAGAGGTTAAGGAGAGATATGAGACACTTAACCTTAAACCATACAAAGGATTTATCAATCCTGTCATAACACCTGTTGTTAAGGGGGGGCAGATTGTAGATTATGCAGTAAGCTATGACCAGAGTTTCCTTGACCAGATGATGGAATATGGCAAGAAATACAGCTTTGAAGAGTAATTTTTAGGGGGTAATTGAAGTAGAAAATTGGATATTTATTGCAAGATTCTGCCTTAAAGCGGAGTCTTGCAATATTTTTTACCCGTATAGCTTTGATATTAAAAAATATATTCATACTTTTGTGGCGGCCGTAGAACAGAGGGTTCAACAATAAATGATGTCTCTTTCTCTGTTTA
>CAVIKQ010000103.1:0-6358 GCA_963643305.1 Eggerthellaceae bacterium
GTTTTGCAGAGGTTAGATATTAACAACGTTGTCCCTGTAGATACGGTAAAGACCAATAAAAACGGGTTCATCTCTTGTAAAATAAGATTTGCAGACAATGCGCCGCAGTTCTATTACCTCTCCTATAACAACAGGAGGATTGCCTCTATGATAGTTATGCCACAGGACAATATAACCATAGTTGCAGATACCATAGGAAACTATAGCATTAACGGATCGGAAGAATCCGTACTGTTAAAAAGACTTGATTCATCATTGGTGGCAGCACAGACCAAATATAACCAATTGGCAATAAAGGTAGAGGAGGCAAATTTGGCCAAGGATGAAGAGACTGCAAAGGCTTTAAGACAGGATATGGGCAGATTGTATGTAAAGTACAAACAGAGCATAATCAAGCAGATACTTGGCAATCCGTACTCTTTTAGCAATATTCCGGCCCTGTATCAGAATTTTCTTACAAATCTCCCTCTTTTTGCAGAATTTACAGACGGCCTTATCTTTAAAAGAGTGTACGACTCCCTTGTTACAAAATATCCTCACTCTGCATACGTGATGCACCTAAAGAAAGAGGCAGATGCCTTTGACCGCAATGTAGAGATGGAGCAGAAGCTATTGGAGGCAGGCGTGTCCTCTTTTCCTAACATCACACTTCCCGATATCAACTCCAAGCCTCGCGAACTTAAAGAGTTGGAGGGCAGACCGTTTATCCTCTATTTCTGGGGCGCGGCAGATGTAAATCAGAAACTGTTTAACAACCAGTTAAAAGATATTTACGCAGCATATAACCCAAAAGGGCTTGAAATATATCAGGTTAGTGTAGATACAGACAAAGCAATGTGGGCAACAGCGGTTAAGGAGCAGCAGCTTCCGTGGATTAATGTCTGCGATGGGGCAAGCGGCTCATCAAAAGCCATAATTACCTACAATATTACAACGGTGCCGTCTCTCTTTATATTTGACAAAGAGGGGAATATGGTAGCAAGAGACATATTTAACGATGCGCAGTTGAAGAGCATTCTCAACGGCATTTGCAAATAGAGTTTAACGTAAAGATTATTAAAATATCATAGAGCCGGTTTCAGCATTTTGCAAAATTTTCAACGCCGGAGCGTACTAAGGTACGTGAGGATGAGAAAATTAAGCGTAACACAGCAGTTGCCGTTCAGTTATTCTGTTACTATTACAGTAGTTTTTTTGGCTTGCCCGCAATAAACTCCTTTAGATAAAACGGCTGAAAATATGCAGTATCCTCACTTTTGCCGGCAATGAATTTTCTATAAACGGCAACTCTGAGCCCGCTTGCATGAGGCAGGTTCTCTGCAAACAGCGCATTGCCGTTCCCCTCAACCAAAGGGCGGAACTTTGCGGCACCGTTTCCCGTAAAAAGAATAGTCTTCTCTGCAAGCTCATGTGCAAAACTCTTTTCGTCCAAGATTTTTGCCTCCACCTCCGTCAGCCTCTCTCCGCGAGAGTTGAACAGCGCAGTGTAGACCTCCATTCTGCCGGCATCTATCATAGGAACAATGTAGCAGTTGCCATTCTGTTTGGCATCTGACTGCACGGCAACAGCACTCCTGCAACAAGCAGAGCCATGCTCAATATTTTGTAAGGAGGCGGAGAACAGATTAGATTGGTTATCATCTATGGCAACCTGTGCAATAACATCCAATGTCCCAACAGCAATAAGCGGAATATCTGCCCCAAAACAGAGCCCTTTGGCAAGCGAGGCTCCTACACGGAGACCTGTGTACGAACCGGGTCCCTCCGATACACCCACAGCGGCAATATCTTTAATTGTAAGGCCGTTCTCCTGCAACAACTCGTCAACAAACGGAGCTAATTTTATGGCATGAGCTTTTGGCGTGCAGATATATTTCTGAGAAACGATTTTGTCACCACACGACAATGCCGCAGAGCATGAATCGGTAGCTGTCTCCAACAGAATGAAATATGGATTATCTCTCATTGACAACTCTCTTTTAGCGGTTACTTAAATTAGCGGTTACTTAAAATTGAATACCTGCTTGATATAAGGGAACAGCGAATCTGTGGCAGACATTATAAACCGGCACATTTTAGAGCTGTTTACCTTCTCTGCCGGTACAATATCCATAGTGCTGTTAAGATAATTAAAGACATATAACAGTACACCGGCAATTATAAAAGCCGACAGCAGGGAAAGAAGCATTCCACACAGTCTGTTAGCCCACCCCAAAAGGCTTAGTTTAACCACCCCCTCCAAAACGCGGGCAAGCAGATGTCCCAAGACCATAACAACTATGAGCAGCAGAATGAACACAACTATCTTCATGGCCTGTGGCGAGGCATTGAGAGATAAAATGCTTTTAAGCCAATCAGCTATCATAACAGAATACCTTGAGCCGGCCCATACTGCAACAAAGAGAGAGAGTATTCCAACAGCCTGCCCTATAAAACCCTTTATAGCGCCTCTTATTGCCATCCCTATAAAGATAAGGAGGATAATTACATCCAAAATCTGCATAAGCAAGTATTAAATTAGCTACTGTTAATGAAATAATATAAATAGGAAATATTTATATCTTTGCAGTTTCAAAAAGTTTAACAACTGCAAAAATAGTAAAATTAGACGTATATGGGTTTTGTAGAGTATAAAAACTTAGATCTGGTTGAACTTAACAATTCTGTACTTGAGAAATGGAAAGATGAGAATTGTTTTGAGAATACATTAAAAAGCCGAGAAGGTGCCAAAAAGTTCATATTTTTCGAGGGGCCGCCTTCTGCAAACGGGATGCCCGGTATTCACCATGTTATGGCCAGAACCATTAAAGACTCCATTTGCCGCTACAAAACTCAGATGGGATATTACGTGAGCAGAAAAGCAGGTTGGGACACACACGGACTTCCTGTTGAACTTGGTGTTGAGAAGATGTTGGGTATAACCAAAGAGGATATAGGCAAGAAGATAAGTGTAGATGATTACAACTCTGCATGCCGCAAGGAGGTTATGAAGTACACCAAAGAGTGGGTAAACCTCACAGAAAGAATAGGTTACTGGGTTGACATGAACAATCCGTACATTACCTACGACAACCAATATATAGAGACTCTCTGGTATCTCCTTAAAGAGATATACAGAAAAGGATTGCTTTACAAAGGTTACACAATACAACCATATTCACCGGCAGCCGGAACAGGGCTCAGTTCGCATGAGCTTAACCAGCCGGGGTGCTACAGAGATGTTAAAGATACAGCAGCAACCGTGCAGTTTGAGGTAGTAAGAGACAAGGCAAGTGAGTTTCTGTATCATCTTCCCGATAATACAGAATTAGATGCACCGCTCTACTTTCTTGCATGGACAACAACCCCATGGACACTCCCATCAAACACGGCATTGTGCGTTGGCCCAAACATAGAGTATGTTAGGGTAAGGTCTTTTAACCCATACACAGGGAAACCTGCAGTCTATATGTTGGCCAAAGAGCTTGTAGGAGCGCATTTTAGCACAAAGGCAGCCGATTTGAGATTGGAGGATTATAAAGTTGGCGACAAACTTATACCGTTCAAGGTGCTCGACGAGGTACCGTTTAAAGGCAAGGAGTTGAATACCGGAATATCATACAAACAGCTTATTCCATGGATAAGGCCGGAGCACAATACTCTAAAGGTCATACTTGGCGATTACGTAACAACATCAGACGGTACAGGCATTGTACATATAGCGCCAACATTTGGTGCAGATGATGCCAAGGTTGCCAAGATAGCCGGTATTGCACCCTTCTATGTTACAGACAAAGAGGGTAATGCCGAACAGCCTATGGTAGACAGAACCGGCAAACTGTTTAAGATAGAGGATCTTAACGAAGAGTTTGTTAAGGAGAGGGTAGATAAAAAGGCTTACGCTCCATACGCAGGCAGATTTGTAAAGAACGCATACGATTCTACACTTGCTCCTGATGCTCCAACATTGGACATAGATATATGTGTTGAGCTAAAGCAGCAGAACAAAGCATTCAGAATAGAGAAACATGTACACAACTATCCTCACTGCTGGAGGACAGACAAGCCTGTACTGTATTATCCTTTGGATTCATGGTTCATTAGAACAACAGCAGTGCAGGAGAAACTCATTGAGCTGAACAAGACAATCAACTGGAAACCAGAGAGTACAGGAACAGGCAGATTCGGCAAATGGTTAGAGAATCTTCAGGACTGGAACCTTTCAAGAAGCCGTTACTGGGGAACGCCACTCCCAATATGGAGAACAGAGGATGGAAAAGAGGAGAGATGCATAGGATCTGTAAAGGAGCTTTATGACGAGTTGGAAAAATCTGTGGCTGCCGGATTTATGAGTTCCAATCCTTTAAAGGAGAAAGGATTTGTTCCGGGCGAGTTTACAACAGAGAATTACAATAAGATAGATCTTCACAGGCCGTATGTAGATGCCTACATATTGGTATCAGACAGTGGCAAACCAATGAAGAGAGAGTTAGACCTCATAGATGTATGGTTCGATTCGGGAGCAATGCCATTTGCTCAGGAGGGGCTCAAAAAGCTTGGCCGCCCTGAGTTTGGGCAGACAGCAGACTTCATAGCCGAGGGGGTAGACCAGACAAGAGGCTGGTTCTTTACCCTTCATGCAATCTCTACAATGGTAAACAGCAAGGTTGCATTTAAGAATGTGCTCTCTAACGGATTGGTATTGGATAAGAACGGCAATAAGATGAGTAAGAGATTGGGTAATGCCGTTGATCCTTTTGCCGCGCTTAACGATTACGGAGCAGACTCTTTAAGGTGGTATATGATGACAAATGCACAGCCATGGGACAATCTTAAATTTGACTTTAACGGAGTTGATGAGATAAAGAGAAAGTTCTTTGGCACGTTGTACAATACATATTCATTCTTTGCCCTCTACGCAAATGTAGACGGCTTTACCGGTAAAGAGGCAGAGGTACCTGTTAGGGAGCGTCCCGAAATAGACAGATGGATAATATCATATCTCAACAGCCTCATAAAGGATGTGAAGGCGGCATACGAAGATTATGATGTTACAACAGCAGGGCGTCTTATACAGGATTTTGTGTGCGACCATTTGAGCAACTGGTATGTGCGCCTTAACAGAAAACGTTTCTGGGGAGGCAAGATGGATAACGACAAATTAGCCGCTTATCAGACTCTGTACAGCTGTCTTGAGAGTGTAGCCATACTTGGCGCACCTATAGCTCCGTTCTTTATGGAGAGGCTGTTCTTGGATCTTAATGCAGTATCGGGAAGAGCTAACGAGAACAGTGTACATCAGACACTTATGCCTACCGAAAATGTTAGATACATAGACAAGAGCCTTGAGGAGAGGATGGCATTGGCACAACTAAGTTCATCTATGATACTTGCCCTTAGAAGAAAGGTTAACATAAAAGTAAGGCAGCCTCTTGCCAAAATCATTATTCCGGTACTCGACAACGGAATAAAGGAGCAGTTGGAGAAGGTTGAGAAACTTATCCTTAATGAGGTGAATGTTAAGGAGATGGAGTATATTACAGATACAACCGGCCTTATTACAAAGAGGATAAAGCCAAACTTTAAGACCTTGGGAAAGAAATATGGCAAACAGATGAAAGAGATTTCCGCTGCATTCTCGGCATTAAGTCAGGAGGAGATTAATGAGATAGAGCGTACAGGAACGCATATATTTGCTCTTGCCGGCGGTGAGGTTGTACTTGAATCGGGAGATTATGAGATAACATCTGAGGATATGCCGGGATGGTTGGTGGCCTCTGACGGTAAACTTACTGTAGCTCTTGATATTACCATTACAGACTCCGTAAGAAAGGAGGGGGTTGCGCGTGAGTTGGTAAACAGAATACAGAATTTGAGAAAAGACTCCGGATTAGATGTAACCGATAAGATATATGTTGTAATAGAGGAGAGACCGGAGATTGCCGAATCGTTGGGAGAGTTTAAGGGTTATGTAGCATCTCAGACGTTGTCTGAGGAGATAACATTGTCTAACAACCTTAATAATGCCTCATCTGTAGAGTGGGAAAATGATGAAATTTTAAAGATTTCTATCAGCAAAAGAAAATATTGCTAATTTTACAAACTTAAAACGGAACATTATGGAAACACAACAAAAAAAGGTCAGATACAGCGACGAGGAACTTCAGATGTTCAAAGAGGTTATTTTAAAAAAGCTTGAGAAAGCAAGAGATGATTACGAACAGCTGCGTGCAGCCATTACACATAGTACAAGTAATGATGTTGAGGATACATCTCCAACATTCAAGGTTCTCGAAGAGGGGGCATCTGCCCTTTCCAAGGAGGAGAGCGGACAGCTTGCTGTAAGACAGTACAAGTTTATCCAGTCGTTGGAGGCAGC
>CAVIKQ010000104.1:0-6283 GCA_963643305.1 Eggerthellaceae bacterium
TGAGCATAAGCATTGATGCGGACGGGACTCCAACCGCAACCATTGCTTCCGATGCTTCCGATGCATCTTACACCGTCTCAATAGAGGGCGACATAAAGGCTAACACAACATACTACATAGCTGTGATTCCAACCACTATGTCGAGCGGATTCAAGCTTATTTTTACAGACAGCAATGATGATGAACATTATAAAGAAACTTCCAATATCCTTGAAATTAAAAAAAGCACAATAACCAATCTTGGAAGTTCCGGAAGCAGCAGTGCTCTAACGCCAACCACCCCTTATGTCACCTTCTCTGCCGCTTCCGAACAAGTCTTTAAGATGAAATTAGCTTCTTCAGGCATAGGCACATTTGAATATTCAGTGGGAGGCACAAAATGGGAAACGGTAGAGTCGGAAAATGGGATTACATTCGGAGGTACCAATGGAGACCTGCGGCTTCGTGGAAAAAGTTCTGCCGGCACGGCAACATCTACATCTTCCGGCTGTTTCAGCAGAATTTCATTTACCAACGATGTTGCAGTGTCGTGTGCCGGAGATATAAGAACTTTAATTAAATATACTGACTATAAGAATGCGAATACCTCCGACGCAAGGTTTTGTAATTTATTTTATGGCTGCAAAAACCTGACCTCTATTCCGGAAAATCTACTGCCGGCAACAACTCTTGCCACCCAGTGCTACCACTCTATGTTCAATAACTGCACAGGGTTGACCTCTATTCCGGAAAATCTGCTTCCGGCCACAACGCTTACCAGTCAGTGCTACTACTCTATGTTCTATGGCTGCACAGGGCTGACCTCTATCCCGGAAAAACTGCTCCCGGCAACAACTCTTGCAGAATCCTGCTACAATCAAATGTTCAGAGGCACAAAGCTGACCTCTATCCCGGAAAAACTGCTCCCGGCAACAACTCTTGCCGGTGAGTGCTATTCTCTAATGTTTTATGAATGCTCAAAGCTGACCTCAATCCCGGAAAAATTGCTCCAGGCAACAAATCTTGCCGGCTCTTGCTACAATCAAATGTTCAGAGGCTGCACAGGGCTGTCCTCAATCCCGGAAAAACTGCTCCCGGCAACAACGCTTGCCAGTCAGTGCTACAAGCAAATGTTCGGAGGCACAGGGCTGACCTCAATCCCGGAAGGATTGCTTCCGGCAACAACTCTTGCCAGTCAGTGCTACTATCTAATGTTCTCTAACTGTGCAGAGCTGATCTCAATACCGGAAAATTTGCTCCAGGCAACAGTGCTTGCAGTACGTTGCTACTATCAAATGTTCGAGGGCTGCTCAAGGCTGACCTCAATCCCACAAGGACTGCTCCCAGCAACAACTCTTGCCGACTATTGCTACTCTAACATGTTCAGCAAAACAGGGCTGATCTCAATCCCGGAGACACTGCTCCAGGCGACAAATCTTAAGCCCTACTGCTACGCTTCTATGTTCAAAGAATGCAGCGGGCTTAAAACCATAACCTTGAAATTACCTGCAGAGACACTCGCAAACAACTGTTATGAATATATGTTCAGCACCTGCATAAACCTGCAAACCGCACCTGACTTACCGGCAACAACACTTGCAGAGTACTGCTACTCCGGTATGTTTTACGAATGTACAAAACTGGAAACCGCTCCTGTATTGCCGGCAGAGACACTTGCAGCAGGGTGTTATCAAAGTATGTTCAACAAATGTACATCGCTAACTAAGGTAGTCCTCAGAGCCACAAAAGACGGTTATCTTCAAACAGCTACCGATGGTTGGCTTCTAAACACTGTGCCATCTACGTCAGATGGGAAGACTCGTACTCTCTACAAAGCGAGTGATCTTTCCCTAACAAATAATAGATACGGCTACCCTACAGGCTGGACAATAAAAGCACTCAGTGATTTAACTGACTGAGAATCACAGCTCTAACAGATTATAACAATGAGTCCTCGCGAGCAACCGGAGGGCTCATTGTTATTTATTCCTAATTATATTTATATTTGCAAAAACAGAATATAAACAGTTAGCATTATGAAAAAGAGCCGCATGAAAAAACTATCACTTGCGCTACTTACAGTAGCAGTATTGCTATTATCCTGCAACAAGGATAAGGTTAATGTTAAGCCCACTACAGACAACCCCATAGAGTATATCACCAAGGCCTCCAAGCTAAAAATGATATACTCCCTTAAAGAGATAGACCATAAGAAGCAGGGGCGATTCTACGAAATAACCTACACAGAAGACTATAAATTAGAGGAGGCTATCAAAGCCCAACTCGTATCGGAAGAGGGGCTTGCAGCATTCTTGGCAACACACCTTTTTGACAAGATACCTCAACAAACAGGGAGTGTGGGATACAGTGCAGGTTGCAGTGCTTTTGCTGCTCCTGACCCTGCAAACGGCAACTACTACATGGGCCGTAACTTTGATTTCTGTCATACAGACAAAAACAATAAAGAGATTCCTATTTCTGCCATAGTTGTACATTCAACCTCTGCAGAGGGTAAAAAATCTATAAGCATGGTAGATTCATACTGGGTAGGACTTAAACAGGGGTTCTTCACAGACGGCAAATCTGACCTCTCTATTTTAATGGCTCTGCCATACCTCCTGATGGATGGGATAAACGAAGATGGGTTTGCCATTGGTGTACTACACCTTGGAGGCAACCCAACAAAGCAGAATGAGCCTGGCAAGCTGACTATCACCACTACAGTAGCCATGAGAATGCTGTTAGACAGAGCAACATCTGTAGACCACGCAATTGAACTGCTAAAGCAGTACAATATGAATATGGAATCTCCGGCTGGTGGCAATTACCACCTCTTTATGGCAGATGCTACAGGAAATTATGCAATCATAGAGTATATCTTTGAAGGGGAGGGGACAGAATCAACCCCTAACAAGATGATGGTGTTTAACCAAAACGACACCATGCGCTATGTTACCAACTTCTACGTTACCCCTACCCTTGCCGAGGACACTATTATTGGAGGAGCGTCTGCGAGAGGCAAATGGCGTTACAACACCATGAAAGAGAATCTTAGGATTAACGCCTACAAGCTTACCCCGGAGCAGGCAATGGGACTGCTGAAAGATGTTGCAACAGACTCCAATCCTACAGACCCTACCAGTCATACCCAGTGGTCGTCGTTGTATAATCTCTCTAATAAGACATTGGATGTTGCCATTCTAAAAGAGTATGAAAAGAAGGAGATTAAGCATTTTAGTTTTAATTAATCCTCTTTATACTGCCGGCAGTTGAACCCTAAAGCAGACGTTCCCGTCTCTGTTAGATATTAGGTTAAGGCTGCCTCCGTGGCGGAACATAATCTGCCGGGAGACACTTAATCCTATTCCAGACCCGGTCTCTTTTGTTGTAAAGAAAGGGACAAAGATGTTGTCTGCCAACTCTTTAGGGATTGCATTGCCGGCATTTGCTATATCTATGCAAACGGCGTTGCCGGTTTTGGTGCACAATACCGTTATCTTATCCCCCTCCCTGTTTTCTTTGCCAACAGCATTATCCTCTACCTCCGGGTGCATTACAGCATAGAGGGCATTCTTTAGGATATTGGTAACAACCTGAGTAAGCAACCCGTCATCTGCAAATACCGATATATCGGGAGGAATAACCTGCAAACTATATCTTAGCCCTATAGGGATAATAAGATCGCATATTCTCTGCATGAAAGGTTTAAGTTCAAAAAAGGTCTTTGCAGGTTCCGGGATATGCGTAAACCGTCTGTAGGCCTTTACAAACTCCTCCAAGCTCATACTGGTCTGCTTAATGGTCTGTAACCCTTTGGATATATTTGCATTACCGGTAATTATATCCTCTTTTATCTCCTCTCTCTCTAATGCAGACCCGGGGTCATCTTCTGCTATGGGAGAACTGCGGCACAGCTGTTTGAGATCTGTCTCAACACCTCTGCTTATATCTAAAAGCGTTTCTGTTAGCGATGTAATTGGGGCCAAAGAGTTCATTATTTCGTGAGAAAGGATACGCGCAAGTTTTATCCAAGACTCCACCTCCCTGTCGTCCAATTCGTTGTTAATATCATTGAACGTAATAATCTTAAGCAGCCTTCCGTCATAATTCATCTGTGAAGCCATAATGGATAGCTGCATCCTCCCCTTCTCCGTAACTAACTCAAACTTACCCCTTTCTCCGGCCTCAAGAGAGAGAATCATAGCCTTAAGTCCACGGACTACAGTATCTAACTGGTTAAGATGCGTGAGCACCTCCCTTTCAAAAACAGTTAGCGCATATCTGTTAACATGCACTATGTTACCGTTATCATCGAGCGTAATTACCCCTGTCCTTACACTGTTCATTATAAGCTCAAAATAGGCATTCCTCTCCTCAATCCTCCTCTTTGACTGCTCAACAATGCTCTTTATTCTGTTAAGGGAGGCATTAAAATCCTTACTGTATTTATCTCCCCTGTTCTCGGAAAACTTAAATGTAAAATCATCGCTCTCCATACAGTTGAACATATAGGTCACCTTCTTTATTACACTCTGCAGATGTTTTATTATCCCTATGGCACCAAATATCACAAGAGCTACACCTCCAAAAACAAGATATGGGGTATCACTTAGATACCAGTAGACAGAGAGCAGCGTTCCCCCTATTATGCAGAGAACGTAGAGCAGAATTGCTATATATTTCCCAAAAGCAGACATAAAGCCAATTATCTACAGATTACCCAAAAGCAGATTTACTACAGCCCATATTTCTTCATCTTGTTATACAGCGTCTGCCGTGTAACCCCAAGTTGCGAGGCCACCGCAGAGAGATTGCCGCAATGTTTGTCTAAAGCCGCAGAAATCATGCTCTTCTCCATCTCCTCAAAGGTCTCAAAAGAGGGGATGTTTTTCCCCTTTCCGCTTCCCGATAAAGCTGTGACCTCCCCTGCAGAGGGTCTTAACATAAGATCGGTTGGAAGAATTCTTGCCCCGTCGCACATAATCACAGCCTTCTCAATAGTATGCTCCAACTCCCTTATATTGCCGGGCCAACGGTAACCAACCATATTTGCAACAGCCTCTTCCGAGAACGACAACCCCTTTTTGCCATACTTTGCCGCATACTTTTCTAAAAAGCTGTTTGCAAAGAGGGGAATATCCTCCTTTCTTTCTCGCAAAGGGGGCAGATGAAGATGAATGGTGTTTATCCTGTAGAGTAAATCCTCTCTAAACTCCCCCTCTGCCACCATCTTGTTAAGATCTCTGTTAGTGGCCGATATAAGCCTTATATCCACCGGAATAGGGGTATTGCTCCCAACCTTTACAATAGTTCCGCTCTGAATGGCAGTAAGCAGTTTGGCCTGCAGATGAAGCGGGATATTACCAATCTCGTCTAAAAACAGGGTTCCCTGATTTGCTACCTCAAATTTTCCTGCCCTGTCTGCCTTTGCATCTGTGAACGCCCCTTTAATATGGCCAAACAGCTCGCTTTCAAAAAGGGTCTCCACAACTGCACCCATATCAACCGTTACCATTAGCTCGTTGTGCCTTAAAGATCTGTTATGTATCTCCCTGCTTAACATCTCCTTACCTGTACCGTTCTCCCCTGTGATAAGGATATTGGCATCTGTTTTTGCCACCTTCTCTATGGTTTTCCGTAGTTCAAGCATCTGAGGAGTGTTGCCCCACCACATTACAGAGTTGCCAACCAACTCCTTCTTTATCTCTTTCAGCTGTTTTACCTCTGCCGACGATTTCTTAAGATTATAGGCATTTGTTAGTATGGCTATAAGTTTCTCGTTCTCCCAAGGCTTTACCACAAAATCGCATGCTCCGCGCTTAACAGCCTCTACAGCCAACTCTATCTCTGCATAGGCGGTGAACATGACCACCATAACGGCAGGAAACCGCTCCTTAACATAGCTCAGCCAGTATAACCCCTCGTTCCCGTTATTTATCTTTGACGAATAGTTCATATCTAACAGAGCCACATCTACGCTGTTTTCTCGCAGCGTGCTGTCTATCTGATTTGGGTTTGAAAGAGTAATGACCTTTGTAAAATATCTTGGCAACAACAGCTCCAAAGCCTGAAGAATGCTTTTGTTGTCATCTACCACCAGTATTGTTCCCTGTTTAGCCATAAGTCTGTATGTCAATAAATGTTTCAGAAGCCGTTTTTTCCGCTTCCCCGACAAAGTTAGGATATTAACCTCAAAATGTCTAAAATCCATACATAAAATTAACAAGATTGTATGATAATTAGACAATCTACAATTTGTAAAATTACATAATTATTTCATTTATAATAATTTATACTTAAAGGC
>CAVIKQ010000105.1:0-821 GCA_963643305.1 Eggerthellaceae bacterium
CTTGCTCAAAGGACGAGTTTCCATAATCCTTACAGTATCTCCTTCACTGCACTCATTTTTCTCATCGTGAGCCACAAACTTAGTGGTTTTATTTACGAACTTTCCGTAAATAGGGTGTTTCTCTTTTTCTTTAACAGCAACAATAATAGAGCGATCCATCTTGTTACTAACCACTACACCTATTCTTTCCTTACGAAGATTTCTTTCCATTGATGACTATTTTTTGTCCTGGTTCTGTTTCTCACCAAGCACTGTGAGCATTCTTGCTATATCTTTTCTTGCTTTGCCTAACTTAGATGAATCCTCCAATGGAGAGATGGCATGATTCATCTTCATAGTATTAAGAGCAGCCTTCTCCTGCTCAATACGCTCCTGTAAATCCTTTACAGACATTGCACGTACTTCTGCTATTTTCATTCTCTTGTTCTCCATTAAATTATTCAACAAAATCTCTACGTACCACAAACTTTGTAGTAACAGGCAGTTTTTGAGCGCCTAAACGAAGCGCCTCCTTGGCAACCTCCATTGGAACACCCTCAACCTCAATAAGCATTCTACCCGGAGTAATAGGGGCAACAAATCCCTCTGGAGCACCCTTACCTTTACCCATACGAACCTCGGCAGGCTTCTTTGTGTATGGCTTATCTGGGAAGATTCTAATCCAAATCTTTCCCTCACGTTTCATATAACGAACTACAGCCTGACGCGCAGCCTCTATCTGCTGACCGGTCATCCAGCATGACTCAAGAGTCTTGATTCCAAACGATCCAAATGCCAACTGGCTGCCCCTGTGAGCAATGCCTTTCATACGGCCTTTCTGC
>CAVIKQ010000105.1:831-6161 GCA_963643305.1 Eggerthellaceae bacterium
AACATTACTTTTTACAATTTAATACAATAAATATTGTAATTCTTTAACTTCTTAACCCTCAATGCTTTAGCTGTAACGGAGCTAAATTTGGGGACTGCAAATATACACAAATTTCTTCACAAAGCAACTTTTTTGCTCAAAAAAACAACATTTTGGCAAAAATTTTTTACAACATAAAATAGTTGTTTTCACGCAGTTACAAATCTGAAAAAATCTTAGTTTTTTTCATTTTGGGAAAGAATAAAAGAGACTTTTTCAACATCTCTCCATACCCTTAGAATATTACCGCCCCAGAACTTCCCCAACCGGGCAGGGGTAAGACCTCTCCTAAGCAGTTCACAGGTTATCTCCTTCATCTTTGACACATCCTCAAGCCCAACAACTCCGCCACCGCCGTCAAAATCTGTCCCTATCCCAACATGATCCTCCCCTGCAACCTTTATGACATGCATTATATGGTCACAAAGGATAGGAACCCCAACCTCATTCTTTGGCAGGGTAGAGAGGAAATAACGCCCCGTGGCAACCTGGATAGTCCCACCGTTGGCTGCTATAGCCCTAATCTCATCATCGGTAAGATTTCTTTTATGATCCTTAATGGCCCTTACCCCGGAGTGTGAAGCAATCACAGGAGCGGCCGAATACTCCAACACATCTGCCAAAGTGGTAGAGGAGGCATGAGACAGATCTATAATCATTCCAAGCCTGTTCATCTCCTTAACCACCTCAATACCAAATGGAGACAATCCCCCATACAGAGGAGGATTCTTATCCATGGCCGCATCACATATAGTGTTGTGTCCGTTGTGGCAGAGAGTTATAAGCCTTACTCCCAAATCATAGTAGTGTTTTACATTCTTAATATCCCATCCAATAGGATAGCCGTTCTCAATGGTCTGAACCACTATTCTTTTTCCGGCTTTTCTCAAAGGCTCAACATCATCTGTCCTGTACGCATATCCTGCTTCATTGGAATGAGCCGCAACATACTTGTGGCACAGAGCAAACTCATTGTCTGTATGCGCCTTAATAGAATCCAGACTATGCTTGTTTATAGGACCCGGATCTAAATACACAGCAAAGAACGCCCCATCCAATCCCCCCTGCCTCATCTTCTCAAAGGAGACCTGACCCTTTACAACACCATAATCACCATCGGGATGATTCCAATATGTAGCAGTGTCGTTATGAGTATCAAAAGTTGGATAACGCCTGTGAATAGAATCTGCCACAACCTTTATCTCAGCCTCGGTAAGCGGCATCCCCGCCTCCGCCTTTTTATACGCATTATCGGCAAACTTTCTGCCATTTTCTGCCAATGCTCCACTTCCCGATGTAACCGAAAAGAGCAGCACAGCCCATAAAAATCTGTAAACCCTATCCATTTTAAATATCTGAATTAAAGAACCGCTATATAATTCTACTTCATATACTCATGCTGTTCAGGCGAAATCTTAAGCCACCCCAACTTCCACGAAATAAGCACAGTTACAGCTGTAAGAGCCAAACAGATGAGAGACATCCACAACCCCAATCCGTTTGTAAACATTATAGGGACAAACGTTATAACCAATATCTCTACAGGAGCCACAGGAAGATAGGCCAAAGCATAATCATCCATAGCCTTGCTTCTTCCCTCCGGATCTACAATTCTCAGCAGGGCAATACCCATGGCCATGGTACCTGTCCACCAGCCCCATGCAAATATGCTCCTCTCAAACCAATAAGTTCTGGAATAGAGACGCCCAAACACAAACGTTATAAGGAACACTATTATTATTCCAAACAGCATAAGGACAATCAACGGAACAGCATATTTTACAACCACGCTCAACTTTATGGCAGAAACGCCAAAAGCCACCAGCAAATCTGTAAACATACTCGAAAGACGAGATGTAGTGTCCTGGCAGATATACGAGCTTACCTTCAGCTTTACAAAACATTGTTTAAACAGAAGACCAACAATAAAGGCACAGCTGAAGACAGGCAGTTCGAGCTTAGGGTAATACTGTTTTACCGCTACGCTTATAAGGTAACCGCCCAATGCTATGGCAAATATCAAGGCAATATGAAACGTGAGAGGCTCTATGGAGATAGACGATGTTGTTGCCGAACCCATAGATTTACGTTTCCCCTCAGGGATAAGACCGCTGCGAAGGTCATCGGGAAGATCCTTAAAATCTGTAATGAAAGCCGTATGTTTATGAGCAGCAGCCCATTTAATAAACACCAGCCCAAACACAATGGCACAGATTATACCAACAGTAGCCGTTGTCATGCCCAAGCTCTCGGCCTCGTCCCATCCAAGACCGTTAAACGCCGCACCAATGGCCGCTGCGGTACCATGTCCACCATAAAAACCGGTAGCGAGCATTGTACCAAACGCATCATTAAGCGACGGCCATATAAGTTTGAGCACCAAAAGCCCAAACAGACCGGCCAAAGCCCATTGGAAAAGCAATCCAATCTGCGCATAAGCCCACATTGGGCCAACCCTGCCGGCCACCTCCTTAAATTTAACATTAGACGACGATAACGGCAACGCTCCAAAAACAAGCGCAATAAGCACAGAAGCATAGCTTCCCAAACTTCCCGACAACGGAAGCCAACCCACACCGTTTGGCCCAAAAGCAAGCCCAAGAGCACCTGCAATAAGGCTTGGCGGTATAAAAAGTTTCTGGATAAGTTTAACCTTTACCCTTATAAGTTTTCCAACAAGAATAAGTAACGAGATAATCCCCATATCGGTAAAAAAGGTCCATGGGGTAAAAGAGGACACATCTATAAGCATCAGTAAAAAGTTTAGGATTATTAAAGCCCCAAAATTATAAAAAAAGATGCACAAAACCCCTCCTCTGCAAAAAAAATTACATATATTTGGCTCCTGTATGAGAAGACTTGCCATCATATTACTCCTTGTTATATTTTCGCCGGAGCTTTATTCTCAGGGCTTTTTGCCAAAGTACAACAACAATAACAGGCCGGATTCTATGTACAGGCTGCCACGTAATATAGTAAGCTATGAGTTGAATGACAAGCTCCTGAAGTTTGAAATAATTAACGGAGACACCCTCTTTTTTGACAATCTTAAAGAGATAAAGGTTGTTTACCTCCCGGCAAACTGGAGGAAGAGCAAAGCATGGAGACAATACTACAGGCTTGTATGGAACTTTAAAAAAGTGTACCCTTATGCCCTTAAAGCAAAGGAGATAACATTAGAAGCCGACAGCGTGATACAACACTCCGGATTCACAAAAAAGGAGCGCGACCAATATATAGGGCAGTACGAAAAAAGACTTTTTAAAGAGTTTGAGAAACCGTTGAGAAACCTTACATTTTCGCAAGGCAGACTGCTTTTAAAATTATTGGACAGAGAGTTGGGCAGGACATCGTTTTACGTAATAAAAAACTATAAAGGTGGCATCACCGCAGGATTCTGGCAGGGGGTGGCAAGACTTTTTGGAGCCGACCTGAAAAAGCCATACGACAAATACGGAGAAGACAAGAATGTAGAGGAACTTGTTCAGATGTATCATCAAGGGACATTTGATTACCTGTACTACTCCATGTTCAGCAGATAGAACTCTCTTTTTGGCCTCTCTCCATTAGTATATGACAGATAATCAAAAGTATCTATCCACTCCCCCATAACAAAGAGTTCTCCCCCGTTTTTCAGTCTGTAATCGGTACAGTAATGATAATGCCCAAAGATAAAATAATCCACCTTTTCATTTGGAGCAAGATTAGCATTAAAATCCTCGGCAAACCTTACAATACGCTCATTCTCCCCTTTGAACTCTCCCCTTACATCTCTCGATAGTCTGTTATGTCTGCTCCATGAACGGGCCAATTTAAAAGCCCACAGCGGATGAATCCCGCTAAAAAGAATCTGGAGAAACCTGTTATAAAACACAGAGCGTAACAGCTTATAGCCACTATCCCCCTCGCCAAGGGCATCGCCATGCCCAAGACAAAAACGTTTTCCCTCTATATCAACAATATATGGCTGTTTTAAAATCTCTACCCCAATCTCATTCTGCAGATATGAATAGGTCCATATATCATGATTCCCGTTAAAAAAATAGAGCTTTACCCCCCTGTCTGCCAATGCCGCCATTGCCCCTAACACACGGGTAAGCCCCCTTGGAATCACATTCCTGTACTCATACCAGAAATCAAAAATATCTCCAAGCATATACACCGCCTTTGTATCGGCAGGCAGACCGTTAAGAAAAGCGGCAAACCTGCGCTCCCTCTCAACAGGATTCAGGTAATCAAGCCCAAGATGAATGTCCGATACAAAATAGTACATACCCCTATTACAGAAGATTAAACACAAACACTATAGATAATGCAAACAGCTCCGGCAATACAGCAATAAACCGCAAATCCCCATAACTTGGCCCTTTTTACCAGGTTTATCATCACCTTGCACGCAAACAATCCGCTCAAAAAGGCAGATACAAAACCAAGCACCAACGGCAATGTTGCTATAGAGGACTCGGCAGAGGAGAAATCACCGCCTATCAACTCCAAGAAAGCCTCCCCAAGGATAGGAACAAGAACCATGAGGAATGAGAATTGGGCAACCTCCCCCTTCTTTGCCCCTAAGATAAGGCCGGTAGAGATAGTAGAACCGGACCGGGAAAGCCCCGGCAACACAGCCACAGCCTGCGCACACCCCATTAGAAATGTATTCTTAAAATTAAGAGGATAACCGCTGTTTCCCCTTGCCGTCTGCCTTTTTGTAAGTATTTCACTCAAAGAGAGCAATACGGCTGTAACAAAAAGCATAATGCCCACAACAACAAGTCCGCTGTTGAATACAGCCTCTACCTTATCCTTAAAAAAGACACCTACCACAAAAACAGGAATCATTGAAACCATTATCATAAACAGATAACGTTTCTCATCATTCATTCCCTTACAAAAGAAACCGGTAACCAGCTTTATTATCTCATGCCAAAAGACAACAATAGTGCTCAATACCGTAGCCGCATGAACAGCCACTTCGAAACTCAGATTACTCTGCTCTATTCCAAGAAACTCCTTAAAGATGGTAAGATGTCCGCTGCTGCTCACAGGAAGAAACTCCGTAAGCCCCTGCACAATTCCAAGAAATATTGCCTCAATACTACTCATTACCCCTTTTCCCCCTGTACATTATAGCCACAATCTCCAAAACCATTCCGGCAACAATCATCACAGGAGCCAGCACTATCCTTCTAAAATTAAACATCCCATAGTTAAAATCATTTGGGTTATCGCTACCTCCACCCATCATAAGAAGGTATCCAAGCAGCATTACCAGCAACCCTGCAATTATATAC
>CAVIKQ010000106.1:0-6004 GCA_963643305.1 Eggerthellaceae bacterium
TTACTGAAGAGAGTATAAGGCCGTCTGTTGAGGCATATCTAAAAAGATCTTTCTTATCCATAATAAACTATATAATGATTAACCGATGCAAAATTATATATAATTAACGTAATAGGGAACTTCTAACCCTAAAAGCTGTAACACCGCTACTCCAGCGGAGTAAAATATCTCAACTTTCCGTCACTTAAAAGTTGCGGATGAAATATCATTACAAAATCCTCTAACAGATGTTGCGGATACATTGGTGTCTCTGCAAAATAGGGGATTTTTCCGGTATTGCATCCATATATTCTCCTGTTCTTAAAGGATTTGAAATTTACGCAAAGCGGAAACTCCTTTTCAAGCTCCTTATATGTAAGATCCTCTGCCAAATTGTATTTTATGAACCATACATCTGTATTCATTCCATGCTCTATAAGAGATTCTATAGACATGGCTATACTTCCCGATGAACTGTCTGCGGCAAAGATATAGTCTCCACCGGCATCTTTATACATTTTTGATATGTAGCTGTTTCCCCCCGGAGTGTACCATTGCGAGCCATATATCTTCTCGCTCATAACCGTGGGATTCTCCATTTTTTCGGCAGATAGGACCAACTCTTTAAGGTAATTGTACCTTTTGCATGTTGAGTTGAACAGCGAGTCTCCCAATTCTCTCTTGTCAAATAATCTCGAATAGAACTTAATCCACTCCACTCTTCCAAGCGGATGCACCTCCATATAGTCTGCCCCCTCTATTATAGGCACCCCTATGGTTGCAGCAGCCCCGTAGGTGCCGTTCACAAACGGAGTTGCAATGATATTTTCAATCCCAGTATTAAGCATCATCTCTACATTGGGAGTCATGGAGCTTCCGAAATCGGCAATTTTGCCACTGTTCATTGCCTCCTTTACACTCTTTGTATCTATATACTCCCCCTCACACACCCCCCTTATGGCGCCAACCTCATCCAAAAGATCTATTATAGAGGCATGTACTGCCGAATAGACTGCAACATTCTTAATAGGTATTGTAACAACCGTGGCATTTGCAATCTTTGGGTCGGCAGCACCATCTTTAAGCAATACATATCTGTGAAGAACGGTAGCCGTGTCCCACGGATTCCTTATCTCGGCAATGGTGTACCGGTCACCCTCGTAAATCTTAAGATCCCTTGAATAGAGCATCTCAACTTCAGACAATCCGTTTCTGCCGTCATTATTGTCTCTGCTGCCACAAGAACCAACAGCAAACCATACCAACAGGAGGTAGAGAAAATGTTTTATACTCATATAAGAACAGATTAATCAAACAAACTCCGCAAATATAGTTAGAAATAGGCATATAACTGACTTTTACCAAAAAAAGCACGTGCTGCATCGGGAAACAGAGTTGAATCTCTTAACCTCTCTCCTCTCTGCAGTTCCGGTATTTTAAACCCCTTCTCAATCACCCTCTCCATCATTCTTTGCCGTCTGCCAATCTGCTCAAGAAGAATCTCTATTCCTCTGTATAATTTACCTCCCGACAAAGTCTTATGCAGACCGGGATATATTAATCCACCGGCTGCACAACTGTTATTGGGAAAATCGAGAAGGTAAAGGTCATCCTCAAACTCTCTCATCCTCGATTGCTTGTGAAGCAGAGAATCACCTCCGGGAACTAAATAGAGCAATCTGTTCTCCAATGCAGATTCTGTAGATTTGGCCGCATACCCTCTTATAATATTGGAGGACTGTATAACAAAATTCCTGCTGCCAGAATTACTGCCCCCGGCAAGTTGGCACGACAGCATATTAAAATTGGCTTTACTGAACAAACTGTTTGAAACATAACCTTTTTCGGTCTCTGCGGAGGTCCCCGTAAGAATTACAAGCACAAGCCCTCCTCCGGAGGCAGATTCACCAAGCTCACTCTCTAACAGACTTAATATCCTATATACACTTATACCGTTCCTATGGGTCATCCTCTCTTGCAGACCATCTGCATTTGTCCCACTCTCTGAGAGGTACACGGCAAGTGCATCAAAAAAGGCCGTTGAATCATTCAAATTGCAAACTGTTGATAATTTGCCCTCTGCATCATCTCTCTTCTTGGCAGTATAAGAGATGGTGTAATCGCTAAAAAACTCCTTTATACTGCGGCTTATGGCAGATTTCGATTCTCCAAGCAATTTTGTTACAAGCGCACGGTTCTCATATATACATCTGTCAGACGGCAAGACAAATACAATATTCATTCTCCTGCATAAGACAGAGTCTGCCTCTTTAATGGAGAGATAACTCTCTCCCCTCCATGGAATCTTTATGTTGGAGGAATCTCTTATGGCAATTTTTCTTATGGAGTCGCTTACAGGAGGTGAGAGCAATTTGTCAGATACCCAGCCTATTTTTACTCTGCTCAACCATTTGCCGGCACAGTTGAGATCTGAGTAGGGGAAGGGTACATCGGGAGATTCTGCCACAAGAGATGAGGAGTCCTTTTCTGAGTGTTTTATAAGAAAAACCGGCTTGTATAGCGGAATTTTGCCATTCACCGCCTTTAAGCTGCCGGAGTTGTAGAGCCATACAGAATCTTCATTTACAAAATATCTTTGTGGATTAAGAAGTAACGAATAATCATTTACAGCCAACAGATAACGTCTCTTTATAAGTGAGGCAGACTCTATATCTATCATGTTGCTTCTTCTTATCCAACCTATAATCTGCTTCTTCTCCTTTACATATCTTTTTAACAGATTGTCTTGAGAATAGCTGTACAACCGCACATATTTTCCTCTTGAACCGCAAACATAATAGGGCGAGAAAAAGCCCACGTAAGAGAGCGGAGCTCTGTCATTGGGACTTAAAAATGTTTGCAAGCTGTCTTCAACTGCAAACAACACGGCATTCCTTCTGTTAACAGTCTCATTACCACTTAGAAAGCTCTCTCTCTTCTGCAAATATACACCGCAAGACTCTGCTGATATGGCCAAGGCGAGCAGCAGCATTTGCACTATTATTTTCATCTTAGGTTTACTCTTCTGTTTCATATTTACAGATTTATCTCATCTCACTCTCATCTCAAACTCTCCTCCACAGCAAGGGCAATTGTCCTTCCGTTCATATCAAGCTCCGGATGCACGCTCACAACGGTCAAAGCATCTCTCATTACACTTAACCTCTGGCAATAACTGCCAATTGTCATCACTTTGCCGGAGACGGATATTTCAAAATCCTCCCTAACCAAGAGCAGATGCAACAGCTCTTTGGTACATCTGTTGCAATCTGCCCCTGCAAGCAACCTCTCAAAAAGAGCCTTTACCAATGTGGGCAGTTGGGCAGCCCTCTCCAATTGTGCATTGTTCTCAACAATCTCCTCCCTATTACGCTTGTAAATAATACTGTCTATCTCTCTATCTCTTTGTACAAGAAGCTGTTCTGCCATGTTACATCTCTCTGTAAGGTACTCCGACACCCGTTTCAACGAATCGTGATAATATCTCTCCAACATCTTTACCTCCAATGTGGCAGTGTTGATTCTTTTGGCAGACAACCGCCATACCTTTATCCCCACAACAGACAGAGTAAGCCCCATAGCGGTACAGATGCTTGCAAAAAGGACCATTCCTCTCTTAATCTTCATATAGACAGCAATTTCACTGAAACATCCTCCTCCCTCTTGTACAAGAGGAGCAGTTTCTCCCTTATAGCATTAACAAACTGATTCTCTGTAACCGGAATATCGGACCGGCTTTCACTGTTGGCACAAACTTTCTCAACTACAAAAGGCTCCTCACCCCACCTGTTGCAAACAGCCTCTATTTGGGTGCCGGCGTCCTTGCAAGCATTAAAACAGTTTTCATATTCCGCACGCTTCTCCTCCCACATAACATAAATCCTTGCAACATTAAATTTTACCGTAATTACCGCATTTACAGCAACAGCGGCAATTATCACAATAACAGCAGACAGATATATCATAACCCTCATAACACAAAAAAGCCACTTTCCAACACACCCTTTCCCAATCTAAAATCTATTCCCAACCCACTCTTTGCAGCATAGGATACCTTAACATAAACATCCGCAGGCAGCAACATCTCCAAAAGCGTGGCAATCTCATCACTCTCTATACCAACAACCTTTTCATTGTATCTAAAATCACTTGCGCTTACTACACTCAATCTTATCCCAAACAGAGTTTTAAGCCTGTCAAACAGATGATTAAGGTCATATCTGCCGGCATATAATGCCATCATCTCATTATAGATTTCACCGGCATCCACCTCCCCAAAAAGGTTTGTTACACAGCCAAAAATTCTGTTGAGATAATTCCGTTCCAATCTGTCCAAAAAATCTTTATTGCAGAGGGTAATACCGTTAAGGTTGTCCTTAAACCTCCCTATCTCACGCTCATACCCGTCAAATAGCTTTCTCCATCTCTCTTGGCACTTTTTTATACTGCGAATCTGTTCAGATGCCCCAATATCCTTTCTATACGCCGGATAAAGTATGCTTTGCGGTATATTATCCAAAATCATGATATTACAATATTCTCTTTACGTTGTCCAACAAACTCCAATTTAACAAGCTGCTCCATAAAGACCATAAGATTTCTTACATAATTCTCTATTTTAAAGAATGATACAGCTATATCCGTCTGGCTGTAGTCCGGTTCTGAAACCTGCTCTGCTCCACTCATGAATATTCCGGGAGGGATAAGACACCACTCATTAACATACTCCAACAGCTCTCCCCTATGCTCTGCACTCATAGATTTCATAAAGCCAATCATCTCACCGCTTATATGTGAAAAGAAAAGCCTTGCCTCATACGGCGATATATCATATCTTCTGCTCATAAGGTAAAAGCGTCCCCTTTCTAACAACACAAGTATCAGAGATACAAGTTTAAAAATATTGTCTGCCAAAGAGTAGCCCCTGCCTCTTACATGTATCTTTCCGATTATTGCCGTTGAGAGGGATATAAGCCTGTCTAAGTTGTTGTGCAGCTGCTGTAATCTGTCACATAACTCCTTATTATATTTTACTTTACATACAGGAACAATATAGTTTTTGTCTACCGCCCAACTTCCCGATAATTTACGTATCACCCCCACAACGGCAGACTTGCCGCCTACACCCTTAACAGAGGAGAAAGGTAGCAGAGACACAGAGAGTTTTACACTGCTCCAAGGGATTCTTGGAGGCTGTTCATCCGGGTCAGCCTCTCCATATTCTCTCCTTTGGTTGGGATGCAGATTCACCAAAACCGCATAACGTTCCTCTGCTTTGGCCAATGACAATCCGGTGGTAATATAATCTACAGCCTCCCCATGCGGAATCTGTATGATAGAGCCCCCCTCTGTTAAATATAACATTGAGGAGACAGATATATAAAGCTCCCCCTCATTAGACTCATAAGCTGTAACCAACCGGCTGTCTACAGGTCTCTCTATAAGTCCATAACCATTTGGGCACAATGCAGCCCTGCCAAGTTCAGAAATGTATTCAAAAAAATAGTTCTCTGTTCCAGACAGATGATTTGCACCCAACATCATTCCATCTTTCCAATTAACCAACCTGTTTTCCATATATTCTGCAATTATTTTTTAATCTGTTCTCTTTAAATGTCTTGTTAGGCCTTATCATAGATCTTAAAATATGATACCTGTAATAATAAAACTCTATCTTCCCCTCCCTTACCTCTGTTATCTCCTTTAAAGAGTATGGATATTTAAGCACATAATCGTAAAGCACCCTGTTTATCCATTGCAAGAATGGGAGTTTCTCATCAGCTTTGGATCTTATTTCAATGCTTCTTCTGCCATTTAAACGCAATTTAAGTTGTACCAATAATTTATATTCACAACCCATTGGCAGGTCATCTGCATCTGTTGCAGAGCCCCCTATAATCAATGATTTATCCCTTTTTGGAGGCAACTGTTCCAACCCTTTTTTCAACTCTATAAATGCGTGTGGCAACAAAAACGGCAACGTACACAAGAACGGATAGATATGTCTGTCTGCTTTGCCAAGCAG
>CAVIKQ010000107.1:0-5930 GCA_963643305.1 Eggerthellaceae bacterium
CTCTGAGGTCATCTTCTCCAAAAGATCTATTGCATTGTCCAATACAAGTTTTGCCCTGCTTCTTACAATACCACCCTCTTTAAATTCTAAATCCTCGCCAATACTTCTCATATTGTTGAAAATATATTTGGCATTCTCTATAGACAAGAAACGGTCAGACATAAACGGAGTGTGGATAGCCTCGGTTGGCATTCCAAGAAGCTGAATACCCTGATGTGTCCAGACACCTATTATGTTAAAGAGAGCATCCTGCAAATGACCCCTGAAAATATTACCGGTCATGAATTTTGTAGGCGGCATATACTTTAATGTTGCCTTAGGGAAGATTTCCCTTGTCATCTGAGCCTGTGCTAACTCTAACAAGAAACCGTTTTCAAGCATAGGATCCATCTCAAATGCATGACCAAGACCCATCTGCTCCTCAGGAAGACCTGCAAAGAGAGCCAATTGCTCGTTTATCAGATCTGACGCAAGAACTGTGTGCGCAGCCTCCACTGCATCTGCCGTGGTTAAGTAGTTATCCTCACCGGTGTTGATTATGACACCTGCAAACCCATTTATTATTCTCGAAAAATATTGGTCTACCAATGTTCTCTGCATATTGATGTCCCTGAACAGGATTCCGTACAGAGCATCGTTCAACATAACATCCAGGCCTTCAAATGCCCCCATAATGGCAATCTCAGGCATACATAGACCGGAACAATAGTTACACAGACGGATGTAACGGCCAAGCTCCTCACCTACCTCATCCAATGCAGTACGCATTATCTTAAAGTTCTCCTGAGTAGCAAAAGTACCGCCAAAGCCCTCTGTAGTAGCGCCATAAGGAACATAGTCCAAAAGGCTCTGTCCTGTGGTTCTGATTACGGCAATAATATCGGCCCCCTGCCTTGCAGCAGCCTGTGCCTGAACAACATCCTCATAGATATTACCTGTAGCAACTATCACATACAGATATGGTTTCTGCCCCTCGCCAATTGTACTTAGATATTTCTCCCTGCGGGCTCTTCTTGCCCTAATCTTCTCTATATTAGCACTGACAACAGGATCTAAAATCTTTTGCAGAGTATTTTTGTCCGTTACCTCTATTCTGGTAAGATCTATTGAACCTTTAGCTACCCCTTCTGCAATCTCTTGCGGTTGCATACCGGTAACTTTCATGGCATTAGCCAGATAGAACAAAACACCGTCATTAAGTACCCCCTTGTCTTTCAAATGGTCTACAACAACGTTTGGAAGAGGAACCATATTCTCATCCACTCCGTCTATACCCATTAATCTGCACAAAGTACGCTCAACAGCAACGGTCGTATATTGTTCTACGAAGGTCTGTACCTCAGAGGCTATCTCTTTTGCAAGCCCCTTAGCCTTCTCAACCTTCTTAAAATCTAAACCTAATTTACTCTGCATAGTTACTAAAAAAATATATTAATTGTTATTTATGTGTGTGTTCATATAATTCTCGGCTAACGAAATCCATCTCTCATCTATACCAATACTTCTGGCAATTGTAAGCGCCTCCTTTGGCACATCTCCCCTAACAGCCTCAATAAGAGCATAATTCATCTTGCCATCTATAAGTCCTTTTACTCTGTACCGCCTTATATTCTCATCCTCAATATCGTAGTGTGTTGTTACCAAAACAGTGGAGAGGCTTCCCCTAAGAAGCTCTATAAGGGATGAAACCAACGCAGTCCCCTCGGCAGGATTGGTGGTTCTGGCCGGCTCATCAATAAGAGCCAGTACATTTGCACCATCCATAACATATTTTATTATCCTGTTTATACCCAACATCTCTGCAGCAAAAGAGGATAACCCCTCACTCATGTTCTGCCCCTCCTCTATAGAGAACAGTATCTCATCTTTCACTGCCATTACAGCAGCGGATGCAGGAATGCCAAAACCAAACTGAAACAGAATCTGTGCAAGTCCGGCAGTCTTTATTGCAACTGTCTTACCCCCCATATTGGCCCCTGTTATACATATTGTCTCATTGCCGTAGCACAAATCAACAGGCTGGTATTCTTTTTTAGATTTTTCAAGAACAGACCTGAGCATAGGATGGAACAGCCCTTTCAGGTTGGTTTTCCCATCATGTGAGAAATTTGGGAAACACAGACCTAACTCCTTAATCTGTATAGACTTTGCCAAAAGCAAATCCAATTCTCCAATCATTGTAAATGTCTCTGCAAGTTCCCCCTTGTATTCAGCTATTTTAAGGCTCAGCTCTCTCCTTATCTTCTCCTCCTCCAACTCTATAAGGGTAATAAGCTCCCCCTCCCGCCCTCTTAAATATTCCAGTTTCCTCTCCCTTTCATCGCTGTTGAGCAGAGAAGAATTCTCTACATCTGTCATTCCCATCTGTACAGCCTTGAACTCCTCCCTGAGATCTGCCAAGACGGGTGAGTAAGAATTGTATATATAGAATGATGTTACCTTGTAGTTATCGGGATCAAGAATTTCAAAAACCTTTGAAAGATTGGGCAAATTGCAGACAGCTGCCGCATTCTCTGCAATCCACCGGCTTATCTGCATAGAAGAGTATGCAAAATTTTTTATCTCAAAAAGCTCTGTCTCTTGCAGTACAGCACCCAACGATACATTCCTTATTGATGTCTCAATATCCTTTACATTGCAAAGCAATCCAAAAATCTTTGATTGCCTGTTTATATCCTTTAAAAGCCTGAGCTTTCTATAATTCTCATCCAAAACGGAAAGATTCTTTACAAGCTCTTTCTCCATAAGAATACGTATAGCATAAGAGGTATGCAGAGACAATGTCTCTATCATATATCTAAGTTCACATGGAGATGCTATGTATTCTTTAAATTTCATCTATAACCTTTCTTATTCGATGTCTCAAAGTATTCTGTCTCTCCCTTTGACAACATCATAAACAGGTACCTCCAACTCCTCTCGCATTCTGTTGCACAACAATTCGCTGTCTAATCTATACCCCTGAGGAGAGGTGGGATTAACGCAAATTGCCAACAGTCTGCTCTTTCCGGCAACAGAAAGAGTTCCCCCCTTATTCAAGAAGCTCCTGCATACCTGTTCATCTGCAAAAACCCTTGTAAAATCCTTTATAATAACTTCAAAAGGCTCCTCTTTTTTCATCTGCTCGGTTATCTGTTTCAAAAAGCCGTCGGTTAAGGCTCCCGATACAAAAATCCGCCTGCACCCCTTATTGAAATCCGGCTTGAATACAACCGGTAAAAGAGAAGACGCTATTTCCAATTTATGAAGACCGTTACTCTCATCAATTCCCCACACACCGCTGTCAGTTATCTCAAGTTGTCTTCTCAACTCCTCCCCTTCGGTTAAATTCAAAGCTATCAGCTGTTTAACAAACTTAGTTTTTCTAATGAGCCTGTTTATATCGGGTGTTACGGCCGCGCCTGTTGTAAGTATCATTGCCTCGGAGAGGCCGGCAGATGCTATACTCAATCGAGACAAAGCACCGTCTATAATAACCAACTCTGCACCAAGCTCTTTCATCCTTGCGCTCCATCTGCGCAATCCTATTACGGATGACGGTCCTGATACAATAAGATGTCCAAAAGCCTTGGCTCTTGCAGATACTATTCTGCCCAAAGCGCTTCCGCTGTCCGATATATCTATAATCTCAGATACAATCCTTCTCCTGTTGTAGTAGTACTCCGATGTAGAGAAGATTATACCCTCTTTAAATTTTATCTGCGGCTTTGATGTCTTTGTTACCTGATCAACAGTCTCTCCATCTATCCCTACGGAGGTTACCGCAATCTTAAGCGATTGCGGTAAATTCCTTAGGATATAGTTAAGGCATTCTGTCTTTCCCGTATTTTTTTCAAGTCCGACAATAGATATGCTCTTACACTTAACTATTTCGTTCAAAAAAGACATCTTAAAGTCTCTTAATTACGATGTTTTGCACGCTCTTTCCTTGCAAGAACAGCAGGCTCAATGGCCATATGCTCCCCCTCTAACAAACCTACAACACCCTCCATCTCCTTCTGTTGCTTGCAGTACTCGCAATGGCACTCGTTCTTGTAATCGAGAGGTTCTGTATATGTGGTAATAACCCCCTCAAAGTTTCTAAGAACAACCTTACCCGGCGCCTGTGATATAACATAATTAGGCATTACAGGTGTCTTTCCACCTCCACCCGGAGCATCTACAACAAATGTTGGTACAGCATAGCCGGATGTATGGCCTCTCAACCCCTCAATAATCTCAATCCCCTTAGAAACAGGTGTTCTGAAATGCTCAAGACCCATTGACAAGTCGCACTGATAGATATAGTAAGGACGAACTCTAATCTTAACAAGTTCCCTAACCAATTTCTTCATAACGTTAACACAGTCGTTAACACCTCTTAACAATACAGACTGGTTTCCAAGAGGGATACCGGCATTGGCCAATCTTGTACAAGCAGCTGCAGATTCCTCTGTAATCTCGTGAGGATGGTTAAAATGGGTATTAAGCCAGATTGGATGATATTTCTTAAGCATGTTAACGAGATCATCCGTTATTCTCTGAGGACAAACAACAGGTGTTCTTGAACCTATTCTTATAATCTCTACGTGAGGAATCTCTCTAAGTTTCTTTATAATATACTCAAGCCTTGAGTCAGATACCATAAGGGCATCACCGCCGGATAGAAGCACATCTCTTACCTGAGGTGTTTGTCTTATGTACTCTATAGCCTTCTCAACATTATCTGAACTTGTCTCTGCATCCTTCTGCCCTGCAAAACGTCTTCTGGTGCAGTGACGGCAGTACATAGAGCACATGTCGGTAATAAGGAGAAGAACCCTGTCGGGGTATCTGTGTGTCAGGCCCGGAACAGGAGAATCCTCATCTTCGTGAAGAGGGTCTCTCAAATCTGCATCGGCAATATGAGTCTCCTCGCCTGTAGGAATAGCCTGTCTTCTAATAGGACAGTACGGGTTGTTGGGGTCAATCAGGCTCAAATAGTATGGAGTAATGGCCATTCTAAGGGTCTTAAGAGATCTCCTTACCCCCTCCTCTTCATCGGGAGTAAGAGAGATATACTTCTTAAGGTCTTCCAATGTCTCTATCCTATTTTTTACCTGCCACTTCCAATCGTTCCACTGCTCATTGGTAACGTTTGGAAATAACTCTTTTCTTCTGGATGTTGCCATAGTCAAACCAAGTAATAATTATGCGTAAAGCTCTGTAAATATCTTGCGCAGCTTCTCAGACTCCCTCAGTTCCTGTAGAGTAATCTCTGCATGTCCCTTGGTATAACCGTTACCTATAATCATAGTAACATCTGAGCCTACACCCTCTGCTCCAAGAGCAGCCTTTGTAAAGCTGGTAGCCATTGAGAAGAAGTAAACAACACCTGTATTCTTTGTGCAAAGGATAGATGTCATCTCTGTATCGGGAATATTTACATTGTTGATAGTAACATCTGCAAGCTCGCCCTTTGTAAGCTCCTCAATCTTCTCAAGAACAGGAACAGGCTGGGTAGCGTCAGCTGCAAACACATAATCGCAGAAGCCAAGCTCCTGAAGTCTCTTTGTACTTTTCTCAGAGTGGCAAAGACCTATAACCTTACCGGTTACACCTGCACGTTTCTTAGCCTCGTAGCAGCAAAGCATACCTGATTTTCCACCTGCACCAATAATAAGAACAGTATCACCAGGTTTTACAAGTTTGGCAGTCTGGGCAGGAGCACCTGCTACATCCAATGCGCTAAGAGCAAGTTTCTCAGGAAGATCGTTAGGAATCTTTGCATAGATACCGCTCTCAAACAGAATAGCCTTACCGTCTATATCAACCTGATCTATCTCAGGACGAATCTCTTTGATTTTGTCAATTCTAAGCGGTGTAAGCGAAAGAGAGACCAAAGTTGCAATCTTATCGCCAACCTTAAGATCTGTCTTGCCTACAAGAGCATCACCAATCTTCTCAACAAC
>CAVIKQ010000108.1:0-5895 GCA_963643305.1 Eggerthellaceae bacterium
TTATGTGCATCATAAAGGATTCTATTTTAAGGTGCAAGAGGAGGCTGCTATAAAGAGAAATCCATTTATTAACTTATTATTAACTAATTAAAGTAACTGATGAAAAACATGCGACTTATTCTTACAGGTCTTTTGCTTATGTTTTCTGCAAGTTTTGCCCTTGCTCAGAATATTTTGGTAAAAGGTACTGTAACTGACGGTAGTAACAAGGAGCCACTTCCTTATGTTACTATACAGTTAAAAGGAACAGCTACAGGAGTTTACTCTGATGAAGACGGTAAATACTCAATCAACGCGCCAAGCGATGCTGTGCTGATTTTTAGCTTTGTGGGCTACAAAAATGTTGAAGTTCCTGTACGTGGCAGGAACGTAATCAATGTAGTTATGGAATCTGACAATGTTCTTGACGATGTAATTGTCATAGGTTACGGTACCGTTAAGAGAGAGGCAAAGACAGGTTCTGTATCATCACTTAAAGGAGAAGGTGTTGGAGAGGTACCGGTTACATCTATAGACAAGATGCTTGCCGGCAAGATGTCCGGAGTATCTATCTCATCTGTATCAGGACAGCCCGGAGCCTCTACAAATATCCGTATTCGCGGTACATCATCTATCAATGCGGGCAACGAGCCTCTATGGGTAGTTGACGGTGTTCCTGTTATGTCATACGATAATCGTCAGATCTCCAACACCGGTAGTGGCGGCGGTTCCTCTATGGCCTCTATCAACCCTAACGACATTGAATCTATCACTGTGTTGAAAGATGCCGCAGCTGCCTCTGTTTACGGTTCAAGAGCTGCAAACGGTGTTATCCTTGTAACAACCAAGAGCGGTAAATCGGGCAATGCAAGATTTACAGCACGTGCCAAATATGGTGCATCTATAATGGCCAACGACAACGATTACACAGCTATGAGCGGTGCCCAGCTATTAGAGTATCAGAGGGTAGCCATTGTTAATGCAGGACTAAATCCCGATGACCCTAAGAGCAAATACTACAGACCTATGTCTCTATTAGACAATGGCGTTACAGACTGGATGAAACATCTTACACGTACAGGTGTTATGCAGGAGTATGAGATTAATGCTCAGGGCGGTAACGACAAAGGCAGCTACTACTCATCTTTGGCATACCACGACAACAAAGGCATCTTCTACGGCGTAAACTACCAGCGTTTTACAGCCCGTGTAAATGCAGATTACAACCTGAATGCAAAACTGAGTACCGGTGTACGTGTAAATATAGGTTACACCAAATCTGACGGTGGTGCCCAGTATGGTAGCTCATACTATTCAAATCCTGCATTCTCTATGTTCAGGATACTCCCATGGACACCCGCATACAATGAGGACGGAGACCATAATGTAAATATCTCCGAGAACTCAAATGCCAACCCAAGAGCGGTTGCCAAGTATGATGAGTATAAAGATGAAGAGTACCGTGTACAGGGTACCATGCATCTGGAGTGGAAACCTATCAGACAACTATCTATTAAGACAACCAATGGTTTTGAGGGCAGTACTGTAGATTCAAGACAGTATTGGGCACCGGAAACCAACGAGGGTGAAGCAACTCTTTGGACATACAGAACCAAAGATTTGAGATATACAACCTCTAATACCGTTACATATACAGACACATTCAAAGAGAAACACTCATTGAGAGTACTTGCCGGTCAGGAGGCTATGCAAAACGTTGGCGACTATCTTGGTCTGAAATCTCCAAAGGTAGACCCTGCTATCCCATACCCAACAACATCTACTGCTGCC
Source organism: Eggerthellaceae bacterium (assembly GCA_963643305.1). Taxonomy (GTDB): domain Bacteria; phylum Bacteroidota; class Bacteroidia; order Bacteroidales; family UBA932; genus Egerieousia. The sequence goes on from CAVIKQ010000108.1 coordinate 1,771, forward strand.
AATGATATTGGATATTACGGCTACGGCAAATCTACAATGTTGTCTTTCTTTGGTATTCTCGATTATAATTACGATTCGAGATACTACCTGCAGGCATCTATAAGAGAGGACGGCAGCTCACTGTTTGGCAACAACTCACGCTGGGGTACATTCTGGTCTGTTGGAGCTTCTTGGAACATACATAACGAGAAGTTCATGCAGGATACAAGAGAGTGGCTTACCTCATTAAAGTTAAGAGCAAGTTATGGTATAAACGGTAATAACAGCATCTCTAACTATATGTCTTACGGTGTTTATGCAGCATCGCAGTATGCGGGAGTTTCAGGTATGTTACCAAGCAGACTTGCAAATCCGGATCTGTCATGGGAGTTGAACAAGACATGGAATATTGGTGTTGACTTTGGTTTCTTCAACAACCGACTTACAGGTAGCGTTGATTTCTACGAGCGTAAGACAGAGGATATGCTGCTTAGCAAACAGGTTCCTTACACTACCGGTTTCGGTTCAAACTTCATGAATACCGGTTCATTAAGGAACAGAGGTCTTGAGTTTATGTTAGAGGGGACTCTATTATCTACAAAAGACTGGAACTGGACAGTTGGTTACAATATGTCTTTCAACAGAACAAAGGTTCTTGATCTTGCCGGAAGCGAGTTCTTGGAGGTAGCAGATCCACGTGCCGGTCAGGATACCCCTGTTAGAATTGTAGAGGGTATGAGCATGTACAACTTCTATATTAGGGAGTGGGCAGGTGTTAACCCTTCTAACGGAGACGGATTGTTCTACACAGAGGATGGTAAACTTACAAATGTAAGAGCTAAAGGAAGATATATATATGCAGGTTCTCCGGAGCCTAAATTTACAGGCGGTTTCAATACAAACACATCTTGGAAAGGGCTCTCTCTTTCTGCATTCTTTGAGTTTGTTTACGGTAATAAAGTGCTTGTAAGCAACTGGGACAGAACAGATGGTTATAATATGTCTAACAACCAGGTAACTAAAGTTTTGGATTACTGGAAAAACCCGGGAGACAACACTACACAGCCTAAACCTGTTGCCGGCAACCCCGGTGTTTATCATGTTGGTTATTCAACAAGATGGTTGCAGGATGGCAGCTACTTAAGGATTAAAGATGTTACCCTTTCTTACAACATCCCTCAGAACTTGCTTAAGAAGGCAGGGCTGCAGAATATAAGGGTATATGTGAGCGGACAAAACCTGTACACTTTCAACGATGTAGATGCTTTGGATCCTGAGATGGGCGTTCTTGGTTATGCATACGGAGGAAGTTATCCTATTACAAAATCTGTTATTGGTGGTATTGAAATAACTTTCTAAAACTTTAAGAGATGAAGAAAAAAATAATTATATATTCGGTAGCTTCAGTACTTGCTCTTACAGGATGTAAAGACTTCTTAGTACAAGAGCCTAAGCTTACCCAAAGTACTGAGATAACACTTAGCAACTACGACGGCTTGGATAAATCTGTTGCCGGAGCCTACGGCCCATTGGCATCATCAAGCTGGTATGGTGCAAGTTATGTTCTATCTTCAGATATGAGATCTGGTAATGGCAGCAGAAATGAGAAAGCAGAATCGGGCAGATACACTCAGCCTTACGAGTGGAACTACACAGACGATAATGGCGGTGGTATCTGGTCTACAGCATACTATGTAATTTCTGCGGTTAACAACGTTATTAATAACCTTGAGGGAAAAACATCTTCAAGTGTTACAGAGCAGGATCTTAATAACCTTAAGGCAGAGGCTTTGTTCATAAGAGCATTGGCTCACTTTGATTTGGTTAAAATCTACTCTCAGCCATATACTTACAAGAAAGATGGGCTTGGTGTTCCTTATGTAACCGTTACAGACCCTAACGGCAAACCTGCAAGAGAGACTGTAGAGAATACCTACAAGCTGATTGTAGCAGATCTGTTGGAGGCTGAGAAGTCTATTAGCAGCGATTATGTTAGAAGCAGCTTTGCAGATGCAAAAGCTTCTGTAAGCATCTACGCAATTCAGGCATTGCTCTCAAGAGTGTACCTGTATATGGGAGACTGGAACAATGCTGCAACTTATGCAACCAAGGTTATCAACAGCAACAAGTATGCTATTTGGGATGCTGCTACCTATCCTACCGTTTGGGGCAAGGATGTTGCCGGTGACGGCGGTGAGGTTATATTTGAGATCTACGGTAAAAAAACCAACGGGTATTACGGTTCGTGGGTAGATATGTCTTGGATGTGTAATCCGGACGGTTATGCAGATACTCAGGCCAGCCCTGATCTTCTCTCTCTTTACAAAGAGGGCGATGTTAGAGCTGCTCTATATGTAAGCAGAACTTTTGATGACGGCACTGTATTGTACTGGACAGGCAAATATCCCGGTAAAGGAGATGGTACTCCCGATGCTACCAACGTTGTTATCTTAAGACTTTCAGAGATGTACCTGAACAGAGCCGAAGCAACATTGAACGGTGCATCTACCGGTGTTCCTGCTGTTGAAGATGTTAATGCTGTTGTTTCCAAGAGAGGTGTAACTCCATATTTAGCTGTTACAAGAACAGATATTCAGACAGAGAGACGTTTGGAGTTTGCATTTGAAGGTCATTATTTCTTTGATCTTGCTCGTTGGAACCAATCTTTGGTTAGAAATTACTTTACCGGAAACATGAACCAGAATGTTGAGTTTCCAAGTCCTAAATGGGCTATTCCAATTCCTAAACGTGAGATTCAGCTTAACGAGAACTTGATACAAAATGAACAATAATCTAAAATTGCCTATAATGAAAAAGACGATATTACTATTAAATCTATTTATTGCCGGGCTTTTGTTTTCATCATGTAGCAACGACTTTGTCTCTTTTAATGACAAAAATGCCTTTGTTGCTTTTGATAATGCAAGTTTCTCTATTAGCGAGACCGGTGGTTCGTTGTCTGTTCCGGTTACTCTTGCCTCTGTTAAGGGTATATCGGAGACCATTAGCTATAAATTTATCGATGAGGCTAATACATATACAAGAACAGACAAGAGCGGTAATGTTTATGATGCTACCGCAAAACAGAATGTAGACTTTAGGGTAGTAGGCGGCAGCCAGACCCTTACTTTTGGTCCCGATGCCAGAACCCAGTATATTCAGATTGAAATTATAAACAGAGCTGGAGTCTATACCGGTGACCTTAAATTTAGAATAGAGTTTGAGAATACCAACTCTGTGAATGAGGGGGCCGAGAACAACTGTGTGATAACCATAACAGATGAGGATCACCCACTTTCATTTATCCTTGGCAAATATACTGTAAGTGGTACAGACTATTGGGATGGACCAACTACTTGGGATCTCGAAATATTCAAAGATGCCAAGGATGAAAGCAAAGTCTGGTTCAGCGACCTTGGAAACATTGGAAGTTGGGCTATGGAAACCACAAGATTCTACGGTATTGTAAGTGACGACCATAAGACAATCTCTGTTCCATACGCACAGGAATCTGTTTATACATACAGCAATGGCAAGCCTATTACATTGTACGGATTTATGTTGCCTGGTAGCGGATTGGATGAAGGTGCATTTACATTTACGATACAAGAGGGTGGTAAGTTGCTTGTAGGAGAAGAGAATTACGGGTTCTGGTATCTGATTGAAGGTGCAGGTAACCTTGCTATTGCTTACAACCTTACAGCAACCAGAAAATAATTGTCAGCAATTTCTAAATAGGGGGCACCAATGCGGTTGCCCTCTATTTTTGTACTCATATTAATGGATATTAAATAAATTAATTATATTTACCGCCATGAAAAGAATAATATTGATTTTGGTATCTGCGCTGCTTAGCGTTTCATATAGTTTTGCACAACAATGTTCCACCTCCTGGCCCTATCTTTATGATGACTTTAAAGCGGGGGAACTCTATTTTTCAACAGGGTCTATTGTGCATTTAGATATGAATGTACATTTGGCAAAAGGCTCTCTGCATTATATAGCGGAGGATAACATTATAAGGGAGCCTGAGAAGAAGAACCTGCTTTTTGCAAAGATAGGCAATGATAAATTCATGATTGTGAGCGGATGTGTAATGAAGGTTGTAGAGGAGAGGGATAATGGTTTTATTGCAGCATATTACAC
>CAVIKQ010000109.1:0-5775 GCA_963643305.1 Eggerthellaceae bacterium
ACGCTATGACATGCACACGCAGCAACAGCTTTCCACTCCTCATAAAGTTCGGCTACAGCCCCCTCTTTAAGAGAATAGGCAGACTGATACACCGCCTTAGGCTGCACCTGTCTTATAACCAGCTGTGTAAAGAGAGATGAAAGCACTATAAAATCTACCCTTACAGGAGACATTCCGGGCATCTTCAGCCTCTCCTCTGCAACAGATTGCACCATTACGTTATTCATATCAGACAGTTTGTCTAAAGGCAGCTCTATATATGGCTTATCATTTGGTGTACAGCTGTATATATAATCTTTAAATGTATCAAATGAGCCGGATGAACCCACCATTATAACCGGCCTGTATCTCTCTATCTCTTTCCACAACTCAGACAGTTGAGCATTACAATAGCAGACAAACTCCTCTACAACCTCCCTGCCAATCGGCTCTATATAGTTGAATTTTGCCCTCATCCTGGCCATTCCCAACGGAAAACTTTTTTTAAACAGAACAGAGCAGCCATCTGTTATTACAAACTCATTGCTTCCTCCACCTATATCCATAAGCAGTGCGTTCTCTCCACTTTTTAGATTATCGAACACTCCGCTTGCCCTTATCCCTTTAAATATCAGTTCTGCCTCCCTCTCTCCGGGGATAACATTTATATTTATCCCAAACTCCTCATTCATCTCCTTTACAAATTCTGCGGAATTCTCTGCATCTCTTACAGCAGAGGTTGCATACGGGTATATCATAGAGACCTCACCTGTCTCACTTATCACCTGCATAATTTGGGATAAGGCCTTTTTTGCGTTATCAAACGCCACAGGCAGAATCTGCCCACTCTTTATTCCTCCCCCTGCACCAAGCCGGGCTGCGCATTTAAACTCCTTTACAAAAGAGTACTTATAAAGGGAAAAATCTGCAATAGACAGATTAAATACATTAGTACCCAAGTCCATTACAGCAATTCTTCTATACAAATCTATATTAAAATCCATACGAGCCCAAGGTTATCTGTTCATAATGATACCAAAATGAGATTTCAGCAGATCTGCAATCCAGTTAAGCTCCTGTTCTATTGTTAAATTACTGTTATCTAACAACAAAGCATCCTTGGCTCTTGTAAGGGGATTCATCTCCCGATTTTCATCCAAACGGTCACGCTCCCTCAGGTTTTCAAGAATCTCCTCTATACTCTCTTCTCGGCCGCTCTCTTTAAGCTCATTAAACCTGCGTGCGGCACGTACCTTAGGTGAAGCTGTCATAAAGATTTTAAGCTCTGCATTAGGAAATACCGCCGTTCCAATATCTCTCCCATCCATTACAACCCCCTTTTCAACACCATATCTGCGCAAAATAGTATCTACATATTCCCGCACAAACGGCAAAGCGGCAATAACACTTACCCTTTTTGAGATCTCCATTGTCCTTATAGAATCCCTTAAGTTGTTTCCATTAAGGTAAACATCCGACTTGCCATCCTCCCCTGTCCTAAAATATATTTTTATATTATTGAGATTCTTTTTAAGCCCTGCTCTGTCTACCCTGTTCCTGCTGTCTATAAATCCATTGGTCCATGCAAAAAATGTAACAGCCCTGTACAAAGCTCCCGTATCTACATACACATACCCCAAACGGGCCGCTATCAGTTTTGCAAAACTGCTCTTCCCGGTTGATGAATAGCCATCTATTGCTATTATTATCTTTTTGTTATCCATTAGTACCACAATTGCGATTAATGAAAATATCTCCGCAAAGATACCTATTTTTTGCTGAGAGTTTACAGTGTATATGCTGCCAAAACGTAGATTCTGAATTATTGCGTAAAACTTTACAGATATGTCATACAGTCTCCTGCTAATCTGTTGTATAAAGCCTATTAAAAGCAAAAAAGCCTCAGACATTGTCTGAAGCCCTCTTAGTAGCGGAGGCAGGACTCGAACCTACGACCTCCGGGTTATGAGCCCGACGAGCTACCAACTGCTCTACTCCGCGGTGTTTTTTACAGACTGCAAAGGTACAGTTTTAAATTTATATATACAAATCTTATTTTTTAAGCAGTGGCAATATTGCATATTAAAAATGTGTTTTGGAACATTATATTAAGCGGCACACCTTTTAGATGCATAAATTAAGTACTTTTAGAACATTGATGAACACTTACAGACCAAAAATGTTATAATCTAAACCAATATTTTTGCACCTGGATTTTTAGAAAATAAACATGCCTCGTTATCAGAATAATACAACATATTGGCTATGCAGATTTTACAAACAACTTTTGCTGTATTTCTGCATCTGTTGCATATTGGCATCATGTGTAGAATACCATCCGTATGACACAAGAGTAAAGGGGGAGAAAGATATAAATGCAAAAAATATAGAGAAGATAGAGAAGCTCTGCTCCGGAAAAAGAGGTATCACATTTGCCGTTATAAGCGATACCCAGCGTTGGTACGATGAAACACAGATGGCGGTAGACAACATAAACAGCAGAGATGACATAGACTTTGTATTGCATGTGGGAGATATCTCTGACTTTGGGATGCGCAACGAATTTGAATGGCAACGAGATATACTTAACAACCTTAAAGTTCCATACGTATGCCTTATTGGCAACCATGACTGTCTGGCATCGGGAGAGCTTAACTTTAAAAAGATTTTTGGAGAGTTCAACTTTGCCTTTACTGCCGGGAATGTAAGATTTGTATGCCTGAACACAAACGCTCTTGAGTTTGGGCATGATGTTCCCGTTCCCGATTTCGATTTTGTTGAGAACCAGATAATCAACTATCCCAAAGAGGCCGAAAAGACAGTTATAGCAATGCATGCAGCTCCATTTTCTGACCAGTTTAACAGAAATGCCGCAAAGGTTTTCCAATATGGGATAAAACAGTTCCCCGGCCTCCTGTTTTGCGTAAACGGACATGATCACCAATTTGAGGCAGAGGATAAGTTTAACGATGGAATAATCTACTTTGAATGTGCCAATATCCAGAAAATGGGATATTTGCTTTTCTGTATAAATGAGGAGGGCTATACACATGAAATCATCAATTTTTAACAGAAGTCTGCTGATAGCCATCCTTGCCGTTAACAGCCTTGGCGCAACCTGTATGACAAAACCGAAACAGGAAAGTATTACCTATTCAGACAGCCTTTCAAGAGCAAAAAGAGAGGCCATAAAGGCTAAATTCGGAGACCACAGGACATATACAGGTTATACAGGGTGGAAAAAGGTAGTTCCCACACATGTAAAACTCCAATATGCCGGAGATATGGGGGTATTTGCAGCAGGATGCGGCTGGGACTACGGCCGCAAAGAGCAGTGGGAGACCGATTTCATGATAGGTTTTCTACCCAATAGATATGCAGACAAGGCTCACCTCACCTGTACCTTAAAAGAGATATATTCTCCGTTCAGTTTGCAGATAGATAAAAACCTGTCATTTGAGCCTGTTGTATGCGGATTGTACATGACAATGATATATGGCGAAAAATATTGGGTAAGGGAGCCGTCGAGGTATCCAATGAAACACTATTACGGTTTTACCACACGTATAAGGTTCAATATATTTGTTGGAGAGAGTCTAATCTGGAATATTTCTAAAGATAAGAGGATAAGAGACCTTGGCCTGTACTACGAATTAAGCGCCAACGACCTTAACATTGTTTCTAAATGCACCAACAGTTATCTAAAACTAAAGGATATTATCTTCTTCTCCATAGGTATAAAACTGCATATTGTGGGAGCTGAATAAAACGGCACATATTCCCAATTGCCAAAACCTCCTCATCAACTTCTTTTTTATCTCAATTTTTATTACTTTTGCGCCCTATTCGTTGATTATTAATAATATTTTAGATATATGGCAACAACAGCAGATTTTAAAAACGGCTTATTTTTCACTTTCAACGGCAAACCTTGCCAGTTAATCTATTTTCAGCATGTAAAACCGGGTAAAGGCCCTGCTTTTGTGAAGACAAAATTCAGGAATCTTGAAAACGGTAAAATCTTGGAGAACACCTTTAGTGCAGGCGAGAAGATAGAGACTATCACTGTTGAGAGAAGACCTTATCAGTTCCTTTACAAAGATGAATCGGGATATAACTTTATGCATAGCGAAACCTTTGACCAGATTCACTTGGATACAGACTTTGTTGACAATGCAGACCTTATGAAAGAGGGACAGGGTGTTGAGATGATGTTCCTTGCAGACGAGGAGAGATGTCTTACATGCGAGCTTCCTCAGTTTGTTGAGCTTGAAGTTACATATACAGAGCCTGCCGTTAAGGGGGATACAGCCTCTACAAATGCTCTTAAAGAGGCAACTCTTGAGACAGGAGCAAAGATTATGGTTCCTCTTTTCATTAACCAGGGAGAGAAGATTCGTGTTAAAACAGAGGACAGAAGCTACGGTGAGCGTGTAAAACAGTAATAACAACATATCTTATGAACGCCGAAACTTTAACTAAAAAGATTAAGGCAGCAATATTGTCCACACTCCTTATTGGGGGATGTGGGCATTTTGTTTATGCCCAGAACCACACTGTACAGTTGGAGCAGACAAGACAGATAATAGAAAACGGAGACTTTTCGGTTGCAGGAGAGCAATTAAGAAGCATTATAAGCTGCAAGAATGTAAGTCCGTCCGAAAAATGGGAGGCTGAATTCCAGATAGATCTGATGAAAAGGATAAAAAAAGATTTCTATCGCACTCAAGAATCTGTATTAGAAGACCTTAAAGAATATTTCCCAAATATAACCGCAGAGGATTTGCAAAAATGGGAATCTTCAGGAGCTTTGGAGTGCAAGAGAATAGATGGCAAGAAATATTACTTCCACAGTGCAGTACGCAATCTTTTTAGAATAGACAAGCAGGCCGGCAAAGTAAGAGATGACATTAAAGGCAGACAGTCTGACAATCTTGACCTTTACCTCTCTGAATTCCTGCCAAAAGTTGTAGAGGCATCCTACAGTACAGACAGCGTATATATTCTGCCACAACAGGTTGAATATACCTATACCATTAAGGTAAAGCCAAATGAAGTTCCACATGGGGAGACCATAAGAGTATGGATGCCCTACCCAAGAAGCAATGGCAGACAGCGCAATGTAAGACTACTCTCAACTTCGCAAGCTGATTATGTTATAAGCCCCAACAAATATGATCACAAAAGTATTTACATGGAGGCCAAATCTGTAAAGGACAGCACAATAACATTCAGTTACAGTGCAACATACACCTCCTACAACGAGTTTCATAGATTTAATCCGGTTACAGATATAAAGCCATACGACACCACATCTGCCATATACAAAAAGTACACTGCTGAACGTAAGACTCATGTCATCTTTACAGATGATATAAAAAAGATTACAGATTCTGTTATAGGCAATGAGAGCAACCCATATTTCAAAGCTGTAAAAATTTTTGATTATATAGCTCATACATATCCCTGGGCAAGTGCTCGCGAGTACTCTACACTATACAATATTCCGCAATATGTTATAAATAACCATCATGGCGATTGCGGACAGGTTACACTGCTTTTTGTAACAATGGCAAGATATGCCGGCATCCCTGCAAAATGGGAGAGCGGATGGATGCTTCACCCCGGCGAGGTTAATCTGCACGACTGGGGAGCCGCATATTTTGAGGGTATAGGATGGGTTCCTGTAGATCAGTCTTTTGGACTTGTAAACAGAGATTTTTATGAGGCCAAACTGTATTCTGCAAAAGGTAAAAGGAGAAACGGAAAAAATCTGCTTACAGAGCAGGAAAATGA
>CAVIKQ010000110.1:0-5590 GCA_963643305.1 Eggerthellaceae bacterium
CATTTACGGATCTTGGCATACTGTAATGTTTTATGAATGTCAGCGTTCTTCTCCATTAAGAAACTTTTTCGGCTGAACACTCGGTTAATGAAATGAATTAATAAAATTAAGCTAAAATCAAAGCTTTTACCCTCTTCTCGTCTACCTTAGCAACTGTAGCTATGTGAGTAAGATTTCTTTTCTGCTTAGTAGTCTTCTTTGTAAGAATGTGACTTTTGTAAGCGTGCTTTCTTTTAACTTTTCCCGATCCGGTAAGCGTAAAACGCTTTTTGGCACCGGAGTTCGTTTTTAACTTTGGCATTACTTTAAAATTTTTAGTTATTAATAATCTCTGCAAGGCAGCATCCCCCTTGCAAAAAGGTTTTTACTTTTTCTTGTTAGGAGCAAGCATCATTATCATACGTTTGCCCTCCAATTTTGGCATCTGCTCCGCCTTTCCGTAATCCTCCAGTTCCACGGCAAATCTAAGAAGCAACTTCTCCCCCTGCTCGGCAAAAAGGATTGAACGCCCTTTAAAGAAGACATACGCCTTTACCTTTGCCCCCTCCTGAAGGAACCCAATAGCATGCTTTAACTTGAACTGGAAATCGTGCTCATCTGTATTGGGGCCAAAGCGAATCTCCTTAATGACAACCTTGCTGGCATTCGCTTTCATCTCTTTTGCCCTCTTTTTCTGCTGGTACACATACTTCTGATAATCAATTATCCTGCATACCGGCGGTGTAGCATTCGGTGAAATCTCCACCAAATCGAGCTCCATATCTGCAGCCATCTTTAAGGCCTCCTGAATTGGATAAACCTTTGGTTCCGGCACATTATCCCCCACAACTCGTACCTGAGGAACTCTTATCTCCTCATTTACTCTTGGGCCTTCATCTTTTTTGGCAGCTTTGGTCTGTTGAGACCTGTCGTTACTGTTCTGACCGGCGCTTCCCGTTGGTCTGTTGCTACCGAAGCCTCCCGGACGAGGTTTAAAAGGTGTTGCGATAAACTTATCCTCCTAACGTTAAATTAATAATTCAATATCTATAAAACAGTTATCTATTCCAATTGTTTCTTTATTTCAGCTGTCAGATAGGTTATGAAATCCTGTGTATTCATTGAACCCAAGTCTTCACCTCCCTGCTTTCTAACAGAAACAGACCCGCTCTCAAGCTCTTTCTCACCAACAATAAGCTGATAAGGCAGTCTCTTAAGTTCGTTCTCTCTAATCTTCTTTCCTATAGTCTCGTTTCTGTCGTCAATTAGCGCGCGAATATCGTGATTATTAAGCAAATCTCCAACTTTTTTTGCATATTCGTTATATTTTTCACTTACAGGAAGGATTGCAACCTGATCCGGAGCCAACCAAAGAGGGAACTTTCCTCCGGTATGTTCAAGCAGTACCGCTACAAATCTCTCCATAGATCCGAACGGCGCCCTGTGAATCATAATAGGACGATACTTCTTGTCATCCGCACCGGTGTATTCAAGGTCAAACCTCTCAGGCAGGTTGTAGTCTACCTGAATGGTACCAAGCTGCCAACTTCTGCCAATTGCATCCTTAACCATAAAATCGAGTTTAGGACCGTAGAATGCAGCCTCCCCATATTCAACAACCGTTTTAAGACCTTTCTCCTTGGCAGCCTCTATAATGGCGCTCTCCGCTTTCTCCCAATTCTCGTCTGTTCCAATATATTTCTCCCTGTTGTTAGGATCCCTTAGAGAGACCTGAGCCGTATAGCTGTCAAATTTTAGTGTCTTGAATATGTACAGCACAATATCTATTACCTTGCAGAACTCCTCCTTCAACTGGTCCGGACGGACAAACAGGTGTGCATCATCCTGAGTAAATCCTCTAACCCTTGTCAAACCGTGAAGCTCGCCGCTCTGCTCGTAACGGTAAACAGTACCAAACTCTGCAAACCTCAAAGGCAGATCTCTGTATGAGCGTGGCTTTGTTCTGTAAATCTCACAGTGGTGAGGGCAGTTCATTGGTTTTAGCAGGAACTCCTCCCCCTCCTGTGGTGTATGTATGGGCTGGAATGAATCGGCTCCATATTTAGCATAGTGTCCCGATGTTACATATAGCTCCTTTTGACCTATATGAGGTGTTATAACCGGCAGGTAGCCGTAAGATTTCTGTACTTTTTTAAGGAAATTTTCGAGTCGTCCCCTAAGTTCGGCACCTCTTGGCAACCATAGAGGAAGGCCGGCTCCAACCCTCGATGAGAAAGCAAAAAGCTCCAACTCCTTGCCAAGCTTTCTGTGATCCCTCTTCTTTGCCTCCTCCATAAGCTTCAGATACTCGTCTAACATAGATTTTTTAGGGAATGTTACTCCATAGATTCTGGTCAGCATCTTGTTCTTCTCATTACCCCTCCAATATGCACCTGCTATAGAGGTTAGTTTAACAGCCTTTATAACAGATGTATCCATCAGATGCGGACCACGGCACAAATCTGTGAATGCTCCATTGGTATAGAATGTTATTGTTCCATCCTCCAAATCTCTTATAAGTTCACACTTGTACTCGTCCCCCTTCTCTGTGTATCTCTTCATTGCCTCAGACTTGGAGATATCCTGTCTTACAAAATGCTCCTTACCTCTGGCAAGCTCTATCATCTTATTCTCTATCACTTTAAGGTCTGCCTCTGCAAGGGTTCTCTCTCCAAGATCCACATCATAGTAGAAACCGGTCTCAATGGCCGGTCCTATACCGAATTTTATACCGGGATACAGCTCCTCCAAAGCTTGTGCCATGAGGTGTGATGATGAATGCCAAAATACCTTCTTGGCCTCGTCATCCTCCCATTTGAGCAGTCTTACAGTTGCATCATTTTCAATGGGACGTTCAAGATCTACAACCTTGCCATCTACCATAACTGCTAAAACATCAGCTGCAAGACGCGGGCTGATGCTCTTTGCAATCTCAATTCCGTTTATCCCCTTTTCATACTGACGTACAGATAAATCGGGAAAAGTAATATTAATCATATTATAGTTAAGTTTACTCTATTTTTTTACTCTACCTTGCAACCTGCAAAGATATAAAAATAATCAATTAAATTGTTGGCTTAATCAATTAAAGCACTGTATATTCTTCTTGTTAAGTATAACGTATATTATTACCGGAGCCCCAATAAACGGAGTAACTGCATTAAGCGGCAATACATAGCTGCTGCCGGGGAATACCGTTAAAATGTTACAGAGCAACGCTACAACACTTCCGCTTAAAATTGTAACAGGTACCAACTGCCTGTGGTTAGATGTGCCTATAACAAATCTTGCAATATGCGGAACTGCTAATCCTATAAAGGATACAGGACCGCAAAAAGCTGTGGCAGACGCTGTTAACACTCCTGTTACCAAAAGTATGACTATTCTTGTAGGCTTTATTCGCACCCCAAGGTTTTCTGCATAATACTCCCCCAGCAACAGGGCGTTAAGGGGCTTTATAAGGAGTATGACACCTATAAGGCCTATGGCAGAAAAGAGTGCAAAATATGGAAGTTTCTGCATTGACACACCGGAAAAATTGCCCATCCCCCACATGACAAAGGAGTGGACTTTATCGGCAGAGGCATAAAAATTAAGCATAGAGATGACAGATGAAGCCAGGTAGCCTATCATTATCCCTATAATGAGCAACATTACATTGTTTCTTACCCTTCCAGACATATAAATGATTATTCCCAAAATGGCCAATGCTCCAAGCAGAGCCGCAAAAACAATGGCAGCATAGCCGCTTAAAGCAAAGACACTGTCGCCCCCTGCTCCTCCGCTAATTGAGATGGAACCGCCAAGGTAGAGCATAACAATTGCAACTCCCAAGTTTGCACCGTCGCTTATACCAAGAATAGAGGGACCTGCCAACGGATTTCTGAATAATGTCTGGAGCAGCAGCCCGGCAGATGCAAGAGACGCCCCGCAGAGCAAAGCGGTAACAGCCTGTGGCAGTCTGAAATCTATTATTATCCTGCTCCATGCAATATATTGGGCATCTGACGGATGTTGTGATGAAAAAAGAATCTCCATTACCCTGCCAATTGGTATAGAGACCGCTCCATACGCAAGGTTCATGGCAAAAAGCAGCACCGCACACACACCCAACACAATATACGCAGTTACAAATTTATTTGAAGGAGAGCCCTCTTTCATAAGACCTGCTAAAATTTCTTACGTATAAGATACTTGTTTCTGTCTTTACTGTTGCGGCTTACCAGTTCTGCCAAAAAGCCGGCCAAAAACAGCTGTACACCAACCACAAGTGCAACAAGAGCCAAATAGAAAAGCGGTTGCTCCGTAACTGCGCGATATTTTAAACCTCCCGATTGCGATACAATCTTGTCTATTATAAGATATATGGTAATAAAGACACCTACAAGAAAAGTTACAGACCCCATAAGACCAAAGAAATGCATCGGTTTTTTGCCGAAACTTGCAAGAAACCAAAGGCTGAGCAGATCTAAATAACCGTTTACAAAACGTTCTAACCCAAACTTGCTCTTTCCGAACTTACGTTTGTGATGCTGTACCACCTTCTCTCCAATCCTGCCAAAACCGGCATTTTTAGCCAAATATGGGATATACCTGTGCATCTCTCCGTAAACCTCAATACTCTTCACCACCTCATTCCTGTAAGCCTTTAGGCCACAGTTCATATCGTGCAGTTTTATACCTGTAACCTTTCTGGCAGTAGCATTGTACAGTTTAGATGGGAGATTCTTCATTATAGCATTGTCGTAACGTTTTTTCTTCCAACCGCTTACAAGATCGTATCCCTCCTCTTTTATCATGCGGTACAACTCCGGCACCTCTTTGGGATCATCCTGCAGATCTGCATCCATGGTTATTACAACATCCCCCTGTGCAGCTTCAAATCCGCAGTACAGGGCGGCAGACTTACCGTAATTACGCCTGAAACAGATTCCATGTACGGCAGAATCTGAACAACTCAGCCTCTCTATTACAGACCAGCTGTTGTCACTGCTGCCGTCATTTACAAAAATCACCTCAAACGAAAGACCTGCTGCATCTAAACTCTCATGAATCCTCTGCAGAAGCTCTTCCAATGATTCCTCCTCATTATATAAGGGAACTATTACCGATATATCCATAATATGCTGCAAAAGTAATTATATGCTTTCTCCCCCTCCATTTGCAAACGGGTCTTTCACCTTTACGGAACTCGCAAAAATTGCAGAGAAAACTATACCTACTATAAAATAGTAAACTATAGAGGTAAAGAACAGTATCACAGAATAATGGTCTAACAGATAATCAACGGTGTCTGTAACAGAGCCGTAGTTAGAGGAGAAAAACATCTCTCTGATTTCAAGCAGCTGTTGTTCATATATGCCTCTGTATATGAATGCCGAAATGATATATGAAAAGGCCGCACATACAAAGGATGAAAAAAGAGAAACAAGTACGCCATATCCAAAGCACTCTCCGTAACGTCTGCAACTGTTTGTCACCGCATATCTCTTCATAAAATAGTAGAGCAATGTAAGACATCCCGCAATTTTTGCTACATTTACAATGTATCCTACAAATGGTACGTTTCTCAACAGTGGAGTAAACAACAGCGCTGCCACCGTTACTGAAG
>CAVIKQ010000111.1:0-4711 GCA_963643305.1 Eggerthellaceae bacterium
CCATTATAGCCTCGCTCATTGTAGGATGAGGATGTACAGATTTTATCAAATCCTTTGCCGTAGCACCAAGATTACGGGCAACTACTATTCCCGATATCATCTCTGTGGCATTGGCTCCAACTATATGCGCACCAAGAATTTTGTCTGTCTTGGAATCTATAACCAATTTAACAAAACCATCTCTCTCCCCGGCCGCTGTTGCTTTTCCGCTGGCAGTAAATGGGAATTTACCCACCTTATAATCAATACCTGCCTCCTTAGCCTTCTTCTCTGTCATTCCAACAGATGCAATCTCCGGTGATGTATAGGTTGCTCCGGGAATATTGCCGTAATCAATAGGTTTAACCCCCTTTCCGGCAATCATCTCCACACAGGCAATAGCCTCTGCAGAAGCAACATGAGCCAATGCAGGAGTAGGAATAACATCTCCAATTGCATAGATACCGGGAACATTTGTCATATATGCTCCGTCAACAAGGATTTTTCCCCTTTCTGTTTTTACTCCAAGCCTCTCTAATCCAAGGTTCTCTATATTGGCCTTTACTCCAACCGCAGACAGCACCTTTTCTACCTTCAGCTCAACCTCCCCCTTTTTGGTATCTATTTTAAGGGTACAGCCGTCTCCTGTTGTATCAACAGCCTTTACCCCGGCAGAGGTCATAACCTTAACCCCCATTTTGCGGAAACTTCTGCTTATCTGTGCAGCTACCTCCTCATCTTCGAGAGGTACAAGCTGGTCCATATACTCTATTATATGCACCTCAGAACCCATTGAACTGTAAAAGAATGCAAACTCGCTGCCAATAGCCCCTGAACCGATGATTGCAATACTTGCCGGTATGGTGTTGGGAATTAGGGCATTCTTATATGAGAGAATCTTCTCGCCATCTATAGGGGCAAACGGAAGAGCATTAGGTCTTGCTCCCGTTGCAATTATTATATGCCCGGCCTCTACGGTTTCCTCCAGACCATCCTCCTTTTTAACACAGACGGTTTTTGGAGTGGTTATCTCTGCAGTTCCCTTAATGACAGTAACATTGTTCTTCTTAAAAAGGAACTCTATACCCTTGCTCATCTGAGCAGAGACCCCACGTTCTCTCTCAACAACCTTTGTTATATTGGGAACAATGGCAGCCCCTTGGCTCATCTCTATTCCATAGTCTGAAAGATGTTTTGTATAGTTGTACACCTGAGCGCTCTTTAAAAGGGCTTTTGTTGGAATGCAACCCCAGTTAAGGCAAACACCGCCCAATTCTGCACGCTCTATTACAGCTGTACTGAATCCTAACTGCGATGCTCTTATAGCAGCAACATACCCCCCGGGACCTGCACCAATTACAACAACGTCATATCTGTTTTCCATATAATTTATCTGTTAATTCGTATATTGTTTAATAATTTATAGCTTAGTCTGCCCTATTCCATACGGCCGTGGCAGTTTTTGTATTTCTTTCCGCTGCCACAAGGACATGGGTCATTTCTGCCAACCCTCTTTTCTACATGGACAGGAGCCTGTGTCCTTGGCTCGCCGGAGTTTGTTGCAAGTTCAGAGCGGCTGGTTCTAAGATTGTTCATCTCATCTCTCCTTCTTGGGGCATCCTCCCTTACCCTCACAGCCTCCTGCGCATCCTGCCTGAGCGGAATCTGTGCACGCACAAGGAATGTAATTACATCTCTGCTTATCTTTTCGAGCACACCTTTAAACAGATTGAAACTCTCAAACTTATAGATTAACAGAGGATCTTTCTGCTCGTATGTAGCATTCTGTACAGACTGTTTAAGGTCATCCATATCCCTTAAATGCTCTTTCCAATACTCATCTATCATTACAAGGGTTATAGTCTTGGCCAAAGCCCTTGTAACCTCCTTGCCGGCGGTATCGTGAGCCTTTTTAAGGTTTATTATAAGCTGCAACATCTTGTGACCGTCTGAAACCGGAATTGCAATATTCTGGTATGTTGCACTCTGTGTTGCATATATCTGCTCTATGATAGGCAAAGAGAGTTTTATCATAGCCTCTCCTCTTCTTGCTATAGCCTCCTTGACTGTGGTCTCTATCCTCTCTGCCAACTGTTCCGTATTGCAGTCCTCAAAAAACTTCTCATCAAAATTAGGCTCTATAGAGATTTTTGCAAGTTCCAAAGAGAATCCGGAGTAATCGAACTCATCCTTCTTCTGCGCCATAATTTCTGCGTAGTCTGAAATCATGTTCATAAGGTCTACCTCTATCCTCTCTCCGTAAAGGGCATTCCTCCTTCTGTTGTAGATAACCTCTCTCTGAGAATTCATCACATCATCATACTCCAATAACCTCTTACGGATTCCAAAGTTGTTCTCCTCTACCTTACGCTGCGCTCTCTCTATTGATTTCGAAAGCATTGAGTGCTGCAATACCTCCCCCTCTTTCATTCCCATGTGGTCTACAACCTTTGCTATTCGTTCTGAGCCGAACAGCCTCATAAGATTGTCCTCAAGAGATACATAGAAGTTAGATGAACCGGGGTCTCCCTGACGTCCGGCACGACCTCTCAGCTGTCTGTCTACACGTCTCGAATCGTGTCTCTCCGTTCCTATGATTGCCAAACCCCCTTTCTCCTTAACGCCCGGGCCAAGTTTTATATCTGTACCACGCCCTGCCATGTTGGTTGCAATTGTTACGGCTCCGGGTTGTCCTGCCTCGGCCACAACCTCTGCCTCCTTTGCATGCTGCTTGGCATTCAATACATTATGCTTTATTCCCCTTAGTTTGAGAATACGGCTCAAAAGTTCTGATATTTCAACGGAGGTGGTACCCACAAGTACCGGTCTCCCCTCCTTTTGCAGCTCTATAATCTTCTCAACAACAGCATTATACTTATCTTTCTTAGTCTTGTAGATAAGATCGTCTCCATCTATCCTTATTACAGGACGGTTGGTTGGAATGGTAACCACATCCAATTTATAGATAGACCAGAACTCCCCTGCCTCTGTCTCTGCCGTACCGGTCATACCTGCCAACTTGTGGTACATTCTAAAATAGTTCTGCAGGGTAATGGTTGCAAATGTCTGAGTAGCAGCCTCAACCTTAACATTCTCCTTAGCCTCGATAGCCTGATGCAACCCCTCTGAATATCTTCTTCCCTCCAAAATACGTCCTGTCTGCTCATCAACAATCTTAACCTTGTTGTCCATAACAACATACTCAACATCCTTCTCAAACATTGCATACGCTTTAAGCAACTGGTTAACAGTGTGTACTCGCTCAGATTTAAGGGCATAATCTGTAAGCAGCTCATCCTTCTTGCTTAATTTTTCATCGGGACTTAAATCACTCTTCTCTATCTCTGCCACCTCATTGCCAACATCTGGCATTACAAAGAAAGATGGGTCGCTAACAAGCTTTGCTATATACTCGTTACCCTTGTCTGTAAGCTCTACAGACCTCTGTTTCTCATCTATCACAAAATAGAGAGGGTCTGTAATTATGTGCATCTGCTTGTTGTTGTCCTGAATATAGATATTCTCTGTGTTCAGCATAAGCTGCTTTATTCCCGGCTCGCTCAGATACTTAATAAGCTGGTTGTATTTTGGGAGCGCCTTGTAGGTTCTGTACAATATCTTTGCCCCCTCCTCTTTATTTCCCTGGGCTATAAGCTTTTTGGCCTCTGCAAGCATCTGTGTGGCCTCCCCCTTCTGAAGATTATACAAACGCTCTACAAGCGGCTTGAACTCTGCAAACTGCTGGTCATCCCCTTTTGGTACAGGTCCCGATATAATAAGCGGTGTTCTTGCGTCATCTATAAGGACAGAGTCTACCTCATCTACAATGGCGTAATGATGCTTTTTCTGAACAAGATCATCGGGACTTGTTGCCATATTGTCTCTAAGGTAATCAAATCCGAACTCGTTGTTTGTACCAAAGGTTATATCTGAACGGTATGCTTTCTTTCTCCCCTCCGAGTTTGGCTGATGCTTGTCTATACAGTCTACCGTAAGGCCATGGAACTGATACAGAGGACCCATCCACTCCGAGTCTCGTTTAGACAGATAGTCATTTACCGTTACAACATGAACACCCTTCCCTGCAAGGGCATTGAGGAACACCGGCAGTGTTGCAACCAATGTCTTACCCTCTCCGGTAGCCATCTCAGCAATCTTTCCCTGATGCAGTACAATACCGCCAATAAGCTGTACATCATAGTGAACCATATCCCATGTGACCATGTTGCCTCCGGCCATCCAGCTGTTCTTCCAGATTGCATTATCCCCCTCTATTCTAACATAATCTACCTTGGTACTCAAATCCCGGTCTGCATCTGTAGCCTTAACAACAATCTCCTCATGCTCCTTAAATCTCCTTGCCGTTGATTTCATTACGGCAAACGCATCGGGAAGTACCTCATTAAGAACCTCCTCTATCTTGTCATCTATCTGTTTTGTGAGTTTGTCAACCTCTGTAGCTATCTTCTCCTTCTCCTGAGGCTCCATATCTCCGGTCTCAAGCTGCTGCCTCAAACCTCTCTTTTTCTCTTCGTCTGCGGCAATACGGTCTGCTATTATCCCCTTTATCTCCTGCGCTTTGTCTCTTAGTTGGTCATCTGAATAGGCATCTATGACATCATAAGCTGCCAATGTCCTATCCAAAATAGGCTTAATCATTTTATAATCTCTCTCCGCCTTTGAACCAAACAATTTCTTAAGAATACTCGAAAACGATCCCATTATCTATATC
>CAVIKQ010000111.1:4721-5485 GCA_963643305.1 Eggerthellaceae bacterium
ATCTATATCTGTTTTAATTTTTATAATTCAACCCGATAATCTCTTTTTTGTTCATATAAACAACCTGCAAATATAATAATATTGTTGAAGAAAGTAGTATTTTTGTCCCCTCAACAACGGTATTGACAATACCTGCAATGAGAAATATTTAATTCAAAGATATGGCTATAATAAAAGACTTAAGAGGGTTCACTCCCAAAATAGGCAAAAACTGCTTTTTGGCAGAGAACTGCGTTGTAGTTGGCGATGTTACCATTGGCAACGACTGCAGCATCTGGTACAGTACTGTTCTGCGCGGAGATGTAAATACAATAAAGATTGGAGACAGGGTGAATATTCAAGATGGTGCCGTTCTGCACACTCTGTATCAACGTTCAGTATGTGAGATTGGGAACGATGTCTCTGTTGGGCACAATGCTATAATCCATGGAGCAAAAGTTGGCAACAACGTACTTGTTGGAATGGGTGCTGTTTTAATGGATAATGTTGTGGTTCCCGATAATACAATCATTGCAGCAGGTGCCGTGGTACTTAGCAACAGTGTGCTCGAACCGGGAATCTACGCAGGAGTTCCTGCCAAGAAGGTAAAAGATGCCTCCGAGTCTATTGGTGCAGCAGCCCACAAGAACGCCCAAGGATACCTTATGTATAAAGACTGGTATAAAGATGCAAGCTCTTATAAAGATACAGATTTGGAGAGATAAAAAACGAAGTTGTATAAAAAGTAGAATTTCAAGGCTTGCAAAGCTGAACAAACCGGAGTT
>CAVIKQ010000112.1:0-5413 GCA_963643305.1 Eggerthellaceae bacterium
TCACCTTCGTTGTTATTAGACACCTTGATGCTGCTGATTCAGATGCTCTAACAAGAAGTTGTCTAAAAAGGTAATTTCTGCGTTACGCTTGCTTCACAAATCCTCATTTACGTAAGTAAACTCCGGTTTGTTCAGCTTCGCAAGCCTTGAAATTCCACTTTTTATACAACTTCTTCTAAAAGGAATACATACAAGCGAGAATGACTCTTTTTAGTCAGCCTCCGCTTGCGTAGCAAGCTAAATGCGTTGCGATAGCAACTGCACTAAGCGCCAGTCCTCTGGCGCAGCATCTGACTGTTAATCAGAGGGTCCCATGTTCAAGAAGAACAAGAAGTAGTTAGATAACAAAAGTGATTGCAAAATCAGATGATTTTAGGTTCAACATACAACAGAGCGGCTCACATAAAAGGATTGCTTATCCTCACAATCGCCATAACCATTGCCGGATGTCACAGCAACCCCCTGAACAGACCACTTAACTGGGCAGACAGCACGCTATGGTACGAAGGGCAAACACGCCTGAACACTGCAGACACCTCACTCCCTGATGTATTCTATCTGTTACCCACATGTGTCACAGCATGGAACGATGAGAACGGCCACACACACTATAATGCCAACCCTAAAAGAGCAGACCACCAGCAGGCATGGGCATTGTCTGCAGAACTTGCAGACACCATATTTGCAACCCGGGCAAATCTCTTTCTTCCATACTATAGACAAGCCACATTTGAGGGCTTGACAGGCGAGCATGCAGAAACAGCGTGTAGAACAGCCGTTAAAGATGCGTTGGATGCCTTTGACTATTATCTTAGACATTTTAACGGGAACAGGCCCTTTATCCTTGCAGGATACAGCCAGGGAGGACAGATGGTAAAAGAGATACTTAAACAGATGGATGACAATACATACAAACGCCTGATTGCCGCCTACGTGGTGGGTTATGGCATAACGGCCAAAGATACAGTAACACAACCGGGGCACTGCACTTCGCACATAAAATTGGCCAAAGATTCTGTATCGGGAGGTGTAACTATTAACTTTAATAGCGTAACAACAACAGATGCTATCTGTCCCTTATTATGTTACAACAATATAGGATGTATAAATCCGGTATCGTGGGAGCCATCCCCTGCTCCTGCAGTACTCCTTGCTGCCGGTAAAGAGGCCAAAGCAAACGATCCTCACTTCCCATACGGCACGGCAGCAGTAGCCGGTGACCCTAACACTCCGGTTACTGTAGCTGTAGATACCGTTAATCATGTTCTGTTGGTTAGCGGTGTAGATCCGCAACAATATTTTCTACCTGCACTGCAAAACTTCTTTCCCGTTGGCAATCTGCATCTGCAGGAGCTGTTTTTCTATAGAGACCATCTAAGAGACAATGTATTGCTGCGCAGCAAACATTATAGAATGCAATAAATTACGCTACTCCTCCATCTCTGCAATCATCTTTTTAAGCCTACTCTTTCTAACGTATACATTCTGTGGGGTATCGTTTAGAATAACGCTTATCTCCTGAGCCGAGAATCCGGCATAAACCAAATTAAGAAGCTTTATATTATCCTCTTTAAGTTGAGGATATTTCTCTCGCATACGCTTTATGATATTGTCGTTTTTTGCATTTACAACCTCCTCCATAACCTCAAAGTTATCTCCGCTCAATTTAAGTTTAAGCAGATCCTCAACCTTTTTTTGCAACAATCTTGAGTTTCCTGTTTCATAATAGGTTCTCACCAGCTCTCTAACCTCTGCAAAACGCCCCTCCAAAAGCTCTTTAAGATGGCGTTCTTTCTCCTTATGAACATCCAGCTGCTGCAATATCTTGGCTTTTCCCATTTCAGAAGAGGAGAGTTTTTCATCCATCATCTTAAGAGATTGCAGATAATTCTCTATCTCCATATTCTTTCTTTCAATCCTCCTCTTGTATGAGACAACCACAAATACAATAATCAAGATTGCAATAAACAGCACAAGGGTATAAATTGTTACCATATACCTGCCCTTCTGAGCAGCCTGAACACCCTTTTGGGCAAGCTCCTTTTGCCAGTACTCATTCTCAATATCCCGTATAGACTGATTCCTCTCTACCGTTGCTATTGAATCTATTATAGCAAAATATCTCTCTTTGTATTCAAGCGCTAATTTATAATTATTCTCCTTTTTTGCTATATCGCTCTCTAACGAGTAGATTCCTGCCTTTTCTATCCCGCTCAGAGCACCCTTTGGCGAAGCCGGTGAATATCTCCATTTTATATACTCCCTTACATACTTAGATGCAATAGATGTATTTTTCTGATACAGATACAGATATGCCATAAAAAGATAATCCTCCGGATTATCGTTGCCCCTATTATAACGTGAATAGACCTCTTTTATATCCCGTATTGTCTCATCGGCCGATGATTCTTTCCCAAAATAGCCGCTCAACAGGGAGGTGGAATAGTTCAATGCCTCAGATTCATACCTCTTGAACAGGGAAGAATCTGTTCTGCCCTTCTTTATAAGGGCTCGCTCCTTCTCTGCAAGCTCTAAAGCGATTGCTCTTGCCTTTCCGTAATTGAGTATTGCCTCCTCATAATTCTTGTTTTTAAGATGAATCTCCGCTATTTTGCCGTACAGATGCATAACCTCAACCTTTCTTCCGCACTGCAGGTAACTCTCTTTAGACAAGTTGTACATATTAAGAGCATTGGTAAAATCTAACCTATTATAATACAGCTCCCCTTTATACCAATTGATACCACCTCTAAGTAGTTCATTCTTAATATTATTGCAATACTTCTCCGCCTCTAAGAACTCCTCCATGGCCATATATTCATCCCCCTTCTTAAAGAGCCTCTCCCCCTCCTTAAAATGTCTTACCGCCTCCTTTCCAAAATTATTGTCGGAGAATATACCCCCTCCCCCCTCGTTAGAAGAAAGCCCCCACTCCATGATGCAGATAAAACAGACAACAAAGAGCAGCAGCATTATAAAAATCCCGATTTTAGAGAACAATAATTTATTTATTAACTTCTTATCCATACCTTTACCATATTGCGTACAAATATAGCTAATACTCCTCTTCCTCACAAAAAAGAGAGGGTGCCCGGTTTTATTCCCGAACCACCCTCTGAGAAATCTTCAAACAATTTGTCTCTACCTCTTAGGAGCCTCTTTGAGCACCTCCTTAACAAACTTCCACCATCTCTCTACACTCTCAATATTAACCCTCTCATCGGGAGAATGAGGAGAGAAGATTGTTGGACCGCATGAAACCATATCCCAATTCGGATATGTACCGCCAAGAATACCGCACTCCAGACCGGCATGGATAGCCATAACAGCAGGTTCTTTCTTAAACAGGCTCTTGTACACCTTCTTCATCTCTTTAAGAATTGGAGAATCCATGTTAGGAGCCCATCCGCTGTAGCCTCCGCTAAATGCCACCTTACCGCCGGCAAGCTCAAAGGTGCAACGCATCTTTTCTGCCAAGTCATCCTTTGCAGAATCAACAGAACTTCTCATGAGTGAATGAACCATAATCTTACCCTCTCCTGATTTTACTATTGCCATATTGTTTGATGTCTCAACCAATCCCGGCATTGCATTGCTCATTCTTTCTACTCCGTTAGGGCAGACATAAAGAGCCTTAACCGTGTTAAGAGCTGTAACAGAATCAATAGCCCTTCCTGCTATCTTCTCCTCTTTAAGTTCTATATTCAGCTCCTTGTCTGTTGCGGCATACTCCACCTTAAGCTCTGCCAGTTTCTTTGCAATCACCTTTTTGGCCTTTGCCATCTTTGCCTGAGGTATAGCTACCTGTGCAACAGCCTCTCTTGGAATAGCATTACGCATGTTACCGCCCTCTATAGAGATAAGCTGAGCGTCACAATCTCTCAGCAGAGGGAGCAACACTCTGGCTATAACCTTATTGGCATTTGCTCTGTATAGGTTTATATCCATACCCGAATGGCCGCCAACCATACCGTTGCATGTAAGGCGAGCTGTCTTATTTCCCTTTACAACAGGCTCTGTTTTATATTTGATTAATGCAGAAGCATCTAACCCACCTGCACAGCCTACATATAGCTCACCCTCAGTTTCAGAGTCGAGGTTAACTAAAATATCCCCTTTCAAAAGGCCGGGTTTTAGAGCACGTGCCCCCGTCATACCGGTCTCCTCATCTATGGTTATAAGCACCTCTATAGGACCATGAACCAACGTCTTATCCTCAAGGACAGACATTGCTACGGCACAGCCAAGTCCGTTATCTGCTCCAAGTGTGGTTCCGGTAGCATATACCAAATCATCCACAACTCTTGTCTTTATAGGGTCCTTATAGAAATCATGCTTTACATCTGCGTTCTTCTGAGGGACCATATCTACATGGGCCTGAAGAATGATTCCCATTCTGTCTTCCATCCCTTTTGTTGCAGGTTTGCGGATGATAACATTCCCAATCTCATCCATCATGCTATCCAATCCAAGCTTTTTGCCAAATTCATAAATATATTTGGCAGCAGCCTGCTCATGTTTTGAAGGACGTGGAATCTTTGTTAGTTCATAGAAATTCTTCCATACAATTGTAGGATTCAAATCTGTAATCTGTTTCATAATGATATTATTTAAGTGTCTTTAATCAATCTATGGGATTAAGAATCTGTTTTGAATAATTTACTTTACAAGCATTGACATTGGGAACGATACTATTTTGCCAAACTGATAAATCTGCACCCTTGTCTGCAGAAGCACCTTTGACCCATCTATTATCTTGGCGTTCATGGTAACAGGTTTCCTGTAAATTATAGAGTTTTTTGCAACCTGTCCTATCTGCTCTACCGTGGTTGGGGATATTGGCTCCGTTTCCTGAGACAGTTCAACTACAACAGGCCTTCCGCCCATGTTATCCGCAGGGAGAAGTCCCTGTGTTTCAGATATTCTAAAGGCAATATACATCTGTTTGACAGCATCGGGCCTTGGAACTACATCAAACATCATTGTCTGCTTATCCTTTACGCTCTTCCCGTAAAACAGGCTCATATATTCCTGTTCTAATCTCGACAGCTCGTTGAGAGCAGCTCCCATTGCCTCGCCACTATATGTTGCATCTGTATCTCCGGTAATAATATCTATTCTTTTCTGTCTAAGTTTCAATATCATAGCTGCCGTCTCCTCTGCCTTTTTCTCTATGCTTTTCTCAACTATCTGCCTCTGTTGTACAGGTACTTTCTCTAAACCCTCTGCGGTCTGTACTGTTTTATAGAGTGTTGTTGTCTCAGTGGTCAGATTAGATGATATTCCCGCTTCTGCAAATGCTGCGCTATTTGCATACGAAGGGAATCTCCAGCTGTTAGATTTTCCAACATTACCGTCTGACGTAACAATAAGCCCCTGACTCGAAAAACCGAGGAAGTTTGCCTGCCCGTTC
>CAVIKQ010000113.1:0-5386 GCA_963643305.1 Eggerthellaceae bacterium
AGAGTTGGGAACAGTAATCCCCATACTGCTCTTTTCTCTCATCTTAGAGGTAATCATGGAGATACCTCTAATCATGAATAATGTAGCATCTTGCAAAATAGCAACTTCTCCGGTTTTTCCGCAAACTCCGTTTACGGTACAACCCTTATTATGTGCAGTTTCCTGACACTGATAACAAAACATAAAAAATCTATTATTAGGTTAAAATGACATTTATTATCTTCAAGACAGCTCCTTACAGCAGTCTTCATTAACTAATAACAAAATTGGCAAGAAAAAGTTGTATTATTAAATTGCAAACATTACATTTGCGGTTGGTAAGAGTTTCCAAGGCGTTCTCCTACGCCTGTAGGAATTAAAAGGGAAACAGGTGGAAATCCTGTACAGTTCCCGCTGCTGTGAGTCCGGAGGTTGTAAAACCTTTACTGTTGCATTCTTTGAGTCACTGATATTTATCGGGAAGGCGCAATATAGGACAAGTCAGAAGACCTGCTCTCACTTTTTATAGAAACCTGCGGGAGATGGGTTGTTTATAGCAGCAATTGGATTCCTGAATTTTATCCTGTCAAAAAGAGTATCTCTTTAAGGCTGTTATCGGCTGTCTCATATCCCAATATCGGTTTATGCGATAACAGTAACCGTTTTGTTAATAATATATTGATTGTATGTATGTGTAAAGGGACGGCCGTTACTGTTTTGGCCGTCCCTTTTTACTATTTGAACCGTATATCCAATTCATCTATAATATTCTGAGCTCCTGCATATTTATCTATTATCCACAATACAAATCTAATATCAACGCACACCGTCTTAAAGTATTTAGGATGAAAATATATGTCTCCGCTCATGCTCTCTCTGTTGCCGTCAAAAGCCAATCCTATAAGCTCCCCTTTGCCGTTCATTACAGGGCTTCCGGAGTTGCCGCCGGTAATATCGTTGTTTGTTAAAAAGTTAACATACAGATTACCTTTCTCACCCCATTTGCCCCAGTCCTTTGCGGCTATGAGACTGTTCATCTTATCATCTACCCTAAACTCATAATTGGAATTATCCTGTTTGTCTATATAGCCGTTTATTGTAGACTGATAGTCGTAGTGAACCCCGTCTGACGGATAAATATCGCATACAGAACCGTATGTAAGCCTCATTGTAGAGTTGGCATTAGGATATTGCGGTTTACCCTGAGATTTGCGCATATTGTAAATGGCATGTGTGTACTTTGGGGCAAGTTTCTCTATGCAGCAGCCCAAAGAATCATCTATACATTTGCCTCTGCGGTTAAATTCCTGTATGTTGCAACCCTCATTAAATACAATAACAGCATCATTGAGAATATCGTTAACACTCTTTGGTGTGGCAAAAAACGCCTTTATATCCTCAACGGTACGAAAATGAGACCTGCTATAGATATATTTGGCAAGCTCCTCGCCACTGTTATTGCAACGCTCTATCCAAACCTTTACCGTATCTGACAGATACTTTCTGTCTAAATTGTTTATAAGCAGGTTAGCCATAACCCCAAACAGCTCCAAATCTGTAGCTTTGTCGAATTTGGCAAATTCAACAGTTGCCCTCTTTATATAACGCTTTACCAACGGGCTGTTGATGTCTACAGAATCTATCTTGCCTTTATCCATCTCTTTTGCAATGGCTGCAAATTTTTTGCAGGATGTTACCCAGTCGCAGCATAGCAGATATGCCTCTTTGTACCAGGTGCGGTTACGTGTAAGCTCATTGTTGCCTGCATACGATTTTTTCAGATTCTCCAATAAGCAGATATTCTCTCTGCTTACAGCACTCTCTGCTCCGGCATACTCTGTAAGCTGTTTCTCCTCCTGTCTGCGTATATCTATAACATTGTATCGTTTAAGACATTTATTCTCCCATTTTGCAAAATCTGTATAGTTGCTTATGTTAAAATAGGTGTTTGCGTAGATAAGCCTGAGATCGGGATTCTTGTTCATATTCTTGTCCCATACATCGAGTCTGCTCCTTCTTGCCTCAACCACTATAGGATTTATAATATTCTGCTTCTCCTCTACCTCAAAAGATGATGCGTACCTGTTGGTTCTGCCGGGATAGCCCATTATCATGGCAAAATCTCCCATCTTTTTAGGCTTTGCCGATATTGCAAGAGTCCTTGCCGGCTTCATTGGGATATTATCTGCCGAATACCCGGCAGGTTTGCCCTCTTTGGAGGTATAGACCCTGTATATTGCAAAATCCCCCTTGTGTTGAGGCCAGCTCCAGTTATCTGTCTCCCCACCAAAAGCACCTATAGATACAGGGGGCGCCCCAACAAGTCTGACATCTGAAAACACCTCATAAACAAACATGTAGAATGCCTCACCGCTCCACATATTTGCACAGATGCACTCCATATTAGGATAGAGAGATTTATACTTTGTCTCTACAGTCTTGTAAATACGTCTCATCATCATTCCACGGAAATTGCCTTTAGACAACTTCGCCTTCTCGGCATTCACATCTGCCGTTACATCTATAACCTTTCTAAGGAAAAAAGCATTCTTGCCCGGAATAGGTTTCTCCTCGTTACGGTTCATGGCCCAGAATCCGGTCTCTAAATAGTTGTGCTCTTTTGTGCTCAAACGGAATATATCTCCGTATGCACAGTGATGGTTGGTTATAAGCAACCCCTCCTTTGAAATCATACTGCCGGTACAGCCAAAATCTAAAGATACAATGGCATCGCTAAGCGCATTTGCCACATCTTCATTGTATATCTCCTTGCCGGTTAGCTTTAACCCCATCTTTTTCATCTGAGGGTAGATGGAATTCTCAAACATATTAACCATCCACATCCCCTCATCTGCCTTTGTTATAGCCGGCAGCAGCATAAGTACCGCCGCCAGCATTATTGTTATTCTTTTCATTTTTCTTGCAAATATCCGGTAATCTTAATTATCCTCCTCTATTACAATAAATTTAGGGTCTGTTGTCTCTATTGTGCCGTCCTGTTTCTTTATTGTCCATTGTGGAGCCTTTAAAATCTCAACTAATTTATTTGGAGTAAGAACTGTATTGTCAAACAGAAAACGGAACGCATACTCCTCATTATCATTAATCACAGTCTTTATTCCCAACATCCCCTCCTGAAGTGAAAGATATGATGAAAGGTAAGGTATATTTCTGGTTATGATTGGCTTGTCGAGCGCAGGATATACTATATCCAATGAATCTTTATGTTCAAGCCCCAATTTCTCTATATTGGTGGTAAATCTGCGCTCAAAGAAGTTGAACTGCCTCTCCAGAAATGCCCTTCTGGTTATTGTGTCTGTCTGCTTCTCCAATCCTATATATTTGAAATCTACCTTTATCTCTTTGCTTCCACCGCCATGCATAGGCATCTCCAAGACCTTCATCTCTACCATCTCTTTGTAGAAAGCCTCATCTACCGGCTCATCCAAAGCCATATACAATCTCACGATAAGAGGACAAGCGTACTCGGTCTCCAATCCAAAATATTTTCTGTTACTCTGTCTAATCTGCAATCCCAAATAGTTTGGATCCATCTTGTCGTACATCTTCTCTGTGCGGATAGTAATCACCTTTATCAATGAGTCTGTCTGCGAAGGCTGTGATATTTTAAACTTGCTTGGGGTGTATATTGCCTGCTGTATGGTCTCCGCTGTTGTCTCGGCAGGGTTGTAATAGATGTTTACCCGCCCATGCTTGACAAATGTGGCTACACCGTACACTCCGCTTATCTTCTGCACTTTTGCAGAGAATGCCTTTGAGCTGCCATAGCATTTTACAGAACGAAGCCCCTCTACAGTAAGTTTCTGAAGGTTCTGCTGCTGCTCCTCTGTTCCCCATCTCTCATCTATGGTTGGGAGCTCCACAGTACTGCCAAAATAGGCACCGGCGGCAAACAGTACCGCAACTATTGCTACGGGAACTATTTTGTTGGCAGGGGATTTTATTCCGCTTATGCTTAGCGCGTTCTTGTTACATGCGTTTATACACTCCCCACACAGTGTGCAGTCTACACTTTTTACCTTTGTAAATTTGTTTACATCAATTGAATACGGACATCTTTTTGCACAAAGGCCGCAATCGTTACATGCTTCTGTATCTCTGCATACCTTGAGCAGAGGAAACACTTTGCTCTCTCTGCACAATACCTCAAGGAGATACCCAAACAGGCAAACTGCTGTTAAAGGCCATAACCAACTCATCTCCGTTCCAATCCAATTAAGCCCTAAGAATACTCCAAAAACAACAACGAACATTATAGTAAACTTAAATATGTTGCTGGCTGCCCCAAGCGGACAGATATATTTGCACCAGAACATCTTTACAAAGAAGTTTCCTGTTATGAACAATGCTATTGATATGCAGACCATCCACAATGTAATTTCACCTTTAAAAGCGGTGGCTGTTGCATAGTATGGGTCAAAGTTCTTACAGAAAAGTTCAGAACTGTTAATTGTAAAATAGAAGATGGTAAACAGCAGGATATATTTTACAGCACGTAAAACTATATCTAACACAGAACCTGTTTTAACAGTTATCTCTTTTACCTTTAGCTTTGACCTTAATTTAGAAAGCCCCTCTCCTACTGTTCCAAGTGGGCAGAGATAAGAGCAGAACAGTCTGCTAAACAGTATTACCCCTATTCCAAGCACTACTCCCATCATTATCTGGGTAGCTGTCATGCTGCAGGCCATAGACCCTCTTACAAGGTAAGTAGACAGAGTTTCGAGACCTCCAAACGGGCAAAATGCCTCACAATCAAATGTTTGATTACCAAACAATTTTGCTCCAAAAGCCGCAATGAGGGCTATGACTCCAATTTGTACTACTCTTCGGAGCCGGTTCTTATGTGATTTACTCATTAAGTGTGTTTATTATGTTTTTAGAAATTAAATCCTATTGTTATGTTAAGATATTGTCTGTTGTCTTTATTGAAAATAATATTTTCAGAGCTTACTGCTTTAGAAAGAGTGGCATTCTTACCCATCTTCCTGTACAGGTATCCGGCCTTAATCCATGCTGTATAACCTTTCTCCTTATCTACAATGTAACTGTACTTTACATTACCTCCAAAATAGGTGTTATCGGTTACATTATAAAGATAATCTGTTGTAAGCAACTCTTTGTGAATCTTTATGGATGAGCTCTCCAACGGATTGGTTTCCGTAAGTGAATTACCGCTTCCCTTTGTATATCCGCCGTTTATTCCAAGATTTATAAAGTTCTTGTCATTGCAGATAAAACTCTTCTCTACCGAAGCATAATATCTGTCTAATTTGTAATCCTGTAAATAACCGGCAGGGTAGTATTTATACTCTTTATCTACATCCGTATGAGAATAACCCAAGCTCCAGCTTATATCTGCAAAAGTTTCGGATCTCTTTATTAC
>CAVIKQ010000114.1:0-706 GCA_963643305.1 Eggerthellaceae bacterium
CAGCTTGGCGTGGCGTGGACTATGGATATTCCAAGGTTGGAGAGGGGTTATGACAATGAGAAGAATTATTCTACAGTGGTATATAAGTTCCCTAATGAGAAATCTGTAGAGGATCTTGGGCTTAGAAAGGAGAGTGCGGAGACAACTGTTCCTACAAAATTGGAGTGGTTTGCCTTTCAGCAGCAGTTCTTTTCTGCTATAATGGTTGCTCCCGATAATTTTACATCGGGAAGATTGAGATATAAGGTTTATCCAAAGGAGGATGTTGCCAAAAATCTTATGGCTTGCAGTGCCAATATGGAGTTCCCGTACAATGCAGAGAGTGTTACCAATATTTCATTCAAGTTTTACTACGGACCAAACCTTTATAAGACACTTAAAAGCTATGATTATGGTTTTGAGAAGATTGTACCGCTTGGAGGCTGGCTTATAGGGTGGATTAACAGAGTCTTTATCATTAACTTCTTTGACTATCTCAGCAGGTTTATCTCAAGCTACGGCCTTATAATTCTGCTTATGACCATAGCCATTAAACTGATTATCTCTCCTCTTACCTTTAAGTCTTATATGTCATCGGCAAAGATGAAGGTGCTTAAACCGGAGTTGGAGAGGATAAATGCCAAATATCCAAGAAAGGAGGATGCCCTAAAGAAGCAGCAGGAGACAATGGCGCTTTATAAGAAGACCGGTGTGAGCATGTTTGGGG
>CAVIKQ010000114.1:716-5361 GCA_963643305.1 Eggerthellaceae bacterium
TGTCTGCCTATGTTGCTTCAGTTCCCTATCCTGTTTGCAATGTTCAAATTCTTCCCTGCATCGTTTGAGTTGAGACAGCAGGGGTTCTTGTGGTGTAAAGACCTGAGTGCGTATGATTCTATTTTGGATCTGCCTTTTAATATTCCGCTGTACGGAGATCATGTGAGCCTGTTTGCGCTGCTCATGGGAGTCTCTATGTATTTCTATGCAAGGATGTCTTTAGACCAGATGCCGTCCGGTTCTCAGATGGCCGGAATGAAGGGGATGCAGCTCTACTTTATGCCTATCTTCTTTACCATGCTGTGTAACAATTTCTCCAGCGGCTTGTCTTACTACTACATGCTTTCCAATATCATTACTTTGTTAATGACACTTACAATAAGAAAGTACTTTATTGATGAGAAAAAGTTGCTTGCACAGCTGCAGGCCAAGGCCGCCAATGCCAAGGCTAAACCAAAATCCAAGTTCCAGCAGAGGTTAGATGAGATGTACAAACAGCAGCAGGCTATGCAGCAGCAACAGAGAAATAGAAAGAGGTAATTATAATGAGTATTTGTAAAGAGATAGAAAATATAACAAAGGGGCTGCCATCAACATGCAAGTTGGTGGCAGTTTCAAAATTCCACACTCCCGATGAGATACTGGAGGCGTATAATGCAGGACAGAGGCTGTTTGGAGAAAACAGGCCGCAGGAGTTGGCCCAAAAGGTCAAGCTTCTTCCCGCAGATATAGAGTGGCACTTTATAGGGCATCTTCAGTCTAACAAGATAAAGATGGTTGTTCCGTATGCATCACTTATTCACTCAATAGATACCCCAAAACTGTTTGATGAGGTAAACAGTTATTCTGAGAAATTTGGCAAGGTGAGCAGATGCCTGTTGGAGGTTTTTATAGCTAAAGAGGAATCTAAGCATGGTTTCCTTCCCGATGAAATCCCCTCTTTCCTTAAAAAGGTGGCAGAAGAAAAGCCTAATGGGATTGAGATATGCGGACTTATGGGTATGGCAACATTTACAGATGATGTAAATGAGGTGGAGAGGGAGTTCAAGCTGCTTAAACAGCTCTTTGATGAGATGCAGGGCCGGTTTGCCAAGGAGTTCCCCCATTTTAAAGAGCTTTCAATGGGTATGAGCGAGGATTACCCTGTTGCCGTAGAAAACGGGAGTACACTTATACGTGTGGGAACAAAAATATTTGGACCAAGGATTTATAATAAGTAAGGCTGACCTGCATTTGAGGACAGCCTTACTTGTAATACAAAATATTTATTCCGGAGTAATTTATTTCTCTTTTCAGCTCTCCTCTTTATTGTATATCTATAGTTGTCTCAAAGACAAGCGTTGCCGGCCCTGTAAGCCACACCTCCCTGAACATCTTCTCCTGCTCACTCCATACCGCATCAACGGATAGTTTGTCTCCAAGAGCCTGTACATTGCAGTGCAATGCGGCTATATCATTCCCCTGTTCAAGCATCTTATGCCTGTTGAATCTCATAAAAGTACATAATGAAGAGGCTGTTATCCCTGTGCCGCAAGCGTATGTCTCTGCCTCTACCCCCCGTTCAAATGTCCTTACAGAGATATCATTGTTATAAAGCGGAACCTGCACCCCGTTTATCTCCCTCTTCTCCTCGTTGTAGCCGTTGAACTCTACAAAATTCACATTTGTACCACCGTTAAAATCTTTGTGATGCCTCCAGAAATATCCTCTTTCGGCAACCGGATAGTCTGATACCCTCCCAACAAACTCTACATAATGAGGTGAACCGGTATTGAGGAAATATGCGCTGCCCGAATATGGTTCAAATCCCTTAATATCTATCATCTTAAGTTGTACAATCTTCCTCAGCCCCTCTCTTTTGAGAACTGTTGCTTCATGAACACCATCTATGGCGGTGAATCTGAAGCTCTCTATGCCGCAATGGTCTGCAAAGGCAACTAAACATCTGCCGCCGTTACCGCACATTGTCCCCTCCGGCCCGTCTGAATTGAAATATCTCATTGAGAAATCATATCCCTCTGCCTTGCCGAGTAGCATAAGACCATCGCTGCCTATTCCAAAACGCCTGTCGCACAGCCATCTGACCTGCTCTGTGGTTAATTCTATCTTGCCCTCTCTGTTGTCTATTATAACAAAGTCGTTTCCGGCACCCTGATATTTGTATAAATGTAGTTTCATG
The DNA here is from genome assembly GCA_963643305.1 of Eggerthellaceae bacterium. GTDB lineage: Bacteria > Bacteroidota > Bacteroidia > Bacteroidales > UBA932 > Egerieousia. The sequence goes on from CAVIKQ010000114.1 coordinate 2,896, forward strand.
TGTATATGTTTTATATTGTTTCCTTTAATGCTTGCGCAGCTCATTGAACTTGTTAATCATTGCCTTGGCTACCCTTGCAGATGTACCTCCGCCTCCAAGCATCTCAATGACTCTGTTGTAGTCTGTTATCATCCTTTCTCTTGTGCCGTTGTCCCATAACAGCAACTTCAGCTCGGCTGCAAGGTTTTTTGGAGTACACAGATGTTGTATAAGCTCTTTAAATATATGTTTGTCCAATATGAGATTGGCAAGACTGATATAGTTCAGCTTGACTAAATGTTTGGCTATCCGGTAAGATATTTCGTTTCCTCCGTATCCTACCACTTGGGGTACCTTAAAGAGTGCGGTTTCGAGGCTTGCTGTTCCCGATGAGATTATAGCGGCATCTGCGTAGTAGAGAACAGAATAGGTGGCGTTGCTTACAAGTGTAAGACTGCCCGCCGGCAGTTTGCCCTTTTTTTCTCTGTTCTTCTCTATAATCTCCTCATAATAAGAGCGCTCTATAGAGGGGGCGCATGCCAATGCAAACTGTACCAGTTCTCCGTTGTTCTGAGAATCTGCATAGAAGAGGCGTATGGTATCTAACATCTTGGGGAGCAGATAGCTTATTTCGTTGCGTCTGCTGCCGCTGAGCAGGGCTACCAATTTTTTATCGGGAAGCAGATTGTTATTCTTAAAAAACTGCTCTTTATAAGCGTTGCCTTTTTCTGCCAATTTGTCTTTGAAAGATTGAATGCTGTCTACCAACGGATTACCATTGTATATGGCATCTATCCCCTGCTTTTTAAAGTATTCAATCTCAAAAGGGAATATAATGAACAGCTTGTCTACATATTTTTTCAGCAGCTTTATCCTGCTCTCTTTCCATGCCCACACTTTTGGGGCAATGTAGTAGAAGACAGGTATGTTGTGTGCTTTTGCAAACTTTGCTATTCTAAGGTTGAATCCGGGGTAATCTATGAGGATAAGCAGGTTGGGACTGCTCTGGAGAATATCATTTTTGCATAGGGCAAAATTGTGACTTATCTTTCCAAGATTTGCAAGTACCTCAACAAATCCCATTACAGCACTCTCCTTGTAATGCTTTACCAACACTCCGCCGGCCTCTTGCATAAGGTCTCCTCCCCAGCATCTTATCTCTGCCGAGCTGTCTACCTCTTTTATCCCTTTTATAAGATTTGAACCGTGAAGATCTCCCGATGCCTCTCCGGCTATTATGTAATATTTCATCTTTGGAGTTGCTAATGAATCTCAATCTCCTGTGACAAAAAGTCACCAATTGCTAAATAATTGTAAAGATAATAATAATTAAAACAAAATGTGTACATTTGCACGATTTTTGATGAATAAAGGGAACTGTAAAGGAAGATTTTTTACACTTTAAAATTTTAAGATAATGAGTAAAATTAAAGTTGGTATCAACGGTTTTGGCCGTATCGGTCGTTTGGTTTTCAGAGCCGCACAGAAAAGAGATGACATTCAGGTAGTAGCAATTAACGACCTTATAGATGTTGAATATATGGCTTACATGCTTAAGTATGATACCATGCATGGGAGATTTGATGGAACTGTTGAGGTTAAGGAGGGCAAATTGGTTGTAAATGGTAATGAGATTAGGGTTACAGCCGAGAAGAATCCTGCCGATATTAATTGGGGAGCAGTTGGTGCTGAGTATGTTGTTGAGTCTACAGGATTGTTCCTTACAAAGGAGAAAGCAGAAGCACACCTTAAAGCAGGTGCCAAGAGGGTTGTAATGTCTGCACCTTCAAAAGATGATACGCCTATGTTTGTATGCGGTGTTAACCACAATACTTACAAAGGCCAGACTATAGTTTCAAATGCGTCATGTACTACAAACTGTTTGGCTCCGCTGGCTAAGGTCATTAATGACAAGTTTGGTATTGCAGATGGTTTGATGACAACTGTTCATGCTACCACAGCTACACAGAAGACAGTAGACGGTCCCTCTATGAAGGACTGGAGAGGCGGTCGTGCTGCTGCCGGCAACATTATCCCTTCGAGCACAGGAGCTGCCAAGGCTGTTGGCAAGGTTATTCCGGAACTGCTTGGCAAACTTACAGGTATGTCTTTCCGTGTTCCTACCTTGGATGTTTCTGTAGTAGACCTTACTGTTAATCTAAAGACTCCTGCTACCTACGATGAAATCTGCGCAGAGGTTAAACGTGCTTCTGAGAATGAGTTGAAGGGGATTCTTGGTTATACAGAGGATGCAGTTGTCTCTTCTGATTTCCTTAGCGATTCAAGGACATCTATCTTTGATGCAAAAGCAGGTATTCAGCTGACTCCAACCTTTGTTAAACTGGTTTCATGGTATGACAACGAGTGGGGCTATTCTAACAAGGTTATAGATTTAATCAGACACATGGCTACAGTTAAATAGTCTCTATTTAACATTTTACATAGAGGGAGGCTGACTAAAAAGTATTAGTCAAGCCTCTTTTTCTT
>CAVIKQ010000115.1:0-5352 GCA_963643305.1 Eggerthellaceae bacterium
AAAGTAGACTACATAAGAATATTTACGCTTCTACCCTTGCCACTTATGGTGGAATTCTATTTGCAGCACAAAACGGATACCCTATTTTTGACATGATGGGAGCTGGTAAACCTGATGAGGATTATGGTGTTCGTGATTTTAAGGCAGGATTCGGAGGAAAACTGGTAGAGGATGGGCGTTATTTAGCTGTTCTTAATCCTATCCTTTACAGTATAGGAAAAATCGGTGTAAAGATATTAAAATCAATCAGATGAATATATTAATTGACATAGGTCATCCAGCACATGTGCATTTGTTTCGCAACTATGCTTCCGAGATGATGCATCGTGGACATAGTGTGTTTTTCACTTGTAGAGAGAAGGAATTTATTATCGCTTTACTGAAAGTTAATAACTTTCAATACCAGTCTTTTGGAAAGAAATATAGAACAATAATTTCTAAATTATGGGGATTACTGAAATTTGATTATTTGGAATGGAGAGCCGCTTTAAACTTTAAACCGGATCTTTTTCTTAGTAATGGTTCTCCTTATGCGGCTCATGCTTCAAAACTTGTTGGAAAACCACATATTGCATTTGAAGATACTTATAATTTTGAGCAAACAAGGCTTTATGAACCGTTCACCGATGTAATTTTTACCGGTAATTATGGACACCCCTCTGTGTCCAAGAAGGAAATACAACTGCCAACCTATAATGAATTGGGTTATCTTGCACCATCCCGATTCACACCAGATATGTCAGTCTTAGATCTCTTGGGCGTTGGTCGGAATGAGATTTACACAATAGTTAGATTCGTTTCATGGGAAGCAAGTCATGACATCGGTCATAGGGGTATCCCATATGAGATGAAAGTAAAGGCGGTTAAAGAATTTGCTAAATATGGTAAAGTTTTTATTTCCTCAGAGGGAGATTTACCGCAAGAGTTAGAACCATATCGACTGCGTACAACCCCGAATGCAATATTTGATGTTCTTGCTTTTGCCAAACTCGTTTGGGGAGAAAGTAGTACAATGTCTGAAGAGGCGGCCATGCTTGGTGTACCATCGGTATATTTCAATAATAATAGCACATTCTACACAAGACATCTTGAAAGAGACTATTCTCTTATGTATAATCTATCTGAGTCAAAAACCGACTTAGAATTGGGTATTAATATCGGAATTAAAATTCTTTCGGGACAATATTCCCAACAAGAGTTTATCCAAAGAAGAGATAAAATGCTTAATGACCGAATTGACCTGACAGACTTCCTTATATGGTTTACGGAGAACTATCCCCTAAGTAAATCTAAAATGAAAGAGGAATCCTCGTTACTTACACAGTTCAAAATTATAAAATGATAGATTTTACGATAACTGCCTATCGCCAATTATTAAAGTCTCTGCTACTGCATGGTTATAGTTTTGTTCGGTTTGATGACTTCATTATAAATGAATATCAAGGCAAAACAATAATTTTGCGGCATGATGTTGATCTTTTACCCTACAACTCACTACGCACAGCTACAATCGAGGCTTCAATGGGTATAAGGAGTGTCTATTATTTCCGTGCAGTACCGGAAAGCCGGGATGATGTGGTGATTAAAGCTATCAGTTCGTATGGGCACGAGATAGGATACCACTATGAGAGCTTAACTACATGTAATGGGGATATAGATGCTGCTTATATTGACTTCTGTAAAAATCTTGAGTGCCTTAGAAGTGTTGTGCCTGTATCCACCATCTGTATGCACGGTAGTCCGCGTTCTCCATACGACAGCAAGGATATTTGGAAGAGGTACAATTACAAGGCTTTGGGATTGATTGGTGAACCTTACCTAACAACCGATTTCTCAAAGATGTTGTATTTGACAGACACGGGCAGGTGTTGGGATGGGTACAAGGTTAGTGTGAGGGATAAGATTGAAAGTTGTAGGGAAGTATGGAATGAGAAAGGCTGGTCGTTTCATACTACAGATGATATCATAAAGGCACTGCAAGAGAACCGTTTGCCAGACCAATTGATGATTACGACTCATCCGCAACGTTGGTTTGACTTTGGCTATGATTGGATAAAGGAGTTGGTGATGCAGAATGTAAAGAACGTTGCAAAGGCTGCAATAGTAAGGTACCGCTGCCATAGCATACCCAAAGAGTCTGTTGGTTAAGGGGATATGGAGTTTAATTGTAATAAAATCTCATGGAATCTTTTGGAGGTTTAGGGGATTTGGTGCATATTTGTAAGTAGAAAAAGTTTTGTGTTATGATGGCAAGGAAACTCTACCCTATAGGGATTCAGACCTTTGAGCGTATCCGCAAAGAGGATAAACTTTACATTGACAAGACGGAATATGTTTACCGTATGGCGCATACGGATGGCATATATTTCTTTCTGAGCCGTCCGCGCCGCTTTGGTAAGTCTCTGTTGGTCTCTACCTTTAAAAGCTATTTTGAGGGGAGGAAGGAGCTCTTTGAGGGGCTTGCCATAGAGAAGTTAGAAAAGGAGTGGGAGGAATATCCTGTGCTGCACTTAGACATGAGCAAGGGAAAGCACATGGAGAAAGAGCAGTTGGAGGAGTATTTAGGCTACCTGTTAGAAGATTATGAGAGGCGGTTTGGTATTACAGAACATCGCGATGGTGTGAACAACAGATTCTATGACTTGATAGAGACTGTGTACAGAAAAACCGGCAAGCAGATAGTAGTACTTATAGATGAGTATGATGCTCCGCTGCTTGATGTGGTACATGAGGAGACGCAGTTGCCCATGCTCCGTAACGTAATGCGAAACTTCTACAGCCCATTGAAAGCTGCCGAGCCTATGCTCCGTTTTGTATTCCTTACGGGTATTACAAAGTTCTCGCAACTGAGCATCTTCAGCGAGCTGAACAGCATTAGGAATATCAGCATGAACGAGCAGTATGCCGGTATCTGTGGTATTACCAAGGAGGAACTGCTCACGCAGATGAGTAGTAATATAGACTTCCTGGCAAAGCAACTACAGCTGAGCCGGGGAGAGACCGTTAGAGAGCTGAAAAGCCACTATGACGGCTACCATTTCACATGGCCGTCTCCCGATGTGTTCAATCCGTTCAGTCTGCTCAACTGCTTTGCCAACGGGAAAATAGATTCCTATTGGTTTGGCTCCGGTACTCCTACTTACCTGATTAACATGATGAGGAAGTATGAGTTCTTTCCTGCTAATTTAGGTGAGAATAAATGGGTGGAGATTAATGACTTTGATGCAGCAACTGAGACAATGACCACCATCATACCGCTGCTCTACCAAAGTGGCTACATGACCATCAAGGACTATGACAAGACGAGCAAACTTTATGAGCTGGCTCTCCCTAACAATGAGATAAGGGCGGGGTTATTCCGTAGTCTGCTACCCCACTATCTTGGGCACAATTCCACTAATGGCAACACAGCTATAGCGCGTATGTCGGTACTTATCCGCCAAAGCGAGATAGAGAAGGCTCTGCAGCTGCTTGCAGATTTCCTTGAAACAGTGCCTTACTGCAACAATACCAGCTATGAAGGGCATTGGCAGCAGACGCTCTACATCATATTTGCCCTGCTCACAGACTATAACATCTATGTGGAGCAGCATACGGCTAAGGGGCGCATTGATATAACACTCGAAACTGCCTCCAACATCTACTTGATGGAGTTGAAACTCAACGGAAACGCAGAGGAAGCTTTGGCGCAGATTGAGTCTAAACACTATCCCGATGCCTTTAAGATGAAGGACAAACCTGTGGTGAAGGTGGGTTTGAACTTTACGATGAAGGATGATGTGAACAGATTAGAGTGGAGGATTAGCAAATAACATCACACAAAAAAATCAGAATAATAATGGAGAATTTTGCTCTTATTGGCGCAGCGGGCTATATAGCACCACGCCATATAAAGGCTATTGCCGACACAGGAAACAATCTGTTGGTTGCATACGACCGTTTTGACAGTGTGGGAAGATTAGACAGTTCTTTCCCTGAATGTTCGTTCTTTACGGAAAATGAGCAGTTTGACCGTTTCTGTTCCAAACAGATGAAAACAGATAATCCCTTGAGCTGGACAGCCATCTGTACACCTAATTACACTCACGATGCGTTTATTCGTTACGGACTCCGTTTGGGGACGGATGTAATTTGTGAGAAGCCATTGGTGCTTAATCCATATAACATAGACAACCTGTTAGAGATGGAGAAAGAGACCGGGCACAAGGCATATACCATACTCCAGCTCCGTCTGCACGATTCTATTATCGCCTTAAAAAAGAGAGTGGATGAAGACCCAAAGAATAAAATATATGATGTGGACTTGACCTATATAACCTCTCGCGGCAAATGGTATTATGCTTCATGGAAAGGGGATGTGCACAAAAGCGGTGGCATTGCCACCAACATTGGTGTTCACTTCTATGATATGCTGCAGTGGGTATTCGGCCCTGTCAAACAGAACATTGTACATGTGATGAGCTTTGACCGCGTTGCCGGCTATTTGGAGTTGGAGAAGGCTCGTGTGCGTTATTTTCTAAGCATCAATGCAGATTGTTTGCCTGAGAATGCCGTGCAGGGGGAGAAGAAAACCTACAGGACAATTAATATTGATGGTAATGAGTTTGAGTTCAGTGCCGGGTTTACGGAACTTCATACAAAAAGCTACCAAAAGATATTGTCGGGAGAGGGATTCCGTATAAGTGAGGCGCGGAACTGCATTGAGATTGTAAGCGAGATACGCCACTCCAAACCTGTAGGACTAAAGGGCGATTATCATCCGTTGGCAAAGTTACCGTTAAGCAAACATCCGTTTGGATGGGATGAAAGGAGATAAAATAAAGATTTTTATCAAAGATTTTTACTGAAAATTTGCTATGTTGTAGAAAAATAATACCTTTGCAGCCTAAACAAAAGGAGGTGGTAGAATAATGATTATAGTTCCAATTAAAGAGGGTGAGAACATAGAGAGAGCCCTAAAGAAATTCAAACGTAAATTTGAAAAGACAGGTACTGTTCGCGAGCTAAGAAGCAGAAAGACTTTCGTTAAGAAATCTGTGAAAAGACGTGAGGAGATAAACAAGGCTATCTATGTTAAAGCTCTTCAGCTAAAGGAGGAATAATTGGTAATTCATTATTTCATCTGTGTTAGAAAAAGATTAGAATTAAAATAGATTGAATTAAATGGATAAATGGCGGCTTGTATGGTCGCCATTTTCTATCTATATGGATTAGAGTTTTAGGAGCCACTGCTTTTTAACAGAGTCTTTGCTTGTAAAGCAATTTTTACTACATTAGCGGTATGTATAATGAGATTCTCAATAGTGCCATGGAGAGCTTTTTAAACTATATAAGAGTTGAAAAGCGTTATTC
>CAVIKQ010000116.1:0-5230 GCA_963643305.1 Eggerthellaceae bacterium
CTTTATAGCAGCCTCCTCTTGCACCTTAAAATAGAATCCTTTATGATGCACATAAAACACTGTTTTTCTCTTATCTTCTAAATCTTGGCGTGCTGTACACAGAAAAAAGAGGTACTATTTCACTGTTGAAAAAAGTTTGATAAAAATTATAATGTACAAGAATATTATTTACATTTGTGAGATTTTAGTTAGCGATAAAAATAATCTGAGCCTGATTTGACTTATATTTTTAAAAGCTCCTAAAAACAAAATAACTACTAACGTTAAGAAAAAATCTTGGAGAACAATTCTTTTATGGAAAACAAAATTATCGACGCACAAGATATTGTGATTCGTTTTACCGGAGACTCCGGAGACGGAATGCAATTGACTGGAACTCTGTTCGCAGATGCATCTGCACTATATGGGAACGAAATATCCACTTTCCCAGACTATCCAGCTGAGATTCGTGCTCCTCATGGTACTGTAGCCGGTGTTTCCGGATTTCAGGTACATGTTGGAAATGGAGAGGTCAGAACCCCCGGTGACTACGCAGATGTGCTTGTTGCCATGAATCCGGCTGCACTTAAGGCTAATGCCAAGTGGTGTAAAAAAGGTGGCACTATTATTTTAGATGAAGATTCTTTTGACGAGAAAGGTTTGGAGAAAGCAGGGTTTAAGACAATGGACCCTATTGCAGAGATGAATCTCAGTGATTATCACATTGTATGGTCACCAATCACTTCACTTACCAAAGAGAGCCTTAAAGACAGCGGACTCGATCTTAAAGCTATCGTTAGGAGTAAGAATATGTTCACTCTCGGTATGTGCTATTTTATGTTCAGCAGACCTTTGCATTTTACCGAGGCATACCTTGAGAAGAAGTTTGCAAAGAAGCCTAACCTCATAGAACCAAACAAAAAAGTTCTTAGAGACGGTTACAATTATGCACATAACATTCACGCCATACCTAATACATATCGTATTGCACCGGCAAAGGTTGCACCGGGCAAATACAGAAGCATAAATGGTAATCAGGCTACAGCGTGGGGTCTGTTGGCCGCATCAGAGAAATCGGGAAGACCTCTTTACTGCGGTTCATATCCAATTACCCCTGCAACTGTTATTCTTGAAGAGCTTGCAATTCATAAAGAGCTGGGAGCAAAGACCGTACAGTGTGAGGATGAGATAGCCGGAATATGTACAGCAATAGGAGCCGCGTATGCAGGTAACTTTGCCGTTACAACAACATCGGGGCCGGGTCTTGCCCTAAAATCAGAGGCAATGGGTCTTGCAATGATAACAGAGCTGCCTCTTGTAATTGTTGATGTTCAGAGAAGCGGCCCTTCTACAGGTATCCCTACAAAAACAGAGCAGACAGACCTTAATCAGGCTCTGTACGGCAGAAACGGAGAATGCCCAATTATGGTAATGGCAGCAAGAACGCCGTCTGACTGCTTTAGAGCAGCTTTCTATGCAGGTAAGTATGCAATGGAGCACATGATGCCTGTTATACTGCTCTCAGAAGGCTTTATAGGTAACGGTTCCGAGCCATGGAAAATTCCTTCAATGAGCGATTTCCCTGAGATTCACCCACCTATCATAGATAAATGTGAGGGCAAGTTCAAACCATTTGAGAGAGACCCTGAGACATTTGTACGTAAATGGGCGTTGCCCGGCACTCCTGGGTTGGAGCACAGAGTAGGCGGCCTTGAAAAGGATGAGAAGGGAGCTGTTTCGTCAGATCCTATAGTTCACGACCAGATGGTACATGCCAGAGCAGAGAAGATTGCAAGGGTTGCCAACTCTATTCCACCTCTCCAAGTTATTGGAAAACAGGAGGGAGATGTTCTTATTGTTGGCTGGGGAGGTACATACGGACACCTTTATACAGCAACAAAAGAGCTGCTCGATGAGGGGGCAAGCGTAGGATTTGCACATTTCGATTACATTAATCCTCTTCCAAAGAATACTGCCGAGGTATTATCAAAATTCAAGAAGATTATAGTATGCGAGCTTAACTCAGGACATTTTGTAAATTATCTTAGAGCAAAAGCTCCTCAGTTCAAATATGAGCAGGTTAATAAAGTACAAGGCCAGCCTTTCATTGTTAAGGAGATAGTTGAGGCCGTTAAAGCATTATAATAAATAAAAATCACTGCAATGAAATATACATCACAAGATTTTAAAAGCGATCAGGAAGTAAAATGGTGTCCCGGATGCGGTGACCATGCTGTACACGCATCTGTCTTAAGAGCAATGCCTGAGGTTTGTGAGGCTTTGGGATATACTAAGGAGAGGTTTGTATTTGTTTCCGGTATCGGATGTTCTTCCCGATTCCCTTACTATATGGATACATACGGATTCCACGGCATCCATGGCAGGGCAACAGCATTGTCTACAGGAATGAAAGTTGCAAACCCCACACTGTCTATATGGCAGATGACAGGAGACGGCGATGCCTTGGCTATTGGAGGAAACCACTTTATCCATGCCATAAGAAGGAATATAGATATTAACATCGTACTGTTCAATAACAGAATATACGGTCTTACAAAGGGGCAGTATTCACCTACCTCAAAACTTGGGCTGGTTACAAAGACCTCCCCTTACGGAACCGTTGAGTATCCGTTTAATCCGGGTTCATTGGTATTGGGAGCAAGAGGCACATTCTTTGCCCGCAGCTTAGATTCAGAACTTAAACTTAATCAGGAGATAATGGTTGCCGCTGCCAAGCACGACGGCACATCTGTTATGGAGATGCTTGTAAACTGCGTTATCTTTAACGATGGTACACATCTTGAATTCTCCGAGAGGTCTGTAAGAGCAGACAGAACAATTGTTCTGAGACATGGCGAGCCTATGATTTTTGGAGCCAACAGAGACAAGGGTATTGTCCTCGACAACATGAAGCTCAAGGTTGTAAAGATTGGCGAGAACGGCATAACAGAGAAAGACATACTTGTACACGATGCCCACACAGACAATATAGGTCTGCACAGCATGCTTGTTGAGATGAAATATCCCGATTATCCTGTTGCCCTTGGTGTTATAAGGGATGTTAAGGATATGACATACGATGACAGAGTAAGAGATCAGGTTGCAGAGGTTAAGGAGAAGTCAAAGATTAAATGTGTTGATGATCTTCTCAATTCCGGTGCTACATGGACTGTTGAATAATCTGTTAGGAGACTAACCAATTAATAAGAAATAGATTAGTAGAGATAAACTCTAATTTTATAAACACTAAATAACATCAATTAATAGTATGAAAACATCTGAGATAATGGCTAACCTTAAGAGGAAATATGGCCATGAGCCTGAGTATCTTCAGGCAGTTCAGGAGGTATTGGAGTCTATAGAAGAGACTTATAACAAGCATCCTGAGTTTGAGAAAGCTAAAATTGTAGAGAGAATTGTTGAACCAGACAGAATCTTTACTTTCCGTGTTACCTGGATAGATGACAAAGGCGAGATTCAGACCAACTTGGGTTACAGAGTTCAGTTCAATGCAGCTATAGGCCCATACAAGGGAGGTCTTCGTTTCCACAAAGCAGTTACCCCTTCTATGCTTAAATTCTTGGGCTTTGAGCAGACTTTCAAAAACGCTCTTACCACTCTTCCTATGGGTGGCGGTAAAGGTGGTTCAGATTTCGATCCTGTTGGAAAATCTAACGCCGAGATTATGCGTTTCTGCCAGGCTTTCATGTTAGAGCTGTGGCACAACATTGGTCCTGATCAGGATGTTCCTGCAGGTGATGTTGGAGTTGGCGGAAGAGAGATTGGTTTCTTGTTCGGTATGTACACCAAACTTGCCCGCGAGTACAACACAGGCGTTCTTACAGGTAAAGGTATCAACTGGGGTGGTTCTAAGATTCGTCCAGAGGCTACCGGTTATGGCGCTCTTTACTTTACTCAGCACCTTCTACACAAAGCAGGTAAGGATGTTAAAGATAAAACCATTGCTATTTCAGGCTTCGGTAACGTTGCATGGGGAGCTGCTCAGAAAGCAACTCAGTTAGGAGCTAAGGTTATTGCTATTTCAGGTCCCGATGGTGTTTGCCATATCCCTGCAGGTCTTACCAACGAGATGATAGATTATATGTTAGAGCTGAGAGCTTCTAACAAGAACATCGTTTCTCCTATGGCAGAGAAGTTCAAAGGTGTAACATTTACCCCTGGTAAAAAGGCTTGGAGCGTTAAATGTGATATAGCTTTGCCTTGCGCATTCCAGAACGAGCTTAACGGTGACGATGCTAAAGAACTGCTTGCTAACGGTACATGGTGCTGCTGCGAGGTTTCTAACATGGGTTGTACTCCTGAGGCTATAAAGGCATTCCAGGATGCAAGAATCCTGTTTGCTCCTGGTAAGGCTGTAAACGCAGGTGGTGTAGCAACTTCTGGTCTTGAGATGACTCAGAATGCTATGCATATCAGCTGGTCTGCAGAGGAGGTTGACAAGAAGCTTCACGAGATTATGCAGAATATCCATGAGGCTTGTGTTAAATTTGGTACTGAACCAGACGGTTACATTAACTATGTTAAGGGTGCCAACATTGCAGGCTTTATGAAAGTAGCTAATGCTATGCTTGAGCAGGGTATCATCTAAAAACAAGATAGAGATAAATACTCATTATTTATAATGAATGGGCGGCTATATGATTGGCCGCCCATTTTAATTCTCCCTGTTTACCGTTAACCGATTCTATAGTAAATTACAGATTAAAGATGTATTAGTTTGTAATAAAAACATGTAATATTCATCATTTTTTGCATTTTTTACATTAAAAATATTTGATTTGTAATTTTTTTATTACATTTGTATGTCTCTCTTGTTGCCGTGGCTCCAATTTTTATTCTGTTTTATTACAGTTTTAGGTAGGAGAGAGTAGATTTAAAAGCAGGTTTAAACCGTTTTTAGCCAATATTCTTAACAGAAAGTTAACTTTATTTGGTAAAATATGAGTAACAGGTCTGTTTAGCAGATATTATATAGCGGCTGAATTTGTGATAAATTGATAATCTAACAGAACTATTTTTAAAATATTTTTTGCCTTAAAAGGCAATGATTGTGCCTAATTATTACGTGAGAGAGCCTGTGGACAGGTATTTACAATTTTTTAAATTGATTATTATTTTGTTTTTTTGTAAGCAAGAAAGGGAATAGATTAAATATTATTAAAGTAGTTTTTTCTCTTATGTGCATCATAAAGGATTCTATTTTAAGGTGCAAGAGGAGGCTGCTATAAAG
>CAVIKQ010000117.1:0-361 GCA_963643305.1 Eggerthellaceae bacterium
CCGCTTTCGCTAATGTTGGCCAGAGATTTCAGCAAGCTGAACAAAGAGGGACACTTTGATTATCCCAGAATGAAAAAGGGTGGGGTAGATGCTTCATTCTTTGCTATTTATACATCCAATTCACTTACTCCAAATGAGGCTACAATGAGGGCGCTCAGACTTATTGCTGCGGCTAAGGATTCTATAGAGTCCAATGAGGATAAGGTGAGGCAGGCATACTCTGTAAGAGAGGCAAGAGAGCTTAAATCCAAGGGGTTAGGGGCAATAATCTTTGGAATGGAGAATGGTGCTCCAATACAGAAGGATTTCTCCTTGCTGAGGCTGTTTTACAGAATGGGAATAAGGTATATGACCCTTACCC
>CAVIKQ010000117.1:371-3341 GCA_963643305.1 Eggerthellaceae bacterium
CTCCTGCTCATCTAAAGTTAAGAGATGGCATGGTGTAAGCCCTTTTGGCAGGGAGGTTATAAGGGAGATGAACAGGCTTGGTATGCTTGTAGATGTATCCCATATTTCAGATGAGTCTTTTTACGATGTTTTAAAATATTCAGTTGCTCCGGTTGTGGCAACTCACTCATGTTGCAGAGCTTTGTGTAATCATCCGAGAAATATGACAGATCAGATGATAAAAGATCTGGCTGCTGCAGGAGGTGTGATTCAGATTAATTTTTATCCTTGCTTCCTTGATGAGGAGTTTGGGAAAATTTACGCTCCTTATGATGATGCCTTTGATGCTGCCGAAACGGAGCTGAAGAAGAATCCTACGGGGCGCAGGGAGAGGAGAGCTTATAATGAGTCTGTACAGGCTATCTTAAATCTTAACCGTCCCTCTTACAAGAGAGTTGTTGATCATATAGACCATGTTGTTGAACTTGTTGGCATTGACCATGTTGGACTTGGTTCGGACTTCGATGGTATTGCTGCCGGTCCTAAAGGTCTTGAGGATATTTCAAAGATGCCTGTAATAACAGAGGAGTTGGTTAACAGAGGTTATTCAGAGGCCGATGTTAAGAAAATTTTAGGGGAGAATTTCCTTAGGGTAATGAACAGGGTAGAGGAGATAGCCTATACTTTTTAGATATTGTTTAAGTAAGCGATAAAAAATAGGACGGCCAAACCGGTCGTCCCATTTTTGTTTTAGCAAGGTGCAGTACCCTATTCTAACCATCCTGCATTTTTGGCAATTCTATCTATCTCCTTTGCCATACTCCATCTCGAATGGTCGTTTCTGTTCTCAAAAACCATTATCCTAAGGTCTTTATCGGGATACTTGGCCGCATAAATCTGATAGCCGCCATTATCACCGGTGTGATAGATCTTTACAGGCATATCGGGAGTCTTGTCTACAAACCAGCCTAAAGCATAGTATGTGTTTTCTCTGTTCTGATAATCGCAATATGGGCTTCCTGTTACCATTATCTGAGGGGTATAAGCAAGTGCGAGGGTTGCAGAATCTAATATTTTGTTATCTCGCAGAGCTTTTTCCCAGTTGTTGAATTCAATTACAGAGGTGTATATCCCCCCGTCTGCTTTGGTTGCAAAGAAACTCTCCTCTCCGTAGTCCTTTTCCGCAAACTTTTTGTCTGCCTCTGCAGCATCTTCATTATCTGCCACATAACCGTGAGACATTCTTGGAATATCTCTGCCATCTTCAAAATAAACAGCCTCAGGCATACCTGCCGGTGTAAATATCTCATCTCTCATATATTGCTCAAAAGATTTTCCCGATACCTCCTCTATTATAACATAAAGCAATTGGAATGTGGGATTTATGTATTCGTATTGAGTACCGGGGGTAAATCTCAGAGATTTCATCCCTTTCATATATTCCAAAGACTGCATATCTGTTGCCGTTAGCACAAAATGCCTCTCCTCTCTTGGCCTTGTGTCCATTATTCCCGATGTGTGAGACATCAGATGTTTAATCTTTATTTGGGCAAATTCTTTATTCTTACGTGGCAGCAGGGAGGTAACTCTTGGTGATACCTCATAAATGCTGCTCTCTATATCCAGTTTCCCCTCCTGATACAATTTAAGTATGGCAACCGCTGTAAACTGTTTTGATACAGAGGCTATGTTAAAAAAGGTGTTACTCTCGATCCTTGTGTTGTTGTCGTAGTTGGATTCTCCATACGATTTTTTAAACAGAACAGAATCGCCTTTACATATAAGTACGCTTGCTCCGGGGTTAGGGAATGTTACGTTGCCGCTTATTGTATCGGTAACGCCATATCTGGCGGTGAATAGCGAATCCAACTGCTCAGCGGCAGTCAGTGCGGGTTTTGTCTGGTTGCACGATGTTACCATTAAATAGCTGATTAATGTTAATCCCAACAGCCTTAGCTGTTGAAGTTTATGTTTATTCATATTAGTTGTTTTATAAAAATTCACTTTTGTGCCTTTGTGCGGCTTTCTAAAGCCATGGTATTGTTAAAGCAGCTTTTTACAGCAGACAGTTTTCTCTAAAATAGTTGATTGCATGAGATGCAAAACGCTGAATGTTAATCTCCCTGCTTGCAACAAATCTGAAAGATGTAGAGAAGACACCTTTATCGGAAGCTATGCCAACCCATACTAACCCAACAGGTTTCTCCTCTGTTCCGCCACCGGGTCCTGCTATGCCGGTTGTGGCAATGGCGTAATCTGTCTTCATGAGTTGTCTAACACCGGCAGCCATTGCCTTGGCGCACTCGCTGCTTACAGCTCCATGATTCTTAATAATCTCTTTGTCAACACCCAATACACCTGTTTTTATACTGTTGTCGTATGAGACCACACCTCCGTAAAAATATCCCGATGCTCCGGAAACAGATGTTAGCATGTGAGACAGGAAACCGCCTGTACAGGACTCTGCAACAGAGAGTGTCTTTCCCTGCTCTGTTATAATATCCCTTAGGCAGAGTGGGAGGGAGTATTCCCCATATCCATATATGGCGTTACCTATCATCTCTTTTAATTTAGGAATCTCTTTATCTATAAGAGCTTCTGCCTCAGTCTTTTCAATACCATAGGCAGATAATCTGAGTCTTACTCCCAACAATGGATTGGGCAGGTATGCCAAATGAAGCTGTTTTGGCAGGTTCTCCTCCCATGACTCTATCATTTTAGACAATGTGCTCTCAGGGATACCGAATGTACAGATAGTTTTATGCGTAATATTCTGTAGTTTAAAATGTTCCTTTATAGATTCCATTACCGGTTCAATGGCGGCAAGGGCTTCGAACGGAACACCCGGCAGCGAAAACATAAGCACACTGTGACCATATTTTGAGGCAGGAATCTCAAACTGCATATTAGGAGCAGTTCCTCTATGGTTAGGTATTACCGTGCAGGTGTTTGGAACAATAGATTGTGCAATGTTAATGTCGGTAAGGGCAA
>CAVIKQ010000117.1:3351-5175 GCA_963643305.1 Eggerthellaceae bacterium
AAGGATATTTGTAAGAATCTCCAACTGCTCCTTGCTTTGGTATGTTCCTGTAGCACCGGTAAGTTTGCCAAGAGTTGATTTTGTTATGTCGTCCTTGGTTGGGCCAAGACCACCCGTGATAATTATCACATCATTCTCTGCTGCCAATGAATTTAGAGTATTTTCTATCTTTTCTTCATTGTCTGAGGTTGAAACCATTGAGCTGACAACAACACCAATGGAATTAAGAGCTTTGGCAAAATAGGATGAATTGGTATCAACTATCTGACCTATAAGTATTTCATCCCCAATTGTGCAAATAGATGCCTTTATCATTTTTTAGAACCCATTACTTTAGACAGATGTTTGTTTATCCTTTTTACAAGCCCTGGTCCTTCATATATGAATCCAGAATAGATCTGAACCAAAGAGGCTCCGGCATTCAGCATCTGTTCGGCCTGTTGAGGTGTCTCTATGCCGCCCACCGCAATAATGGTAATAAGTCCATCTGTCTTTTTATTTATGTATTTTACTGTTTCAAGACTTTTTTCAAATAACGGAGCACCGCTTAATCCTCCGTTGCCAATCTCTTTTACGATATTGGTATCTGTTTTCAGGTTATCTCTGCTCTGTGTTGTATTAGTGGCTATAATTCCGTCAAGACCGGAGATAAGTACAAGATCTATAATCTCATCTAAATGTTCTCGTGGAATATCGGGAGAGATTTTTAAAAGGATAGGTCTGTAATCGTCAAAATATCTTCTTAAGGCAAGAAGCCTGTCTATAATCTCACTTAAAGCGGTTATATCCTGCAATTTACAAAGATCTTTAACGTTGGGGCAAGAGACATTGATAGAGAAATAGTCTACAAAGTCGTACAGGATAGCAAAGCTTTTCTCGTAATCTTTTGGGGCATCTTCGTTGCTTACCTTTGCGCTTTTGGAGATATTTCCTCCTACTATACATTTGGGACGGTTATGTGTAAGGTTGCCAACAGCATACTTTACCCCTTTGTTGTTAATCCCCATTCTGTTGATTATTGCACGGTCTGCAGGTAATCTGAAGCATCTTGGCTTTGCATTGCCATCTTGGGCCTGAGGTGTAATGGAACCAATCTCCACAAACCCAAAACCAAAGTTGGCAAGGTCGTTATACATATCGCCATCTTTATCAAAACCTGCTGCAAGCCCAACGGGATTCTTGAACTTTATACCAAAAACTTCACGTTCGAGTATGGGATTTTTATAATTGTATATAAGCCGTATTACCCATTGCGCACCCGGAATATACCTCATAACTACTAAAAAACTCTTTATAAAGCTATGAGCCTGTTCGCAGGTAAAAAAGAAGAAGAGCAATGATCTTATAATTTTATACATTGGCAGAGTAGGTTATTAATGACACAAAAGTAATCATTTTTCCGGCTTTAGCTCTTCAAAACTGCCATCATCATAAAATATGACAACGCTTTTTACCTTGCGATTTTCCCGTGTAGTTGTACAGTTGGTGGCATTTTTTTGATTCTCATAAGGTTCGGCACTGTTCGTCGGCTGTGCATTATTCTCATTTTCAGCTGAATGCAAGGCTTCATCTGGTAGAACCATATTATAATCATCTATGGCAAAAAGTCCGTTTTCTCTCTCTCCTTGCTCATGACCTGAGCTGTTGCGTAAGTCTGAGTAGTCTTCTTGCCGGCTTTTGCCTTCCCACAAACTATTTTCCATGGAGGAGATAGGGGGGGGGCTCTCCTTGTATGGCTTGCCTTTTCCTGTGAGCAACCACTCTGCGTTTAATGCCGGGAATTTAGATAGTATCCTTCTGATGAAATCGTAGCTTGGTTTGTTC
>CAVIKQ010000118.1:0-5166 GCA_963643305.1 Eggerthellaceae bacterium
GCTGAAGAGCCTGTTGTTGATTCTGTTCGCAAGAACGAGGAAAAGATGGAGTCTTTTGTTGAGGAGGCTCCTGCAATTGTAGATGCAACCAGGAAGCGTAAAAGCAATGCATCTGTTCCGGTAGACAAATTTGACTGGGACGCATTTGAAAAGGATACCGATTACGGTGACAAAGCTAAAGTTGAGGAGGCATACGACCATACACTTTCAACTGTAAAGGAGAATGAGGTTGTTGAGGGTACTGTTGTGGCTATCTCAAAAAGAGAGGTTCTTGTTAACATAGGTTACAAGAGCGAAGGTGTTATCTCTGTTAACGAGTTCAGATACAATCCTGAGCTTGCAGTAGGTGACAAGGTAGAAGTTTACGTAGAAAATGCTGAGGATAAAAAGGGTCAGCTTATTCTATCGCACAAAAGAGCACGTTCACTCAGATCTTGGGATAGAGTCAATGAGGCGTTTGAGAAGGATGAGATTGTTAAGGGTTACGTTAAATGCCGTACCAAGGGTGGTATGATTGTAGATGTATTTGGTATTGAAGCATTCTTGCCGGGTTCTCAGATTGAGGTTAAACCTATCAGAGACTACGATGTATATGTAAACAAGACAATGGACTTTAAGATTGTTAAGATTAATCATGAGTTCAGAAATGTTGTTGTTTCCCATAAGGCTCTTATTGAGGCAGAGCTTGAGGCTCAGAAGGCAGATATTATTGGAAAACTTGAGAAAGGCCAGGTGCTTGAGGGTACAGTTAAGAATATCACATCATACGGTGTGTTTGTTGACCTTGGCGGTGTAGATGGTCTTATACATATTACAGACCTTTCATGGGGTAGAATAAATCATCCCGAAGAGGTTGTTAAATTGGACGACAAGATTAATGTTGTTATCTTAGACTTTGACGATACCAAGAAACGTATTGCCCTTGGTCTTAAACAGCTTACTCCTCATCCATGGGATGCTCTTGATCCTAATCTTAAGGTTGGTGACAAGGTTAAGGGTAAGGTTGTTGTCATTGCAGACTACGGTGCATTCATTGAGATTCAACCAGGTGTTGAGGGACTTATCCATGTCTCTGAGATGTCATGGTCATCTCATCTAAGAAGCGCTCAGGACTTCTTAAAGGTTGGAGATGAGGTTGAGGCGGTTATTCTTACCTTAGACAGAGAGGAGAGAAAGATGTCTCTTGGTATCAAACAGCTTAAACCGGATCCATGGGCAGATATAGCTGAGAAATATCCTGTAGGTTCTAAACATACTGCAACAGTTAGAAACTTTACTAATTTTGGTGTGTTTGTAGAGCTTGACGAGGGGGTAGACGGATTGGTTCATATAAGTGACCTTTCTTGGACCAAGAAGGTTAAACATCCGTCTGAGTTTACCTCAATAGGTGAGCCTCTTGAGGTTGTAGTTCTTGAGATAGATCAGGAGAACAGAAGATTAAGTCTTGGACACAAACAGCTTGAGGAGAACCCTTGGGATGTATTTGAGACAGTGTTTACAGTTGGTTCTGTACATGAGGGAACAATCACCTCTGTTAATGATAAGGGGGCAACAGTTGCACTCGAATATGGTATAGAGGGATTTGCTCCTGCCAAGACTCTTGCAAAAGAGGATGGTACTACTGCAAAAGCCGAGGAGAAACTTCTATTTAAGGTTATTGAGTTCAGCAAGGCTAACAAGAGAATTGTCCTTTCGCATTCAAGGATAGCCGAGGATGCAAAGAGGGCTGCTGAGGTTAAGGAGAACAAGGAGAAGAATGCCGAGGCTGAATCAACTCAGAAGGCTGTAAAGAAGATCAAATCTAATATAGAGAAGACAACTCTTGGTGATATTGATGCTCTGGCAGCTCTTAAATCTGAGATGGAGAAGAATCAGAGTAAGTAATTGATGGAATTTTCATTAACAACGTTGGGGACTGCTTCGGCACTCCCCACTGCTTACAGATATCCAAGCGCTCACGTGGTAACATTCCGTGAGCGTTTGTTTTTGGTAGATTGCGGAGAGGGGGCGCAGATGCAGATGAGAAAGGCCGGTGTGCCATTCTCCAAGGTAGACAACATCTTTTTGAGTCATCTGCATGGCGACCACTTTTTTGGCATCTTTGGGCTGCTCTCCACCTTTGGGATGATGGGCAGGTTGCAGCCTTTGTATATTTATGGTCCCGATGGGTTTAGAAGGACCTTGAATTATTTTCTCTCCGAGTTTGGTGATGGATTGAAATATGAGATTATATTTAATCCCGTAAAGTGTAAGGAGCCGGTTACTGTATTGGATGGCAAGAAGATAGAGGTAATAGCATTCCCTTTACATCATAGAATGGAGACCTACGGCTATATCTTTAGGGAGAAGATGCCGCAGCGTAACATCTACAAACATCTTATAGAACCGTACAATCTCACTTTAAGGGAGATTGGCTGTTTTAAGAATGGGGAGGATGTTATAAGAGAGGATGGAACGGTTCTGCCTAACAATGATTTTACCTACTTGCCCTATTCTCCCAGACAGATTGCCTATTGTTCAGATACTGCTCCATTTACAAAGCTGCCAGAATATGTTAAGGGGTCAGATCTGCTCTATCATGAGGCCACTTTTGGCAGTGAGCTTGCTCCCTTTGCCAAGGAGACCATGCATTCTACGGCAGAACAGGCGGCTAATACGGCCCTTTTATCGGGAAGCAAAAAATTGATATTGGGGCATTTTTCATCGAGATACAAATCTCCGGCCTCTCTATTGGATGAGGCAAGAAAGGTGTTCCCTGAGAGCTATTTGGCAGAGGAGGGAATGAAATTTGAAGTGCCGTTTGTATCTAATAAATGAATAGAAAGAAATGATACGATTTAGCAGGTTCTTATCTGTGGCTGTTGCCGGAACAGCCCTATATTTTGCCGGATGCAGTAAGCTACAGGCGCAGTCTCAGGATATATCTAAGGAGATAAATAAGTTAACCCGTACTTTGTACTATATGAACAAGTACTATCTTGATACTGTTAATTTTACACAAATATCGGATGAGGCGGTATCTGCTATGATGAAGAGATTGGACCCCCATTCGGCGTTTATCTCGGCAAAGGATGTTAAGGCAATGAACGAACCGTTGGAGGGGAATTTTAATGGGGTGGGGATAGAGTTTGCCATTATAAACGATTCGCTATCTGTGCAGAATGTAATAGCAGGAGGACCTTCTGAAAAGGTTGGCCTTAGGATAGGTGACAAGATTGTTTCTGTTGATGGGGAGTTGATTTCCGGAACAAAGTTAGATATTCCAAGAGTACATAAATATCTGCGTGGTCCAAAGGGATCGAGGGTTAATCTCGGCATATTCAGAAAGGGGGAGACAAAGATATTGGACTACACGGTAATAAGAGATAAGATTCCTCTTAACAGTCTTGATTCTCACTATCTTACTCCCGACAATATACTTTATCTGAGACTTACCCGGTTTGCCGCAACATCTTATGATGAGCTTATAGATGTACTGCGTGGTTTGGCTGTAAAGCCTTCTGGCATTATACTCGATTTGAGAAGCAATGTGGGGGGTTATCTTACTGCAGCTCTTCTTATTGCAAACGAATTTTTAGATAGGGGGGAGATGATTCTCTATACAGAGGGGATGAGATCTCCGCGTAAGGTGGAATATGCAGATGGCAGAGGGGTACTCAAAGATATTAAAACCGCCGTGCTGATTGATGAAAATTCCGCCTCTGCAAGCGAGATTGTTTCCGGTGCTCTGCAAGACTGGGACAGGGCTGTTATCATAGGCAGAAAAAGTTTTGGCAAGGGGCTTGTACAGCAGCAGTTGCCTTTGGATGACGGCTCGGTAATAAGACTGACTGTTGCAAGGTACCATACCCCAAGCGGAAGGGTTATACAGTCTCCATACGAGATGGGCGACGCAGCCGGATATTACAAGAATTTTTACGAAAGATATAAACGAGGGGAGTATTTTAGCAGGGATAGTATTCAGCTTCCCGATTCCTTAAAATATAAGACACTCAGATTAAAAAGGACAGTATATGGCGGAGGGGGAATAATGCCCGATATCTTTATCCCTGCAGATACCACTTTTTATACTCCGTTCTACGGAGAATTGGTCAGAAAAGGGATTATCACAGATTTTGCCAATGATTATTCAGATAAGCACAGGGTGGAGTTGTTAAAGAGATACAGCGACTGTGATGCTTTTATAAACGGGTTTAATGTTACAGATGAACTGTTTGGGCAGTTCCTGTCTTACGCAGAGGATAAAGGGGTAAAGCATAGTGAGGGGCAGCTTGCCGTATCGGGAGATGAGATAAGGAGATACATTAAGAGCCTTACAATACGTAACCTGTATGGTTTTAACAGGTTTATTGAGTATCTCAATGAGGAAGATACGGTGGTACAGAGGGCGCTTGCGGTTATTAGAGGGGATACTTAATTGAAGCGAGGGTGCCTCTGTTTAGTCACCCTCTGCCTAAGTTGTCAAAGGCAAAAGGCAACAGACATTCAATAGATTCGAGAACCCTTACCTTTGTCCTGCTGCCTACTATAATCTCAATTTTCTCTCCCCCTCTTGTTTGCGATTCCTGCAATACCTGTCTGCATGAGCCGCAGGGGTATGTGAGGTCTGTTGTTATCTCTCCGTTTACTTTGGCAGTTACAGCCAATTTTATGATAGGCGTATGCGGGTATTTTGAATGGGCATAGAAAATAGCCGAGCGTTCTGCACATAATCCAGATGGATATGCAGCATTCTCCTGATTGGCTGCTGTTATTATCTCTCCGTTTTTAAGAAGTAGTGCCGCCCCTACATTAAATTTTGAGTATGGTGCATAGGCATTGTCTGCTATCTTTTCTGCCGCTGTGAGAAGCATTTTATCTTCATTTGGCAACTCCTCTTTAGATTTATAGTCTGTATAGGTTAATACTATATTTTTCCTTTCCATTGTGTGATTTATAGGTACGTATCGTACAAATGTAAACAAAATTGTTAAATCATTGTTATAATCTTGTAAATTGCCGTTGAGAGGGGTCTAATATATTGGTTAAAATTTTATTTTTGCGGCTTGCAAGGTCGGAGGGAGCTTTTGAAGACAGCACTTAATAAAAAAAATTTTATCTTTGCAATAGATAAATTATAAGTTTAAATAAATGCTTTAATGTGCATTTTAAAAAATTATGTCTAAT
>CAVIKQ010000119.1:0-5153 GCA_963643305.1 Eggerthellaceae bacterium
GGGCACGACCATATACCGCTCTTCAAACCGCTTCAAATAGGTAGTGTTACTGTAGGGAATGCAGGGTGTTATGGCAACTATTTGGGCGAGATGAGGCTTAATGGCAACTCTGTTGAGTATCAGTTATATCCTGTTAGCGTATCTGCACAAAGAGACACTACCGTTGCTGCATGGCTTGATGAGCAGAAAGAGAGGACAGCCGGCTATTTTAAGAGCTGTTTTGGCATAAATATCTCCGATACGGTAGCCCTATTTGATTCCGATTTTCTGCAAGGGCGCAATAACAGCGGTAATGCTCCATTGGGGAATATTATAGCGGAGGCTTACAGAGAGAAGACTGTAGAACTGCTTAAAAATAAGGGCTTTGAAAATATTGTATCCGTTGTGCCCGATGGAACGGTACGGGCTTCAATCAAAACGGGAGCTGTAACCTATGCAGACTGTTACGAGACCCTGTCATTGGGTAAAGACAGCAGGGGGCGTGCCGGTTATCCGCTTGTCTTGGTCTACCTGTATGGCAGAGAACTTTGCAACATTGCAGAGCTTACCCCCTCTATAGGTGATTACCTTCCCGATGCAAAACTCTCTTTTGCAGGTCTCTGCTACACATATAACAGTTATGCCCTGCCTGCAACCAAGGTAAGAGAGGTATTCATAGGGAAGCAAAAGATTAATAAGAAAGAACTCTATCCTGTGGTTGGGAGCTATTATACGGCATCGCTTCTTGGGCTTATGGAGGAGAGCTCTTTTGGCCTGTTGAAGGCAACTCCAAAGGATTGCAACGGTAATGTCATTACAGATTTGGGTAACTGTATATTAAGAGATTCTTTGGGTAATGATATAGTAGAGTGGGTGGCGTTTGCAGAGTATCTTAACACTTGTTATAAACTTGGTGCTTCGACTTGTAAAACAGACAGGATAAAACAGATTGCTTTTGAGGGAACGGCATTAGACAACAAAGACTGCTCCATATGGCTTTTATACATAGCCATTCTATCTGTTGCTGTCTTTATTTTATTTGCTGTAAAGAGGAGAATATCAAAAAGATAGAGGTTGTTACCTGAGCTTTGCAATAACAGATTGGCAGGCACGTACATTATCGCCAATCTTAACAGTTATCTCTGTGTCTAACGGCAGAAAAATATCCATTCTCGAACCGAATTTTATGAATCCGACCTGAGAACACTGGTTTGCGGTCTCTCCAACCTTGGCATAGCAGACAATTCTTCTTGCAATATATCCGGCAATCTGTCTGAATAGAATATCTGTACCATTATGGGTTTTTATGACTATGCTGGTTCTTTCATTCTTCTCTGAAGATTTTGGATGGTTGGCAATGATGTAATTTCCGTGGTGATGTTTACAATAGACAATCTTGCCCCCAATCGGGTAATAGTTGACATGAACGTTAAATATGCTCATGAAAACGGAGACCTGTATGCAACGCCTTTTAAGGTACTCGTTCTCCTCAACCTCCTGTATGATTACCACTTTGCCGTCGCAAGAGGAGACAACCAAATTCTTGTCTATAACGGAAATTCTTTTTGGACAGCGGAAAAAGTTGGTTATAAAGAGAGAGATAACGGCTCCAATGATACATACTATCTTAGAAGAGCAGTGCCAACCGCATGTTAGAATAACAATGCCCAATATTGCAAAGTAGATTGCAAATGTGGTTGCAATTACACCATATCCCTCTTTATGAATTTTCATTGTCTTGCTATTAAAGGTTTACAAAAAAATACAGGTATAAAACCGCTACCGGAAGAGCCAACAATGCCCCGTCGAACCTGTCTAACATACCACCGTGTCCCGGCATAACGCTTCCCGAATCTTTTACACCGTAATTTCTCTTTAACTGAGATTCAACCAAATCTCCCAAAACGCCAAAGATAGTAATAATTATTGATACAGCTATAATATGAAGATAACCGATATCCAGCAGTCCGCATAATTTTACAATCACACCTGCCGCAAGAGACGAGAGCACAGCTCCACAAAAACCTACCCATGTCTTCTTGGGAGATATAGAGGGGAACAGTTTGTAATTAATCTTTTTCCCAACTGTAACGCCAAGACAGTATGCGCCAACATCGCATGCCCAAAGAATTATAAAGATGCTCAACAGTACTTTGCCTGTGTAATCTCCGGTGCTGTCTGTTATGGCCAATGTTGTAAGAGCAAACGGCACACCTGTATAAAAGAAGGAGGAGTATGCCCATGGAAGCATCTCATAACCGTTAGGCTCTCTTCTTCCACCCTCACATTTATGTACGTTGTACTGCTTTATGTATAATGCAGACACCATTATAAGCAGAAGAGGAATTACTGTAAGAAGAAGAAAATGCGGGTCTATATCTCTTATTGCAATCATGGCAGAGCAGTAGAAAAGGAACAAAGATGCCGTTAATGAGAGTATCATGGTAACTCTGCGATAGTTTTGGATTCCGCTCAGCCCAAAATATTCTTTGGCCGACAACACCATGATAATGGTCATTAACATAAGATAAGACCAGACATTAAAAAGCAGAGCCACTGTCATAATTATAATGAAAGCAACTCCGCTAATACTTCTTGTTGTAAGATTATTCATTATTCCTGTTTAATCTGATTCTCTCCACTGTCATTTTTGTCTGTCTCCTCTTTCTCTTTCTCTGTTTCCTCTGTCTGTTTATCCTTTTTTTCAGAGCCAACTCTTGGCCCAAAGATATTGACTAAATCCTCCTGAAAGACAACCTCTCTTTCGAGCAGCAGATTGGCGAGCTTGGTGAATCCGTCAAAGTGCTCTGTTAGAATCTTGTTAGCCAAGTCATGAGAACTGTTTATAAGAGCTTTGACCTCTGTATCTATCAGCTCGGCTGTCTTCTCGCTGTATGGCTTCTGAAAGGTGTAACCACTCTCTTGTGAATCATAAAACGACACATTCCCAACCTTTTCGCTCATACCAAAGTATGTGACCATTGCGTATGCCTGCTTTGTAATCTTTTCCAAATCAGAGAGCGCACCGGTAGAGATTTTTCCGTTAACCAACTCCTCTGCAACTCTTCCTCCCATTGTGGCAGCCATCTCCTCCATCATCTGCTCCTTAGTTGTAAGCTGCCTCTCCTCAGGAACATACCATGCTGCGCCTAAGGCTTTTCCCCTTGGTATTATGGTAACTTTTAGAAGAGGATTTGCATTTGGCAGCACCCAACTTACTGTAGCATGACCGGCCTCATGAAATGCAATGGTTCTCTTCTCTTGTGGAGAGATAATCTTGCTCTTCTTCTCCAAGCCACCTATTATTCTATCTATAGCATCTAAAAAATCCTGCTTCTCAATATACTGTTTATCCTTTCTGGCTGCCATGAGTGCCGCCTCATTACAAACATTGGCAATGTCTGCCCCGGAGAATCCCGGTGTCTGTTTTGCAAGGAAATCGGTCTGTAACTCAGGAGAGAGTTTCAGCTTGCTTAGATGCACTTTAAATATCTCCTCTCTCTCCTTTAATTCAGGCAGGTCTACATTTATCTGTCTGTCAAACCTTCCGGCACGCATAAGAGCCTTGTCCAATATATCTGCGCGGTTGGTTGCCGCAAGTACTATAACACCACTGTTTGTACCAAAACCGTCCATCTCCGTGAGAAGCTGATTAAGGGTGTTTTCCCTTTCATCATTAGATGAAAAGCCTCCGTTTTTGCTTCGGGCGCGTCCAACGGCATCAATCTCATCAATGAATACTATACAAGGAGCTTTCTCCTTTGCCTGCTTAAACAGATCTCTCACCCTCGATGCACCAACACCAACAAACATCTCAACAAAGTCTGACCCGGAGATGGAGAAGAACGGAACATTTGCCTCTCCTGCTACAGCCTTGGCTAACAATGTTTTACCTGTGCCAGGAGGGCCTACAAGCAGCGCTCCTTTAGGAATCTTTCCGCCTAATGCGGTATATTTTTTTGGATTTTTAAGGAAATCCACTATCTCCATAACCTCAACCTTTGCCTCCTCCAATCCGGCAACATCCTTAAATGTTACCTTTGGATTGTTATCCTTGTCAAAGACCTTTGCCTGAGATTTGCCAACGTTAAAGATTCCTCCTCCACCGGCTCCACCTCCCATCCCTTTAGACATCCTTTTTATAAGGAAGAACCACAACAGCACTATAAGCGCAGGGAAAAGAAGCCAACTCATGATGTTTCCAAAATAGTCTATCCTCTTTTCGGTCTTAATGTCAAAACGCTTTTCTGCGGGCAGATTCTCCCGTGCTTCAACCAACGCCTCGTCAGATTTTATATTGAATACAAACTGCGGACTGTATTTAGGTTCTTTGCCGCCAAAAAGATTTACATACTTCTTTAGGCTGTCTTTCTTTATTGTAACCTCTGCTATATCCTTGTTTACCACGTATGTAATCCTCTCTACATCACCCTTAGGAATCATATTGTCCTTAACCTTGTACCATTCTGTCTCCTGCGGATCTCCACCTTCATATCCAAAAAAGTACATATAGCCTATGAAAGCTATAAGGGGTAGATAAATCCAAAAGAGTACATTAAATTTTGGCGGTTTTATTTTGTTGTTTTGATTAGGGGTTGCACTCATAAGATAAAATTAATCCTCATACTCTTTTTTTATGGCATCGGCCCAGAGATCCTCTAATCTGTAGAACTCTCTGTAGTCTGTCTGAAAAATGTGCACAACTATGTTGGCGTAGTCTAAAATTACCCAAAAGGCATTCTCTTGCCCCTGTTTTCTAACCACTTTTGTCTCACATTTTTTTATCATTTCATCTTCAACATTGTCTGCAATGGCTGCAACGGCAGTTGTAGAGTCTGCATTGCAGATGACAAAATGATCACATATTGCGGTTCCTATTTTTGTAAGATCCAATGAGCAGACCTTTTTGGCTTTCTTGTCTAACATTGCTTCAACTATGGTAGCAATCTCTTTCTCAACACTTACAACCTCCTTTGGGGCCTCTTTTTTATTTTTGACAGAAGAATTTGTTGTCACTTTTCCTTTATTTAAACTTTCATACTATTTTTGCAAGAACAAAGATACTGCAAATTTTTAGCCAATAAGCATAATGAAAAGAAATCTTACAATAAATTGGTTAGATATAATAGATTCTACAAATGCAGAGGCATTCCGTAAGCTGCATAATGTATTAC
>CAVIKQ010000120.1:0-5152 GCA_963643305.1 Eggerthellaceae bacterium
ATAGTTAGATGACAATCTAAAAAAAATTCAATCTGTTTGATAATATTTATTAAATTTGCGCGACAAAATGCATATACAATTCTATAAAAAATCATTTAATATGGAACTTACACACATAGAACACATTGGAATTGCAGTTAAGTCTTTGGATGCTGCAATTCCCTATTATGAGGAAAAACTCGGCCTCAAATGTTATTCAATAGAGGAGGTTAAGGAGCAGAAGGTAAGAACTGCTTTCTTTAAAATTGGGCAGACCAAACTTGAACTTCTCGAAAGCACAGATCCTGAGGGCCCTATTGCAAAGTTCATAGATAAAAAGGGGGAGGGTGTACAGCATATAGCATTTGCTACCAATGGTGTACAGGCTTGTCTCGATGAACTTGCCGCAAAGGGTGTTCAGCTTATAGACAAAACTCCAAGAAAAGGTGCAGAGGGGCTTAATATAGCATTCCTGCATCCAAAATCTACAATGGGCGTTCTTACAGAGCTTTGCGAAGATCCCAAGAAAAAATAATCTGAAATAACAATAATAAAAAGATACAAAAAATGAGTCTACAACTCGAACAAGTTAAAGCGCTTATTTCACTCCGTGAAAAAGCACGCTTGGGTGGTGGTCAGAAAAGGATTGACTCCCAGCATGAAAAAGGCAAATATACAGCTCGTGAGAGAATCAATATGCTCCTCGACGAGGGAAGTTTTGAAGAATT
The DNA here is from genome assembly GCA_963643305.1 of Eggerthellaceae bacterium. Classification (GTDB taxonomy): domain Bacteria; phylum Bacteroidota; class Bacteroidia; order Bacteroidales; family UBA932; genus Egerieousia. The sequence goes on from CAVIKQ010000120.1 coordinate 708, forward strand.
TGATATGTTTGTAACACACCGTTGTACAAACTTTGGAATGGAGAAGAATGTGTTCCTTGGTGATGGTGTTGTAACAGGATATGGTACAATTGAGGGAAGGCTTGTGTATGTATTTGCACAGGACTTTACTGTTTTTGGAGGTTCGCTTTCTGAGAGCTTTGCAATGAAAATCTGCAAAGTAATGGATAAGGGTCTTAGAATGGGGGCCCCTGTTATAGGTCTTAACGACTCCGGCGGAGCACGTATTCAGGAGGGTGTAAATGCTCTTGCCGGCTACACAGAGATTTTCCAGAGAAATATTCTTGCATCGGGAGTGATACCTCAGATCTCTGCAATCTTTGGTCCATGCGCAGGTGGCGCGGTATATTCCCCTGCACTAACAGACTTCAACATTATGACCAAGGGTACAAGTTATATGTTCCTAACCGGTCCTAAAGTTGTTAAATCTGTTACAGGTGAGGATGTTACAACTGAGAATCTTGGTGGAGCAAGCGTTCACGCATCAAAGAGCGGTGTTGCCCACTTTGCCGTTGATTCAGAGGAGGAGGGTATACAGGTTATAAAAGATCTGTTGAGCTTTATACCTCAGAACAACCTTGAGGAGACCCCTTACGTTGAGACAGAAGACCCAATTGACAGACTTGAGGATTCTTTGAATGAGATTATTCCCGATAACCCTAACAAACCATACGACGTTTATGAGATTATAGGCGCTATTGTAGATGAGGGCAAATTCCTTGAGATTCACAAAGACTATGCAAAGAACATTGTTGTAGGTTTTGCAAGATTCAACGGCCAGTCTGTAGGTATAGTTGCAAACCAGCCTAAGGTTCTTGCAGGTGTATTGGACAACAACGCATCGAGAAAAGCAGCAAGATTTGTACGTTTCTGCGACGCATTCAATATTCCTATCGTAACATTGGTAGATGTACCGGGATTCCTTCCGGGCACTCAGCAGGAGTATGGCGGAATTATCCTTCATGGTGCAAAACTTCTTTACGCATACGGCGAGGCTACCGTTCCAAAAGTTACAGTTGTGCTTAGAAAGGCATACGGCGGTGCATATTGCGTTATGAGCTCTAAACACCTTAGAGGCGATATCAACTATGCTTGGCCTACAGCAGAGATTGCAGTTATGGGTGCATCGGGAGCTATTGAGGTTCTTTACGGTAAAGAGCTTAAAGCAGCACAGGATCCTGCAGCTTTTGCAGCAGAGAAGGAGAAAGAGTACAGAGAGGCATTTGCAAACCCTTACAATGCAGCTAAATATGGTTACATAGATGATATCATTGAGCCAAGAAATACAAGGTTCCGTGTTATCCGTGCTCTTCAGCAGCTTGCTACCAAGAAACTTACAAACCCTGCCAAGAAGCATGATAACCTACCTCTATAATTGTTAAAACTGTCAAAAATGAAAAAATTAAATAGAATATTTTTAATGTTGGCAGTTCTCTTGGTTGCCGGTACTGTTAAGGCCCAGAATATGTCTGATATGCGTCTGAATGAGGTTCTCGTAACAAATTTAGATGGATATATTGATGACTACGGCAACAGGAGCGGTTGGATAGAGCTGTTCAACACATCTTACGGTACGGTAGATATTGGTGGCTGCTACCTTTCTGACGACCCCAATAACCTTACCAAATACATGATACCAAAGGGGGACGTGCTCACAAAGGTAAAACCACGTCAGCATGCACTCTTTTTTGCCGACGGAATAAAGGATAGAGGAACTTTCCATATAAACTTTATTCTTGAAAATGGCGGATCTGTGTACTTTACAAGCAGTGATGGAAGGACCATTATTGATGTGATAAAGATTCCCGTAGATCTTCCCGAAAATGTCTCTTACGGAAGAGTAATGGATGGTGAGGGGTTTGCAGAGCCCACACATCTGTTAAGGAAATCTTATCTTATAGCACAGAAAGAGGCTTTGTATGGCGATGAAAATGCCGGCTTTGGTGTTCTGCCAAAAGTTACCCCAAGTACAAACAACGTAACCTTAGACGGTGAGTCAAAGGCCAATAAGATGGCTGAGAGTGACCCTACAGGCGCTATAATGGCTTTGACCGCCATGTCTGTTGTGTTCCTTGCTCTTATTATCTTGGCTATTGTGTTCAAAGAGATAGGTAACTACTCTATAAAGAAAGCATCTGAAAAGACTGCAACAGCAATGGGCAACGGCGTTCAGGGTGCTCTAAAGGCAGAGGAGGCTACCAAGAAAGGTGAGATTACGGCAGAGACATACGCTGCAATAGCAATGGCATGTCATCTTTATAAACAAGACACAGAAGCTCACGATTTTGAGAATACAATTCTTACCATAAACAAGACTGCAAGATCATACTCTCCATGGAGCTCTAAGATTTACACATTGAGAGAGACCCCTACAGTGAGGAAAAGATAATAACCGAAATAATAAAAACAGTAATGAAAGAATATAAATTGAAAATAAATGGTAACGACTACGACGTAACCATTAACGATATAGAGGATTCAACTGCCAAGGTTGAGGTTAACGGTATGCCTTTTACAGTTGAGTTTGAAAAACCTTTGACTAAGGTTGCACCGGCCCCTAAGAAGGCTGCTGCTCCAAAAGCCACCGCTGCTCCGGAGGTTAAAGTTTCTAAACCTGCACCTGCTGCTACCGGCAACGGAACTGTTGTTACATCTCCGCTTCCGGGCGTTATCCTTGAGGTATCTTGCAAAGAGGGCGATACTGTAAAGACCGGCCAGAAAATTATGGTTCTTGAGGCCATGAAGATGGAGAACGTTATTGAAGCTACAGCAGATGGTACAATAACAAGTATTAAAGCTAACAAGGGAGACTCTGTTCTTGAGGGGGCCGAGCTTGTTGTAATAGGATAAGCGTATGGTATTAAGTTCTCTAATAGTAGAAAACCTAAAGCAGTTCCTTGGTTATACCGGATTTGCAAACTGTACATTCGGGCATATCCTTATGATTATCATAGGACTTGTCTTTGTATATCTTGCAGTAAAGAAGGAGTGGGAACCTATGCTTTTGGTTCCAATTGGATTTGGTATCGTAATTGGAAACATTCCTCTTTTCCCAGGCCTCAGCGTGGGTGTGTATGAAGAGGGTTCTGTACTGAATATCCTTTATCAGGGTGTACAGAAGGGATTTTATCCACCGTTAATCTTCTTAGGTATTGGTGCAATGACAGATTTCTCTGCCCTTATATCAAACCCTAAACTTATGTTGATTGGAGCTGCCGCCCAGCTTGGTATATTTGGGGCATATTCAATTGCCCTTGCCATTGGATTTACACCTGCAGAGGCCGGTGCAATTGGTATCATTGGCGGTGCAGACGGTCCTACCGCAATCTTCCTTGCCGGAAGACTTGCTCCGGATCTTTTGGGCGCCATTGCCGTGGCTGCATATTCATACATGGCGTTGGTACCTGTTATCCAGCCTCCAATCATGAAGCTGCTTACAACCAATAAGGAGCGTCTTATTAGAATGAAACCGCCACGCGCTGTTTCCCAGACAGAAAAGAAGCTGTTCCCTATAATCGGTTTCTTGTTAACTGCATTCATAGTACCATCAGGTATTCCGCTTTTGGGTATGTTGTTCTTTGGTAACTTAATCAAAGAATCGGGTGTTACAAGGAGACTTGCAGAGACCGCAAGAGGACCGCTAATTGACGTTGTGACAATCCTTATAGGTATTACCGTAGGTTGTTCTACCCAGGCAGACAAATTCCTTCAGTGGAGTTCTATTAAAATCTTTATCCTGGGTGCAATCTCATTTGCAATTGCAACATTTGGCGGTGTAATCTTTGTAAAGATTTTCAATATCTTCTTAAAGGAGGGTAACAAGATTAATCCTCTTATTGGAAATGCCGGTGTATCTGCAGTTCCCGATTCTGCTCGTGTATCTAACCTTGTTGGATTGGAGTATGACAAAAAGAACTACCTGCTCATGCACGCTATGGGTCCTAACGTAGCGGGTGTTATTGGCAGTGCTGTTGCGGCCGGTATCCTTCTTGGATTCCTTTCATAACAGAATATTCTAATATTCAATCATATAAAGGGCGACTGAAAGTATGTTTCAGCCGCCTTTTATCTTGTATATTCCATAATTCTATAAAAATTGTCATAAAGTCGTTTTTTATGAGAACAATATGTAGGATTTTTTGTTTCATTTTTTTAACTTTGGGACGTTTTTTTTTAACAGGAATATAATAAATAAAAAATATATCTTTATGGAAAATAAATTGCAGGAACTCACAGACAAGCTTTACAATGAAGGTCTGTCTAAGGGGAAAAAAGAGGCAGAGGAATTAAAGAAAAAAGCCACGGAAACATCTGCTCAAATGATAGCAGATGCAAAAGCCAAAGCTGCCGAAATTATAGAAAATGCTACCAAAGAGGCTGAAGAACTTAAATCTAAAACAGAAAACGATGTTAAGATGGCGTTCTCC
>CAVIKQ010000121.1:0-5152 GCA_963643305.1 Eggerthellaceae bacterium
CTGCTTTTGCAAATTCAGATATGATTTTTTGTACATCTCCCGATTCACATAAATTTAAGGCACCGGGCCATCCTCCGGGCAAAACAAGCGCATCATATCCGTTACTTTCACAACAGCACAACAGTTTATCTGCCATGATACCCATCTCATGTGCACCTTTTACACACTCTTGCTTGTCTATTGATGCCAATGTAACATCTATTTCGGCTCTTCTTAGCAGGTCTACAACTGTTGTAAGTTCAATCTCTTCAAAACCCGCAGCCATTAAAACCAATGCTTTTTTCATAACTCAAAATTTAAATTGTTATCTATTCTACGTTCACTACAGCAAACCGAACATACAATGCTAAACTTCATATTCCTGCTGCTTGAAAGGGTGAATTTTAATTACGCAAGCACTGTACGCAGTTCAGAATGTAAATATAGCAATAATTATTCAAATATCAACTTTCCAAAATATTGTGGCGAATGAAAATTAGGCCGTTCAAGACCAATGGGGTACTGCTTTCACCTTCATACCTCCAGGCTTCATCAGAGCAAGCAAACCGTTGGCACTCAAAATTTGACTTGTAGGGATAATGCAAAGGGCGGCCAAGGTGTTCCTTGATCGCCCTTTGCAAGTGTATCAACTATTCAAGAATCGCTTAATCGAACTTATACTTTACAAACAGCTCTATTGCCTGGTACTCTGCCATACCCAATTTGTCAAATATAACAGCTGTGTTGTGGTTTCTCTCCTCTGCACGTAGCCAGAACTCCCTTTTGTCTGAGCCCGGGAACAAAGGACGGTCTTTCTGAGACTGATGACGGAAGATTGCCTCTCGTTTAATCTCAACCTCCTCCGGACTTAATGGAACGGCCATTTCTGCCTCCGCAACATCCCATTCCTGCCAAGCACCTCTGTACATCCACACTCTGCAGTCTTTAAACCAATCCTCATTTTTAAGCTCTTCGCAAGCTGCTATAACTGCCTGGAAACATACTCTGTGTGTCCCATGAGGGTCCGAAAGGTCTCCGGCTGTAAAAATCTGGTGAGGCTTTACCTGCCTTAACAGATTCTTTACTATATCTATATCCTCCCTTCCAAGCGGTTTCTTTTTAACTCCGCCCGTCTCATAGAACGGTAGCTCAAGGAAATGCACTCTCTCCTCAGGAATGCCAAGATAGCGGCATGCCGCCCTTGCCTCGCCACGTCTTATAACTGTCTTTATCTGTCTTACATCTAAAGGATCTGCCTCTCCGGGATGTTTCTTCTTCAGTTCCTCCTCTATCTTTTTATACATCTCCTCAGCCTTGTCTGAGTTGAAATCAAAAATAGGGCAGCTCTCCCTTATAAAGTCTAAATATCTGATAACATCATGGTCAAATACTGCAATGTTTCCCGATACCTGATATGCCATGTGAAGTTCATGCCCCTGAGCAGAAAGACGTGCAACTGTTCCACCCATTGAGATTACATCATCATCGGGATGCGGACTGAACACTACAACACGTTTAGGGTAGGGGAGAGCCCTCTCCGGCCTTGTAGAGTCATCTGCATTTGGTTTTCCACCTGGCCATCCGGATATTGTATGTTGCAAATCATTGAATACCTTTATATTTATAGCACTTGCAGGGCCACGCTGTGTTACAAGATCACTCATACCGTTGTCATTATAATCGCGGTCTGTAAGCTTTAGAATCGGTTTTTCCAATTTTTTGCAGAGCCAGAATACAGATTTTCTGGTCATATAGTTTGTCCATTCGCATTTACCTGTAAGCCATGGCGTTGCAATTCTTGTCAGCTCTGCAGATGCAGCCTCGTCTATAAACAGGCTTATATTCTTATGCTCCTGAAGGTATGATGCAGGAAGTTGGTCTGTAATAGCCCCCTCTACTATTTTCTTTACAGATTTTGCTTTTCCCTCTCCCCACGCAAGGTAGTAAAACTGTTTTGCATCTGTAAGCGTCTTAATACCCATTGTTATTGCATGGTGCGGTACATATTCAACTCCAAAGAAATCACTTGCAGCTGCAATTCTCGATGTATAGTTAAGTGTAATCTGTCTTGTTATTGAGTTATATGCAGAACCCGGTTCATTTGAACCCATGCCTCCTGTTATTACAATATCTATTCCACCTTGGTTTGCAATCTCGTTTTCATACTGTTCGCAATACTCTGCTACGTTACTCTTGGCATCACTTTCAAGGCAGTGTATATTGCTTGCAGGTATATCAACTAAGTCAAAAAGATACTCTTTAAGAAATCTGTAGTGGCTTTGCAGTTCGTTTCTGTCTAACGGATAATATTCGTCAATTGAGAAGACAACAATATTCTTAAAGCTCAATGCACCGTTTTCGTATGCCTTTACAAACTCGTCATAAACTTTAATACATGATGATGACGCATCAAGTGCCAAAACTGTTTTCTTTCCATTTGCAATATTCTCATTATTTACGGCAATTACATTGTCGACAATAATCTTAGTGGCATCCTCCTGCTCTTTAAAGATGCTCACAGGCACTTTCTCATAACGCCTGGAAAAATTTGATGAAAGTATCATATTAAACTATATAAGTAAAATTCCAAAAACTTCTTATTCAACAAATTACACTACAGCATTCCTTACTGCTACCAATTTTTCAAGAAGTTTCTCCATTAGTTCCAGTTTAAGCATATTTGCACCGTCCGATTTTGCTACAGACGGATTAGGGTGTGTTTCCATAAACAATCCGTCGGCTCCCACAGCTATTGCTGCCTTTGACAACGTTTCAATCATCTGAGGTTGGCCTCCTGTTACGCCAGACGGCATATTGGGTTGTTGCAGACTGTGTGTAACATCCATGACAACCGGATAGCCAAAGGACTGCATGGTTGGGATACCTCTAAAATCCACTACCAAATCTGAGTACCCGAACATTGTTCCCCTGTCTGTAAGTATTATCTTGTTGTTCCCGTAGTACTCCACTTTCTCTGCTGCAAACCTCATTGAAGAGGGGGAGAGGAACTGCCCCTTCTTTATGTTCACATATCTGCCTGTTTTTGCAGCTGCTTCGAGAAGGTCTGTCTGTCTGCATAAGAAAGCCGGAATCTGCAATATATCAACGTCATAAGAGGCTGCAAGAGAGGCTTCATCTGCATTGTGTATATCTGTGAGGACAGGTATACACAATTCGTTTCTTATCTCTTTCAATATCTCCAACCCCTCCCTGTCTCCGATACCTGTAAAGGATGTTATTTTTGATCTGTTTGCCTTTCTGTATGATGCCTTAAAGATGAAAGGAATCTTAAGTCTGCTTGTAATCTCTTTTAATTTTCCTGCAATTTCAAATGTTATCTCTCTACCCTCTATAACACACGGACCTGCCATTAGGAAAAACATATTGTTGTTGTAGTCTGCTATGTTGCCTGTCTTTAAACTCTCCATTGCATTAATTTTGGCGCAAAGTTACAAATTATTTGAGAAGCTACCTATTAATATCTGTATTTCTCCCAAAGTTTTGACAACCTTTTGCGCATCTCCTCCTCCTTTGCATTTTCCCCCGGATCGTATAATCTTTTTCCCGATAATTCCTGCGGCAGAAACTCCTGGTCCGTAAAGTTACCCCGGTAGGAGTGGGCATACTTGTAATCGTTGCCATATCCCAACTCTTTCATAAGTCTGGTTGGCGCATTTCTCAAATGCAATGGTACAGGTAAATCCCCCTCACTTTTTACAAGCTCCAAGGCTGTGTCTATTGCCATATATGCAGAATTGCTCTTTTGGCTCGATGCCAAGTAGATTGCCGTTTCTGACAACGGAATTCTCCCCTCCGGCATTCCTATGTTGTGTACTGCCTCAAAACAGGCTTGGGCAAGGAGCAGGGCGTTGGGGTTGGCAAGCCCAATATCCTCTGCCGCCAATATAACCATACGGCGTGCAATGAACAGAGGATCTTCTCCTCCCGCTATCATCCTTGCCATCCAGTAGACTGCTGCATTGGGGTCCGAGCCTCGGACGCTTTTTATGAATGCCGATATGATATCATAGTGTTGCTCTCCGTTTTTGTCGTAGAGAGCCATATTTTCCTGAATTTTTGCCTTTACAGTTTCGTTATTGATTATAACAGCCTTATCTTTGTTAAGGCTTGAATTAACTATAATCTCCAGTATATTAAGCAGTTTCCTTGCATCACCGCCAGAATAGCGATATAGCAACTCCTTCTCCTCAACCTTTATATCTATCTGTTTAAGGTATTCGTCTTCTGTTAATGCTCTGTTTAACAATAAATCTAAATCGCTGATTTCTAATTCTTTAAGTACAAACACCTGGCATCGGGAGAGTAGGGGACTTATCACCTCAAAAGAGGGGTTCTCCGTTGTTGCCCCAATAAGCGTGAATACACCCTCTTCAACAGCCCCAAGCAGAGCGTCCTGCTGCCCTTTGTTAAATCTGTGAATCTCATCTATAAAAAGTATTGGTGTTTTTATTGCAAAGAGGTTGCCGCTTTTGGATTTATCTATAATCTCTCTTATATCTTTAACTCCCGAACTTATTGCAGACAATGTATAGAAAGGCCGGTCTAACTGTTTGGCTATGATTTTGGCAAGTGTTGTTTTTCCAACACCCGGAGGACCCCAAAGAATGAATGATGATATGTTTCCTGTATCTATCATTCTTCTAAGTATTGCGCCTTGCCCAATAAGATGTTTCTGACCAACATAATCCTCCAATCTATGAGGACGCATTCTCTCTGGGAGAGGAATACGCTGTACGTTGTTGTCTATCATATTGTTGGTGCCGTTATTCATTGTTAGATAATCTATTTTCTGCAAATGAGCAGAGTGTCTTTATTTTGTGCAAAGTTATAAGAAGTTGGAGAAATAGGAGTTGTATTATCTATGTTTTAATCTGTTTTTAATACTATTTAACATAATACTAATTGTGTAAAAACATTTATACCCCTTTAAATCTCTCTACATCTTGTTGTTCAGGTTTAACAACTATTTAAAAATAATCTCACTATGGCTTTTTATAAAGGTAAGAATTACAAGCAGCACTCCACTTGTTAAAATTATGCCTGCAAACAATCTGTCTCCTTTTGAATTCAGGATGCTGTAAATTTTCTGTTTCATAGTAGTGTATATTTTTGGTTTACTTTTGCGCAACTTTTAATCGCCATGGCATAGCTC
>CAVIKQ010000122.1:0-5129 GCA_963643305.1 Eggerthellaceae bacterium
GAATACATCCTCTCACCTCACTTGCCGATTATCTGAGGTTTACAGCAATTTTATTTGTGCAAACAGAGAGAATTGAGTATTTTTGTGGGTAGAATTGAGTAAAATCATCTTTACAATTGAGTAAATTCATTATTAGATTTGAGTATGAACTATATTCGCAAACAATATCACACGCTGAAAGCACGCATTCAGGAGCCAAGGCGTTTTATGCAGGTATTGGCAGGTCCGAGACAAGTAGGAAAATCTACCCTTGTAGGGCAGGTGCTGCAGGATGTAACCATCCCATATTCGGTAGAAGTGGCAGATGCCGTAGAGCCAAAAGACAGCGACTGGATACGCCGAGTGTGGGAAGGCGCACGAACCACCATGATGCTCCGTGGAGAGGCTGAACGTCTGCTTGTGATTGATGAAATTCAGAAGATTGACAATTGGAGTGAGGTGGTTAAGAGAGAATGGGATGAGGACACACGCAAGCATGTCAACCTGAAGGTGATACTGCTGGGCAGCAGTCGTCTGTTGCTCAAGAGAGGACTTACGGAGTCGTTGACAGGGCGTTTTGAACTTATCCGCCTCGGACATTGGAGCTATCAGGAGATGCAGGAGGCTTTTGGAGTGACACTCGATGAGTATATCTACTTTGGCGGCTACCCTGGTGCTGCCCACATGATTGGTGAGGAAAAGCGTTGGCGTAAGTATATCAAGGATTCGTTGGTGGCTCCCGCCATCGAAAAGGATGTGTTGATGACATCCAACATCTACAAGCCTGTCCTTATGAAACAATTGTTTGAGTTGGGGTGCGGTTATTCTGCCGAGATACTTTCGCTGACAAAACTGATGGGACAACTGCAAGATGCCGGTAACGTGACCACGTTGGCTTCGTATTTGGCGATACTCGACCAGTGTGCATTGCTGACGGGATTGCAAAAGTTTGCTAATGATGATGTCCGAAAGCGTGGCTCCATTCCCAAATACCAAGTGTACAACAACGCCTTGCTGACAGCATATAAAGGCAGGTCATTCCTTACGGACAGAACGGATACAACGCTTTGGGGACGATGGGTGGAGAGTGCGGTAGGTGCCCATTTGCTGGGCATGGCAGAGGAGGCAGACTATCAAGTCTATTATTGGCGAGAGTCTGCAAGAAACAAGGCAGATAAGGATAAGGAGGTGGACTTTATTATAGTAAACGATGGTGAGGTGACAGCCATTGAGGTGAAAAGCGGTCGTCGTGGGATGAACTCTGGTCTTCCTGCCTTTGTGGAGGCAGTCCACCCCAAGAAATCTTTTGTTGTGGGATCGGGAGGCGTTTCATTGGAAGACTTTCTGAGGTGCGACATAGAGGCATTGTTAAGATGATATTTTTTTAGTTATCCCCAATTACTTAAACCTAAATGATAGATTGTCATTAAAATAGTCATTATTTAAAAATTACAATCTCTGTTTTCACTGAAAAACGCACATTCTATGTATATTTGCAGTCTGAAAAAGAAGTATAACCATAAAGCTGTTTTTAACCATAAACAGTAAATTGAATTATGGCAATTGAGATGTTGTTTAAAATTCTGTAATGTTACTTTGATAATCAAAGATTGATATTAAAAGGGCAACTACATAAAATTTAAACAGCTTCTAAATAGAGACGGCTATATAAACAAGCATTTTTTATGGAAGACATTAATAAAAATGCAAATGTTGCAGATACTGCAGAAACTGCAGAGCCAAAGCAACTTAATTTTATAGAAGAGATTATAACCAAAGACCTTGAAAGCGGAAAGTACGATAGTATTCTAACCCGTTTTCCGCCGGAACCAAACGGTTATCTGCATATAGGTCATGCCAAAAGCATCTGTCTTAACTTTGGATTGGCTAAAAAATACGGAGGAAAAACAAATATCCGTTTTGACGATACCAACCCTACAAAAGAGGATATAGAGTATGTAGATGCCATTAAGGAGGATATCAAATGGCTCGGCTTTGAATGGGCAAACGAGTTTTATGCGTCGGACTATTTTGAACAGCTTTATATATGGGCGCAGGAGCTTATAAAGAAGGGGCTTGCATATGTAGATGACCAGACTCAGGAGGAGATAAGGTTGAACAGGGGAACGGTAAGTACCCCCGGCAAGAACAGTCCGTGGAGAGACAGGTCTGTTGAGGAGAATCTGAAACTGTTTGAAGAGATGAGGCAGGGCAAATACAAGGAGGGGGAGAAGGTTTTAAGGGCAAAGATAGATATGTCACATCCTAATATGCTATTCAGAGACCCTCTCATGTACAGGATAAACTATTCGCACCACCACCGCACCGGCAACAAGTGGTGTATCTATCCAATGTATGACTATGCACATGGGGAGAGCGATTCTATAGAGCATATAACACACTCAATCTGTACTTTGGAGTTTGATGTACACCGCCCTCTATACGATTGGTTCATAGAGAAGTTGGGCATCTTCCCATCACACCAGTACGAGTTTGCACGTCTTAACCTGACATATACCGTAATGAGCAAACGTAAATTGTTGGAACTTGTAAAGAACGGATATGTAACAGGGTGGGATGACCCTCGTATGCCAACCATCTGCGGAATAAGAAGAAGAGGCTACACTCCTGAGAGTATAAGGATGTTTGCAGAGAAGGTTGGTGTTGCAAAGAGAGACAATACCATAGATTTGTCGCTTATGGAGTGGTGTGTAAGGGATGACCTTAACAAACGTGCCAACAGATACATGGGTGTGCTTAACCCTGTAAAGGTGGTGATAACCAACTGGGAACAGGGTAAGGTGGAGTATTTTGAGGGGGCGCTTAACCCGGCAGACCCCGATGGAGCAAAACGTTCAATACCGTTTACCGGAGAGCTTTACATAGAGCGTGAAGACTTTATGGAGGAGCCGCCAAAGAAATACTTCCGCTTGAAACCGGGAGGGGAGGTTCGCTTAAAATACAGCTACATAATCAAATGTGAGGAGATTATAAAAGATGCAAGTGGGGAGATTACCGAGATTAGATGTACATACGACCCTACAACACGTCCGGGCACGGGTGAGTGGCGTTCTGTTAAAGGGACAATCCATTGGGTTAGCGTAGAACATTGCAAACCGGTTGAGGTACGTCTTGTAGATAAGCTCTTCACCGAGCCGTATATGGATCAGATACCGGAGGGCAAAGACTACAAAGATTATCTTAATCCTGATTCTATGGTTGTAAAGACAGCCTATACCGAGCCGGCTCTTGCCAATGACAAATCTGGCATAGCCGTGCAGTTTGAGCGTGTGGGTTATTTTGTTAAAGATAAGGATTCTACAGAGGAAAAACCTGTCTACAACAGGACAACAGGGCTTAAAGATACTTTTAAAAAATAGTTTCCGCTTCCCCACAACAACAGTAAAAAGTCCAATTGAATGGGTATATAAGCTCTACCTTTTCAGTTGGACTTGTTAGTTTATGGTAACAGTGTTGTTGTCATAAATGTAGGTTATAGGCATAACCATCCGGATAATCTCCATAATCTGTACTATAGATTCAGATGTGAATGTGGCAGACAACTTGCGCTTGTATATGCTGTTGTTGTTTACAATAAAGTTTGTGCCGTGCCACCTCTCCAAACGCTTGATTACATCCTCCATAGATGTGTTGTCAAATATAAGCTCCCCATCTTTCCATGCCCTCTTTATCTCTGGTTTTGGAGCAATAGTCTGCTTGTGGGTACGTGATGAGTTGGTGTATGTGAAGGAATCGTTAGGTTTTAAATCTGCTGTACGGATTTGGCTGCTCATGCGGTCTTTGTAATACATCTTAATCTTTCCGGTATAAAGCGTTGTTTCTGCAGTGGCATCATTCTCATAGCTTCTTATATTAAAGGTTGTTCCAAGAACCTCTATCATAAAATCCTTGTTGGTGAGCACTACCATTGGGTGTAATGAATCTGCAGTGACCTCAAAATATGCCTCTCCGCTCAGCCTTACAATGCGCCTCTCTCCTGTAAACTCATCGGGATAGGATATTCTTGAATCAGAGTTGAGCCAGACACGTGAACTGTCGGGAAGTGTAATAAAACCTTTAACCCCTTTCTCTGTGTAAAGGCTGTGCTTTAGCGGAACAGTTGTTTTTGATTCGGCAATCAGTTGAATATCTTTATTACTTTTGTCGTTGCCGTTGTTAATCCAGAAACCCGCAAGGAAACAGATAGTTGCAATAACTGCGGCAGCTGTATATTTTACTGAAGATATGTGGCCGAATTTTTTGGCAGTGAGATTATTTGCCTGTTGGTTGGAATCATTAAGTTCTAAAGATTCAAGAGCCGTATATAATGCTTTTTGCTCTGCAAAATAGCTCCTGTTTTGAGGGGAGCTGTTAATCCACTCAATAATTGAGTCTATCTCGCTGTCCGATGCTTCTCCTCTAAAATATTTTATCAATGTATATTTCTTCATAACCTGCAATATTGGCTTTGTGTATATTAAAGATAATCCTTTAGTAGTTTTCTCATAACAGTTAAAGCAGAACTTATCCTTGCTTCAACCGCACTCTCGGTTATCCCTTCAACTACTGCAATCTGCTTGTTCTTTATCCCTTTCATTCTACTAAGAAGAAAAGTACGCCGCACCTTTGGCTTCATCTTGTTGATACCCTTTAGAAATATCTGCTCCACATCTGTGTTGTATATATCTAAAGAGTTGGTATTCTCTAATGCTATCCTGTTGAGATAGTCTGTTTTCTGCTTTACCGTATATTCCGAGTATTGCTTTTGGTAGTTCTGTTTCCGCAGATAATTAAGACAACTGTTCTTTGTACATGTATATAGGAATGGTAATATATTGTTATCATAGTCTAATGAGTCTCTCCTTTTCCACAGAGAGACAAAGACATCGTGCGTAATGTTGCGAGCCTCCTCCCAATCGCCTATATAACAATGCGCAAAACAGGTTATCCTTTTGTGGTGCGTATTGTACATCTGCTCAAACGCTGCGTTGTCTTTTTTTGCATAAGAAAAAAATTCGCTCTCTTTTCTCATATTATGAATATGATAACCGGATTGGACCTTTGCGTTTCCAATATCACTTGCGAATATAGCACAATCTTTCATTATTCAGAGCCGGTTAAACAATAAAACAGGTGACACCATATTGTAT
>CAVIKQ010000123.1:0-5110 GCA_963643305.1 Eggerthellaceae bacterium
CTACCATGCATGGCCTTACAATAATAAGAGACAGCCAGATAAGGGGCAAGATAAATGAATTTCTTAAAATCCCCATAAGAACACGTGCCCTTATAATTACCGTGTGCACCAAAGGCTCGGCAACACTATACTCCAATTTCAAGGAGCTTAAAATAGTTGAAAACAGCGTAGCCTTTATCTATCCGGGGACCATTACCTTTATGGGTAACGAGAGCGACGTTGAGTTTACTGCATTCATGATAAAGCCGGGAGCCATTGAGGACAGCACCTATTCCCCTCAAATATCGGTAAAATTAATGATGGAGGTTTTATCCTCACAACTTGTGGTATTAGACAACGCAGAAGCCGAATTGGTAAAGCAGATTATAAATGTAATCAATCTGTTGCTTAATCAGGAGGAGGGATGTGTAAGCAAAGAGATGGTATCATACTCCCTGAGACTTCTGTTAAGTACCATAAGGCAAGCAGTCTCTAAAAAGATGACCAACGCAGGGGTTGTTGTTGAAAAACTTACAAGAAAGGATGACATATTCAAGAGATTTATCTCCATTGCAGCGGAGAACTATCTTACAGAGCGCAGCATAGAGTTCTATGCAGAGAAGTTATGTATCTCTCCAAAATATCTATCCGCAGTTACAAAGGAATCAAGCGGTGCCACCGTAATGGAGTGGCTCAACAAATTCATTATAACAGAGGCCAAATCCATGCTTAAATGCTCAAGCAAAAGCATTATGGAGATAGCAGACTATCTGAACTTTTCAACACCGTCTGCCTTTGGCAAATACTTTAAAAAGAATGCCGGCGTTACACCGGGCGAGTACAGAAACTCCACACAGGTATTGTAGCAGAGAGCTTTTATAGACCAAAGTATATATAAAGTATGTATAATGACTCTTTTTTGCGTATGTTTGCAATCGGGAAGCCGTTTTTTAGTATGCTTAAACTAACTTTCGAAAAGATTAAGAGGTACCTGTATGCCTTGCCGGAAAGCTCCATGCTTGCCGTCCTGGCTCTCTTTGTTGGGTTGGGAAGCGGTTTTGCAGCAGTGTTCCTAAAGCAACTCATTCATTTTGTAAGATATATCCTTACCGGATGGTTCAATACCCCAACAGACAGTATTCTCTATCTTATCTATCCCGGCATAGGTATGCTGCTCTCTATGCTGTTTGTACGTTACATTGTTAAAGACAATATAAGCCATGGCGTTACCAAAGTGCTGCTTGCAGTCTCCAAGAACGAATCCAAGATAAAAAAACACAACATGTGGACCTCCATGGCCGCAAGTTCCGTAACCATTGGTTTTGGCGGTTCTGTGGGAGCCGAGGCCCCAATCGTATATACCGGTGCAGCAATAGGTTCAAACATAGGGCAGGTAATGGGGCTCTCCTACAAGAATATAACCATACTGTTAGGGTGCGGAGCCGCCGGTGCGGTGGCAGGTATCTTTAAAGCACCGCTTGCAGGAGTATTGTTCACATTGGAGATTCTGCTGTTCAATATGTCTATGACCTCCATACTCCCATTGGCAATATCATCCGTTACAGCCACGGTAGTGTCATACTTCTTTTTGGGGAACATGGTATCCTTCTCAAACCAGACACTTCCGTTTAGTATGGACAACATTATCTTCTACATAATACTTGGAGTTGTCTGCGGTTTCGGCTCATTGTATTTTACAAGAGTAACATTAAGCATGGAAGATAAAATAAGCTCTATCACAGGCCCTTACAAAAGGTGGCTCATCTCTGCCGTAAGCCTTGGAGTGCTTATCTTTATATTTCCTCCCCTTTACGGAGAGGGGTACGAGTGTCTTACCGGGCTGCTAAACTACAAGCCCACAGATGCCATAGGGACCTCATTTATAATGGATTACCTTAGCACCCCATGGATGATTCCGGTATTTTTCCTCTTGGTTTTCCTTGTTAAGGTATTTACAATGACCTTTACCAATGCAGGAGGAGGCGTAGGTGGAACATTCGGCCCTACCCTCTTTATGGGAGGAGTGCTCGGTTACGTAGTGGTAAGACTTATTAACCTTACAGGTATTCATCCACTTCCCGAAACCAACTTTGTGCTTGTGGGGATGGCCGGGCTCATGGCCGGCGTTATGCAAGCCCCACTCACGGCAATATTTCTCATAGCGGAGATTACCGGAGGGTACGATCTGCTTATGCCGCTCATCATTACATCTGTTATCTCATACGGCACAATAAGATGCTTTGAATCATATTCAATCTATACCAAACGGATAGCCAAACAGGGCAACCTGCTTACACACGACTCAGACCAGGCGGTTCTTACCCTGTTAAAGACCGGCAACCTTATAGAGAACGATTTTATACCTGTACCTGTTGGGGCAAGTCTTGGCACTTTGGTAAAGATAATTGCACAATCACGCAGAAACATATTCCCTGTTATAGATGAAAACGAACATATCAACGGAGTACTCTTCTTGGATGATGTTAGAGAGGTTATGTTCAACAGGGACAAATATGAGACAACAACAATAGACGATTACGAAAGAGCCGCCCCCACAATAGTAATGGAGGATGAGAAGATGGAAAGCGTAATGGAGAAGTTCGAAGCAACAGGGGCATGGAATCTTCCGGTTGTAGACTCGCACGGAAAATATTTGGGATTTGTCTCAAAATCAAAGATTTTCTCTGCATACAGAACAAAACTCCAGCAGGTTTCCCACGATTAACACGCCCCTTGCAAATCATATTAACAGCAGAAGCACAAAACAGGTAGGTATGGATAAACGGTATATACAGGTCATAGCAGACAAGCTCAACATTAAAGAGTGGCAGGTTGAGCATACAATAGAGCTATTGGAAGAGGGAGCAACAGTCCCATTCATAAGCAGATACAGAAAAGAGCGCACCGGACGCTTGGATGAGGTGCAGGTTATAGAGATAAAATATGAATGGAACCGGTTTACAGAGCTCGACAAGCGCAAAACAGCCGTGCTCAAATCTATATCCGAACAGGATAAACTCACAGCGGAGTTGGAGAAGAGCATTAACGACTGTATAGATATTCAGACATTGGAGGATATATACCTTCCGTTTAAGCCAAAACGCAGAACAAAAGCCACAATAGCAAGGGAGAAAGGGTTGGAGCCGTTGGCAGAGCTGATGCTTACCCTGAACATACCAAACTTTAAAAAGACTGTTGAGAGCTATATCAACAATACTGTCTCAACAGCAGAGGAGGCACTTGCCGGTGCAAGAGATATAATAGCCGAGAAAATATCCGAAAACGCAGATATTAGAAAAGAGCTGAGAAACTTCTACAACAAAAAAGCAATTCTCGATTCCAAGATAGTAAAAGAGAAGGAGGAGGAGGGGGAGAAATACCGGAACTATTTCTCATACAGCGGAGACATAGCCAGAATTCCGTCATACAGAGTGCTTGCCATATTAAGAGGTGTAGATGAGGGCATATTAAAGGTATCATTAACATGCGACAGCGATATTTGCAAGAAGATTATAAACCGTTTCCTCTACAGAGGGGAGAGATGCAGCAGCTTTGAACTCTTTAAACAGTTAGATGAGGCGGCAGAGGATTCATACAAGAGACTGCTGCACCCATCCATAGAGAATGAGGCAATCAATTCTGCAAAAGAGCGTGCAGACATAGAATCTGTAAAGGTATTTGGAGAGAACCTGCGGCAACTGCTTTTGGCCGCACCTGTAGGGATGAAACGCACATTAGCCATAGACCCCGGCTTTAGAACAGGCTGCAAGGTTGTATGCCTTAACGAAAGAGGAGATCTGCTACATAACGATACTATCTACCCGCATCCCCCCGTAAATGAAAAGGTGATGGCAATGAAAAAGCTCTCTAACATGATTGAATCATACAAGATAGAGGTTATTGCCATAGGTAACGGCACGGCAAGCAGAGAGACCGAAGCCTTTATAAAGAGACTATCCCTTCCGCAAGGGATAAAAGTCTACTCTGTAAGCGAGGACGGAGCATCTATCTACTCTGCATCCCAGGCAGCACGAGATGAGTTCCCCAACTATGACATTACAGTAAGAGGGGCTGTTTCCATTGGGCGCAGGCTCATGGACCCGTTGGCAGAATTGGTAAAGATAGACCCAAAATCGTTAGGTGTGGGGCAGTATCAGCACGATGTAGACCAGACACTGCTCAAAGAGAAATTGGATGATGTGGTTGAAAGCTGCGTAAACACGGTAGGGGTAAACCTCAATACCGCCAGTAAGCATCTGCTCTCATACGTCTCAGGCATCGGGCCTGTCACTGCCCAGAACATAGTGGACTACAGAACAGAGAACGGAGCTTTTTCGTCCCGAGAAGATCTGCTTAAAGTTAAGCGGCTTGGGCCAAGAGTATTTGAACAGGCTGCAGGATTCTTAAGGATTCCAGGAGCAGTCAACCCATTGGATAACTCGGCAGTACACCCGGAAAGATATGCTCTTGTAGAGAGAATGGCCAAAGACCTTGGGCTCTCCCTAAGCGAGATTGTTGGCAAAAAGGAGATAGCAGACTCTATAGATATAGAGAGATATGTAACAGAGGAGGTAGGGCTCCCTACCCTGAACGATATAAAGAACGAGCTTGCCAAACCGGGACGAGACCCCCGTACAACGGTTAAAGTGTTAGAGTTTGCCTCCGATATTCATACCATAGAGGATCTTAAAGTTGGGATGGAGCTCCCGGGCATAATTACCAATATTACAAACTTTGGGGCTTTTGTAGACTTTGGCATTAAGCAGAACGGACTTATTCATATATCACAGCTTTCAGACAGACGGGTAACAGACCCAACCAAGGTTGTAAAGCTGCATCAGCATGTTACAGTAAAGGTATTGGATGTAGATTTAAAGCGGCTCCGTATTAACCTGAAATTGCTATAGACACCTTTATTTCACGTTAGTATTATTATCGTTGGCTGTTGTGCACATATTCATAAACAGTTATGAACGACTTGTCAATCAACGGAAAAGCGTTGCCGAAAGCAGCTTATAAGAAACGGCGTCTGTTGAAGGACCGTTAGGATGCAAAGCATACTAAAAGGGACGACTTAGCCGTTTCAAGCTGATTGAAGGCATAAGCAGTTGATTGACGCGGAGTGAAAAAC
>CAVIKQ010000124.1:0-5034 GCA_963643305.1 Eggerthellaceae bacterium
ATAGCACCTGCACCAAGCGAAGACCTCTGAGCAGGGAGAGTAGGTAACCGCCAAATTCGAGGGGAGCATCAACATGAGAATGTTGGTGCTCTTTTCGTATATACTGCCACTGCCACCTGCTCTCCCACTTGGTACAACGAAAAATATCTCTATTAAAAGCAGAACATTAGCTCGGCAGTAAACTTATTCATAGTATCTTGGGGAGTGGTAATAGTCTTAATCTCGCCTTTGTTAAAGAAATGTTCATAGTTGAGCCTTACAACAGTCCTATAGTTTCCGCTCTTGAGATTAAAATTGATACCGCCGGTTATTCTGCTCACCGCAAAACCACGCTCTAAAGTCTCCTCCCCAATCTGATCCCACCTAAGAGCCGGCTGAACACCTGAGAGCAGAGAACTGTTCTCCACAGGAATTGTATAGAAAAACTGAGTGTAATAAGAGAACAGATGCAATTCGCTGAATTTATTATACTTGCCCATAGCCTCCATTTCAACCTTGAAATTGTTTTTAAGGTATCGTAAATCGCCACCCCATATATAATTGTCAGACTTGTCAGACGATTTAATTCTCAGCCCTTTTGCAGTAACTCTAAGCCCCTGTTTCATGCTGCCAAATGAAACTCTGGCACCAAAAGCAGGAGCTTCGCTCCATTCTGCCTTGTTTGTGCCTTTACCGCCATATATACCCAATTCCGCTGTAATAGGGAACCCATCCTTTTTTATATCATATCCGGCTGCAAAACCTATATCCCTTGTAGAGTTGAAGAACTTGCCCACAAACGGCCTGTTTGCAAAATCCAAGGCGTTAGGAGATATAGTGTAGTTGTTAAAGAGAGGCAAACTAACCTGTCCTGCCGTAAAAGACAATCTGTCGGTTGCCTTGTATTTCAAAAACAGATCCAATACATTAAAGTTGCCGTTGTTGCTCAGCTCCAATAAAAACTTGTACTCAAATCGGCTGCTCATTCCCCCTCTAAACCCAATTCTTGTATTTCGCACAGAGAACCTTTGCTCCCCGTTGTCTGTCAAGACCTCATATTTACCCTTAAAAACAAGCTCCGGTTTGAACACCGTAAGCTCTGTTTTCTTTCCATCTGCGTTTGCAACACTCTTTACAAGCCCTTTCTCCGTAATATTGTATAGAGGTCTAACGTTAAGATGCTCTACAACTTGTGCGCGATGTACGGGAGTGGAATCTGCAATTACACCTTTATTTGGCTCTTGCGCCATTGCTATATTTGTGCCTGTGCAGAACATTGCCATTACTGCTGCTGCCAACGCGCTGTTTAATAATTTTCTGCTTCCCGATAATTTCTCTTTCATGATATCCAATTTTTTATTGCTTGCCTAAGCTGTTAAACTTTGGCAAATATACAAAATAGTATTAACATATACAGTAAAACCTTTTACCAAATAATTATACCAAAGCGCAGTGATTGTAGACGCAGCCTAAAATAAACGATTCAGCCGAGAGCAGATGCAAAATTTATTTTGACTATGCCGAGGCGTAGTGATTGTGAACGAAGTTCAAAATAAACGATTCAGCCGAGAGCAGATGCAAAATTTTAAACAAAAATAGGACATCCGAAATTTCAGACATCCTATTCTTGAATTATAAAAAACAGAAATTAGTTTAACTTGTGTATTGCCAGACCGCTACGTAGTTTAGGCTCAAACCATGTGGTCTTAGGAGGCATGATGTTGCCGGTATCTGCAATATCAATCAGCTGTTTCATAGAGACAGGATATAGAGCAAATGCTGCAACCATCTCACCCGAATCCACACGTTTTTTAAGTTCGCCAAGACCGCGAATGCCGCCTACAAAGTCTATCCTCTTTGAGGTTCTCAAATCTTTAATATCTAACAATTTGTCAAATACAAGATTAGAAAGGACAGTAACATCGAGAACACCTATAGGGTCCGAATCGTTGTATGTTCCCGGCTTAGCCTGCAATGAATACCATTTTCCGCCAAGATACATGGAGAAATTATGCAGATGATTTGGTTTGTAAATCTCCGTCCCCTTCTCTACAACATCAAAATCCTTTTTAAGAGCCTCAAGGAACTGCTCCGGAGTCATTCCGTTAAGATCCTTTACAACACGGTTGTAATCTATAATCTTAAGGTGGCTCTCAGGGAATACAACAGCCATAAAGTAGTTGTACTCCTCATTTCCTGTATGGTGAGGATTCTGTTTTCTCTTCTCCTCGCCAACAAGAGCGGCAGCTGCTGTTCTGTGATGGCCGTCTGCAACATAGAATGCAGGGATACCTGCAAAAATCTCTGTTATCTTGTTTATGGTCTTTCTGTCATCTATTACCCAGAAATGATGTCCAAAGCCATCCTCTGCAACAAAGTCATACTCTGCAGGTTTGCTCTTTACAACATTTTCTACTATGGCATTAATCTCGGCATTATCGGGATAAGCAAAGAAAACAGGCTCAATGTTGGCATTCTGAATCCTAACATGAATCATTCTGTCCTCCTCTTTATCTTTACGGGTCAGCTCATGCTTTTTAATCTTGCCGGTAAGGTAATCCTCTACGTTTGCTCCAACAACAAGACCGTACTGAGTACGTCCATCCATTGTCTGGGCATATACATAGTAGTACTCTTCCGGATCCTGAACCAACCAGCCTCTCTCCTGCCATTTCTTAAAGTTCTCAACAGCCTTGTCGTAAGCAGGTTGTGAGTGCTCGTCTATGATAGGATTAAAGTCTATCTCCGGTTTTATAATATGAAGTAGAGATTTCTCCCCTGCTTCTGCCTGTGCCTCTTGCGAGTTAAGAACGTCGTATGGACGCGAAGCTACCTCCTTTACAATTGCCTTTGGAGGTCTTATAGCTGCAAATGGTTTTACTTTTACCATGTTATCGTTTTATACTTTTTTCCTTGTTTACAAATTCATTCATCCTTAAAAAGTTGGCTAAAAGGTTTTAAGCAACTTTCTTATCATAAAAATTGTGCACTTTTCTCAGAGAGTAATTTTTCTATAAAAATTCATTCCTCCTCAAAAATTTGGCTAAAAAGAGGAATTTCAAGGCTTGCGAACTTTTTAATACCGGAGCGTACTTAGGCTACGTGAGGATTTAAAAAGTGAGTATAACACAGAAATTCCCTTTTTAAGCAATTTTTTTGTTTTTACTTGTTGAGTTGGAATTTTGTATTCCCTGTCCTAAAAAAATCCACAATCTGACTCGCAGCCGCAAGACCTGCATTCATGTTGGCCTCAGCTGTCTCGGCTCCCATCTTCTTAGGGGTACCAAAGACACGTTTGCCAAACTGCTCTGCTATTGCAGCATGGTTGGCAGTTGCAACGTCTGTGATATATTTCAAATCCTCTCTCTCTGTGAGAGCTTTTATAAGACCCTCCTCATTGATAACCTCTTTACGAGCGGTATTAACAAGGCAACCTCCCTTTGGCATGAGCGAAAGAAGCTCGTAGCCTATGGAGTTCTTGGTCTCTTCTGTTGCAGGTATGTGCAATGAAACAAAATCTGAGTTTGAGTAGAGGTCTTTAAGATTTTTGGCAACTATAACTCCCT
Source organism: Eggerthellaceae bacterium (assembly GCA_963643305.1). Classification (GTDB taxonomy): domain Bacteria; phylum Bacteroidota; class Bacteroidia; order Bacteroidales; family UBA932; genus Egerieousia. The sequence goes on from CAVIKQ010000124.1 coordinate 3,546, forward strand.
CTTTCTCCATTGCCTCTGCAGGAACAAACGGGTCAAATGCCATAATCTTCATTCCAAAACCTCTTGCGTGATCTGCCACAAGTCTGCCAACATGCCCGTATGCCTGTATTCCAAGGGTCTTGCCTTTAAGTTCAGAGCCTGTACCCGGGGTAAGCTGGTTTCTTGACATATAAATCATAAAGCAGATTGCAAGCTCTGCCACTGCGTTTGAGTTCTGGCCCGGAGTGTTCATGGCAACAATGCCCCTCTCTGTGCAGGCTGCAAGGTCTAAGTTGTCAAATCCTGCTCCGGCTCTTACTACAATTTTAAGGTTCTTGGCTGCGTTTACAACATCTCTTGTAACTTTGTCTGAACGAACTATAAGTGCGTCTGCATCTACAACTGCTTTTAGAAGCTCATCTGCAGAGCTGTATTTCTCCAATGCGGCAAATTCGTAACCTGCATCTTCTACTATCTTTTTAATCCCCTCTACTGCAACTTTTGAGAAGGGCTTCTCTGTAGCAACAAGTACTTTCATCTTTTTCTCCTCCTCAATTATTTAACACCTTTAGATTCTGCAAACTCTCTCATGCAGTTAACAAGTGCCTGAACTGCCTCAAGTGTACAGGCGTTGTAGATAGATGCACGGAAACCGCCAACAGAACGGTGGCCTTTGATACCAACCATACCCTGTGCCTTTGCGTATGTAAGGAACTCCTGCTCGTACTGCTCGTAACCATCGGCCATAACAAAGCATACGTTCATGATTGAACGGTCCTCTTTAACTGCTGTACCTTTGAACATAGGGTTTCTGTCTATCTCTCCGTAAAGAAGATTGGCTTTCTCGTTGTTACGTCTGTTCATCTCTGCTACACCGCCCTGTTCTTTAACCCATTTAAGAGTCTCGTGCATAACAAAGATAGGGAATACAGGAGGGGTGTTGAACATAGATTTGTTCTTAGCCTCATCGGGACAATGTGTTGCATAGTTAACCATTGTAGGGTTCTGGCGGCTTACCTTGTTAAGCAGGTCTTTTCTGATGATAACAAAGGTTACACCTGCAGGGCCTACATTCTTCTGTGCTCCACCGTAAATCATACCATATTTGGTAACATCTACAGGACGGCTCATAATGTCTGATGACATATCTGCTACCAAGGTGATAGGGCAGTCTATGTCCTCTTTAATCTCTGTACCGTAAATGGTGTTGTTGGTTGTAATGTGGAAATAGTCTGCATCCTTAGGGATGGTATATCCTTTAGGGATATATGTGTAGTTCTTGTCCTCCGATGAGGCAACTATCTCAACCTCGCCAAACAGTTTGGCCTCTTTTGCGGCTTTTTTAGCCCATACGCCTGTCTGAAGGTATGCAGCTTTTTTCTCCATCAGGTTGGCAGGAACCTCAAAGAACTGTGTAGATGCTCCACCGCCAAGAAGGATTATTTCGTAGTTATCGGGAATATTCAAAAGGTCTCTCCATAGCTGGAAAGTCTCTGACATAATCCTCTCC